>JAYUDV010000114.1:0-5582 GCA_043739565.1 Chloracidobacterium sp.
GCCGTGCTTGATATGTATATCTTTGAAAGTCTAAACGAAGTGAGATCGCAGACCGAGAAGTGGTTGGAAATCTACAACCACCACCGCCCGCACGATTCGGAGGCCGTCTGAAAACCAAGTTATCGGCGGCTATTTTTTTCAATTCGAGCGTTTTTTTGAAAGCTCGAAGGTTATTTCTTTGGTCGAAGAAAAAAGAAAATGGGGTTTACGACTAAGTTAGTTGCCCTTTTTTGTGCTTAACCTTTTGAGGTTGTGTGCGAGGGCGATGAGGCCGGTTTCGATCGTTACTTTTTCGAGACCTCTGAGCATGAACCGTCTGAACCCCTTGTTCTGTTTTATGTTTCCGAATACCGCTTCGACCTCGTATCTTTGCCGTCTTTTTTCTATTCCCTCCTCGCTTGTCAGCAGCTCTTTTATCTTCTTTCGGTGGCGGATCAGATTCGGGTTCCGCTGGATGGTGCGATTGCCTGTCGCCTGATGGCAGGGGCCTCGCATCGGGCAGCCCCGGCAGTTTTGCACCCTGTACATTCGCGGGTGTTTCGGATGGCCGCCGACGCTCGTTCGCTCGGTATCGCCGATATATCTCATCGGCTGGCCGGACGGACAGGTGTAGGTGTCGTTTGTCGGGTTGTAATAAAGATTATCCGCGTGAAATGCGTTTGTTTGATGTTTCCTGTCGGTTTGCTCTTTATTGAATAATGCGTATTTAACATAGGCCGTTATGCCTTGCTCCTCAAGATAGTCGTAGTTGGCCTCGCTGCCGTATCCCGCGTCGGCCGTCACGCTCTCGGGCTTTACGCCGTATCCTCTTTCAAACTCGTCAATATGTCCCGGTAAGCTGAGCGTGTCGCCCGCACTCTGCGTCAGCGTGTAGCCCAGAATGTAATGATCATTGGTCGAGGCCTGCACATTGTATGCCGGTTTTAACTGTCCGTTATTGAGATGGTCTTCCTTCATTCGCATAAAGGTCGCGTCCTTGTCGGTCTTCGAGCAACTATTGCGCCCCCCGAGCATCTTTTCCTGGGCGTCGTATTTCTCAAGGTTTGCCGGATAGTTTTTCTTGGCATAGGCCAGCTTTTGTTTGATCTTCGGGGCCACATCTTTCTCTTTCAGCGCCTCGTTGATCTCCTCTATTGTCCGAGTTACCGCCACGGGGTCTATCTTGCTGAAATCCGGTGTGTTCGGCTGCTGCTCTTCGTCCCGATACACCTGCTCGACATACGCCCACAACTCTTTTAACTGCACAGCGATCTGCTCCCGCCGCCGCTTCACCGACTTGCCCCACACAAACGTGTACCGGTTTGCGTTCGCCTCGATCTTTGTCCCGTCCAGCTTTATCTCCTTCAGCGACACCGCCCCGCTCTCTGCAAGCAGCATCACCACCTCGCTGAAGATTCCCTTCAGATGGTCCTTCAGCCGCTTTGACCGGAAGTCGCTGATCGTGTTGTGATCCGGCCTCGCCCCGCCAGAGAGCCACATGAAATGCACGTTCTCATGGAGTAATTCCTCGATCTTTCGCGACGAGTACACATTCCTCAAATACGCATACACCATCACCTTGAGCAGCATTCGCGGATTATAGCTCGACGTACCCCCCGCCCTTGTACGTCTGCTCCAAAGCCCTCAAATCTATCCGCTCGATCACCTCATCCACCACCCTCACCGGATGGTTCTCAGGCACCATCTCCTCATAACTCGGCGGCAACAACATCCCCTGCCTCTGCTCATACACCTTAAATACCGGTTCTCTCATTCTTATATTTTAAACCCTATGCAAAAATATAAAAAGTACTGACCTTTTCAGACAGCCTCCGAATATCTCACAAAACATAACCCGGAATACTCCAGTTTAAACTGGCGCTAATCAAGGGAGGTTTACAAACTGGTGGTGCCCCGGTAACGATTGATAAACTCGAAGAAACCCGGTCGCGATGGCTCCCGGTTCTGATGTTCATCATTATTCAACTGTTTCTATTTGTCGTCGCCGCTTGGCGGCGAGATAAAACCCGAGTCCGATCAGATTAGTAACGATGATGAGCCCGCCGATTTTGACGGCGAATAGAATCTGGCTCTCGACCTGTACGATCGGTACGACCGAGAGAGCGACATAGAGCAGCGTCATTGCGAAACCGCAGAATGCCGCTGCCTTTAGCCAGACGGGAACCTTTCTACCCGACGCCTTCAGCCCGAATAGCGGTATCGCAAACATTATCAGATATGTGATGGCGTAAAAGACGCCGGACGCGTTCCACAGCAGTTGAAACGCCTCTTGTTTGCCGACGCCGATCAGTCCGACGATGCCCATAAACAGCGTTGCCGCGCCGACAAACAAGATTGAATTTACCGGCGTCCGGTGTTTTGCGTGGAGCTTTGTAAACCAGGCGGGCAGCAGATTGTCCCAACCGGCGACCATTGGCAGCCGCGTGTTGCCGCCAAACATCACGCTGGCCTGCGCGAGACGAATCGAGAGCAACGCAAAGATCGTGAGCGAGGCGATGCCGGCGACGAGCCCAAGCGGGCCAAAGCCGACGCTCAATATCTGCGGTATCGGAGCGATCAGATCGATCTGATCCTGCGGTATTAGCGACAGCACCGAGCTTGTTCCCATTATGAACATCAACGCAATTATCGGCGCCGCGAGAGCAACCGAGCGGCCTATTGTTCGCACCGGATCGCGAGCTTCGCCGGCGTGTATCGCGACGTATTCAAAACCACCGAGAGCGCCAAAACCCATCTTGCCCATCAGATTGAGCGTCATCAAACTTAGCACCGGCATCTCGATCTGCAGCGGGTGATATTCAGTAATCGTTCCTTTGGCGAGATTGAGCAGCGGCAGGATAATGATCGCGGCAAAAACGGTTATCATCAGAATGCCGCCTGCCTTATGCACCCATTTCCCGACACCGAGGCCGATGACCGTGATCAGTATCAGAATGCCGATGATAACTGTGTTTACGCCGCCGATGAAAAATGGATTGGACGTTAACCATTCGCTGCCGGGACCGGCTATGTAGTTAACATACTGCGTAACTTGTAAGCCGACCTCGGATGTATTGAGGATCGCGAAAAGCCACAAGTTCCACGCGACCATAAAACCGACCAGATCGCTAAAACCGAGCTTTGCCCATTGATAAAGCCCGCCCTCGAGCGGCATCGCGCGATTCAGATAAATAACGACGACCGCCGACGGAATATAGAAAAGCAAAATCGCCGCCACCCACAGCACGACATGCGACTGCCCTTGCTTGGCCGCCACGCCAACCCACGGCAGACCGACGATAAAGAGTATCTGCGTCAGGACAAGATCGCTGAGACCGAGTTCTTTTTTGAACGTCGCGCTCTGAGCCTCGACCCGCTTTTCTTCTGCGTCGAATTCGACCGTTGCGTTGTTGCCTTTCTGCTCGTCCATTATTGTATCGGTCGCTAATATTTCGTCGAAATTTCTTTTGTAATGATTCGTAAACATCGTAATACAGGTCGTGCGTTATGAAAAGGCCTAATTTCTCTTACGACATGCGTTTACAAGACCCGGCATACCGAAATGCGATATAGTTTCTATTACGAATCCGTCTGAAATATGTCATTAAACACTTTGCCAATTGGGATATTCGATTCCGGCGTGGGCGGCCTGACGGTTTATCGCGCGCTGCACAACCGTTTGCCGAATGAGCATTTTATCTATCTCGGTGACACGGCCCGCGTGCCGTACGGCACAAAATCGATGGCGACGGTCGAGCGTTACGCGATCGAGAATTCGCGATTTCTGGCGTCTCGCGGGATCAAGATGCTGGTGGTCGCGTGCAACACGGCGTCGGCCTTGGCTTTGCCAAAAATTCGTGAAAAGATCGGTCTCGACGTCGTCGGCGTGATCGGCCCCGGCGGACGAAAGGCGGTCGAGATCACACGCGATATTTCAAATCCTAGGATCGGCGTCATCGCCACCGAGGCGACCGTGGCGAGCAACGCTTATTTCGAGGCGATCCGCCGTGCGTCGGATATGGCGGAGGTTTTTCAGGCCGGCTGTCCGTTATTTGTGCCGTTGGCTGAGGAAGGCTGGACCGCGGAATCGGAGACGTATTCGATCGCCGCCAAATACCTCGCGGCGATGAAAGAATTCGCCCCCGACGCACTCGTTCTCGGCTGCACGCATTACCCGATCCTCCGCGATGTGATTCAGCAAACGGTCGGCGAAAATGTTAAACTTGTGGATTCCGGCGAAGCTACGGCGGACGAAGTGGCTCAACTGCTGAAAGATAAGGACTTGGAAAATCCGAACGCCATCGTGGGCACGCGAAAGCTGTGCGACGACCTCGATCATTTTTACGTCACCGATGCCGCCGACCGATTTGGACGCGTCGCCGAGAGGTTTTTAGGAACAAAACCGTCGAAACTCGAAGCTATAGAGCTTTACGGGAATGATGAATTAAGGAAGAGTTAGACCGCGAATAACGCGAATAGGCGCGAATAAGAAAATATTTCTGTCTCAATTCGCATTCATTCGCGTTATTCGCGGGCAGAAAAATAATGAGTTACGAAAGACAAGACAACAGAACCCTCGACCAGCTACGCAATACCAAGATCACGCCAAATATCTCGCCGTACGCAGAGGGTTCGGCGCTGATCGAGGTCGGCGGAACAAAGGTAATTTGCACCGCGTCCGTCGAGGACCGCGTACCGATGTTTATGCGAAACAAAGGCCTTGGCTGGGTCACCGCCGAGTATGCAATGTTGCCGCGTGCGACAAATACGCGAACGCAGCGTGAGACACAGCGTGGGCCATCGGGCCGGACGCAGGAAATTCAACGCCTGATCGGCCGCAGTCTGCGGGCCGTTGTCGATACTAAGCTGCTTGGCGAACGTCAGATCTATCTCGATTGCGACGTTATCCAGGCCGACGGCGGCACGCGGTGCGCGTCGATCACGGGTGCCTATGTCGCTCTTGCTCTTGCCTGTCGAAAACTTATAAAGCAGGGAACGATCAAGACCTCGCCGATCCTGAGCGAAGTCGCCGCCGTCAGCGTCGGCATTATCGAAGGTACACCAATCCTCGACCTCGCCTACACCGAAGATTCAAACGCCGATGTCGATATGAATATCGTCTGCACCGGCGCCGGAAAATTCATCGAGATCCAGGGCACCGCCGAACGCGAACCCTTTACCCGCGAACAGATGGACGAAATGCTCGCCCTCGCCGAGATCGGCGTCAATAAACTTTTTGAGATCCAGCGGAGTGCGCTGAACGGTTAAGAAAGTGCGGACTTATCAAAATATGTAGTAAAATCGAGGCGGAGGAGCCTGGCGATGCTGACAGCGATCGAAACAACCGGAACGAATAACGCGAATCACGAGATCGTGTTAGAAAAGGATCTGCCGGACAATGCGCCGAGCCGTGTCCGCGTGATCGTCCTGTACGACGAAGATGCGGACATTAACGAAGTAGAATGGCAGCGAGCCGCTTCAAAAAACGAGGCTTTCGACTTTTTGAATGACGAAGCCGAAGATGTTTATACCCCGAAGGATGCAAAGCGTTTCACGAGCGAAATATAGAATTATGAAAGTCGAAACAACAATCACCATCGAAG
>JAYUDV010000115.1:0-5572 GCA_043739565.1 Chloracidobacterium sp.
GTCCGCTTGCGGATCTCGATCATCGCGGCAGCTGCATCATCGTCAGGCACGGCAATACGGACGATCTCGCATCCGGCAGTAACCATTTCCTCGATCTGACGGATCGTCGCATCGACGTCGGTCGTATCCGTTTTGGTCATCGACTGAACGACGACCGGCGCACCGCCGCCGATCTGAATGTCGCGTACCATGACCGCTTTTGTTACTCTAGTCATATAATTGAAACAACGGATTAAAGCAGATTTACACGGATTTATTATTTTTATCTGCGCTAATCTGTGTAAATCCGTTGTTGCTATTCTACTTGGTTATTAGTCGCGAAACGTCAAAAAATATCACCGTCACCATGAGCAGCAGGACGATCGCGAGACCTGTTAGCTGGATGCGTTCCCTGGCAACCATCGAAAGTGTTCTGCCAAACCATGACAGCACTTTTTCGACACCGAGCACCATTATCTGGCCGCCGTCGAGCATCGGTATCGGCAACAGATTCATAACGCCGAGACTCAGGCTGATCGCCATTAACACCGACAGGAGGCCGATGAATCCGCTTGCAAAAACCGTCGTTACGATAATCTGCCCGATGCCGATCGGGCCGGAAACAGTGTCGCGAGCCGATCTTTCACCGGTGCCCACTTGGCCAAGAGCCTTGCCCGTCAGCCGCAAAATTCTCAGGTTCTGATTGCCCGCTTCGCTAAACGCTCCGGCAACGCCGACCGGCTCACGTGAGCTCATCAGCGTCGGGTCAAACGCAATTCCGATCCGCCAGTCGCCGTCTTTCTGCACTGCATGAGTGGTGATTTCGCTCCGCTGGTCGCCTCGCGTGATCGCCAGTTTGATCGGCTGATCTTTCGATTCGCCCACCATGATCTTCATTTCCTGACTATTGCGGATGGCCTTGCCGTTGACAGATGTGATCCAGTCGCCTTTTTGAAGGCCGGATTCGGCGGCGGGCATGGTGGCGTCAATGCTGCCGACGACGACCGGTTCCGTTCCCGCGTCGGGTGCCATATCGAGAAATCCACCGGACTGGCCTTTTTCCGTAACTTTCGTCGGCGAGATTTTGAGCTGCGTCCGCTGGCCATTACGCTCGACCGCGATAGGCACTTCTTTTTCAGGAATCAATAAAGCGTCGTCTGAGATTCGGTCCCATGACGGGTTTTCGACGCCATCAAAATTGACGATCCGGTCGCCGGCCTTGATGCCGGCGTTGTCAGCGGCCCCGCCAGTTTTTACGAAGCCAACAATCGGTGACGGGTTAGTCGGAACGCCGTAAATCAAGGCCATCGAAAACGGGATCGCGAGCGCCAGCATGATATTCATGAACGGCCCGCCGAGCATCACGAGGAACTTTTGCCAACGTGGCCTCAGTTCATATAGCTCCGAATCGGGAACAACGTGGCTGTCCGCGCCTTTTCCGGGTTCGGCCTTTCCGATGTTCCGCTCGTCCAGGAAAGTCGCAACGTCTTTTTCGGAATTTCCACCCTCAAGCGGTCCGGTGGCTTCGTCGCCGTAAAGTTTTACATAAGCACCAAGCGGGATCGCCGAGATTCGATAATCCGTATGGCCGATCTTGAAACCGGCAACTCTTGGGCCAAGGCCGAAAAATGAATAAGCCTCGACACGCATACCGAAAAATTTGGCGACCATAAAGTGACCAAATTCGTGAATATTTATGGCGACACCGAGAACAAAGAGAATTGCTAAAATTGCGATCAAAATATCAGACATTAATAAATCCTTTCAAAAATTACTTATCGTTAGAACGCAACGAGCCGCGACAAGTTGTCATAAAAGTGTAAGACCACACGTGTATTCAGTCAAACTAATTCCGCAATGACGCCGAACTGGCTTTGGCGGACAAAAGTTTATCGGCGGCCGTACGCGCCCAACGATCAACCCGTAAGACCGTATCGAGGTCAGCGACCGGCTCAGCTTCGTGAGACTGCATGACACCGGCATTAATATGAGCGATCTCGGACAATTTGATCCGGCCATCCAGAAACGCCTGCACGGCCGTTTCGTTTGCCGCGTTGAGAACAGCCGGCATCGTGCCGCCGGCCTTTAGTGCATTGAATGCGAGATCGAGACACGGAAACCGGTCAAGATCGGGCTCTTCAAAATTCAACTCGCGGAGTTGCGAAAGATCGAGCGGAGGCGTGCAATTCGCTTTGCGCGTCGGGTATGTTAGTGCGTATTGGATCGCATGTTTCATATCCGTTACACCCATCTGAGCGATGATCGAGCCGTCAATCATTTCGATCATCGAATGCACGATCGATTGCGGGTGCACGACGACCGATATTTGTTCGGCGTCAAAGCCAAAAAGCCATTTTGCCTCAATAACTTCCAATCCTTTATTCATCAGCGTTGCCGAATCGATGGTGATTTTTTCGCCCATCTTCCAGTTCGGATGATCAAGTGCCTCGGCGCGCGTCGCGCATCCGATCCGGTCACTTGACCACTGGCGAAAAGGCCCGCCGGATGCGGTCAGGATCAGCCGTTTCACCTCGCGTTTTGTTTCTCCCCGCAGACATTGATGAATGGCATTATGCTCGCTGTCGACCGGCAAAATTTCGGCTCCGGACGCCTCCGCCGCTTTGGTCATTAATTCGCCGGCCATGACGAGCGTTTCCTTATTTGCAAGTGCAATACGTTTCCCAGCCTCAATTGCACGCAATGTCGGCAAAAAACCGACCGCGCCAACCGTTGCCGAGACAACCGTTTCAGCTTTGGGGTGGGTTGCGACGGAAATTAGTCCGGCATCGCCTGTCTCGATACGCGGTATCGCAGCGTTTAAGCCATATAATTCACGTTCGAGATCTGCGGCTCCGGTTTCGTCGATACAGGAGACCAATTCCGGCTTAAACTGAGCGATCTGTTCGGCAAATTTAGTGACATTTCGCCCCGCCGCCATTGCGACGACGCGAATATCACCAAGATGTTCGATAACTTTTAGTGTGTTGCAGCCGATCGAGCCGGTGGCACCGAGGATGGAGATGGCTTTCATAAGACCGGATAACAGATTAACACTATGCGTGCCGGTAGCCCAAGTGTTGTCTCGATCACTTTCTTAAGGTTGGGCGGCTAGATTTCGCTAACTCTTTCATATTCTTCGATAGCCGTGGCGGCGTAAGGGTTTTTTTAGTGTGTTTTACCGCGATCGCGATAGTAGTCGTTGATATAATCCCGCATCCAGAATTGCCACCAGCCGAAACCAAACTTTTTGGCTTCATCATTGGCTTGTTTAGCTGACCATCCGTCGTGCGTTATACGGTACACGGCGATAACCGTTCCGGTGCGGTCGGAGCCGTGTTTGCAGTGGACAAAAACCGGCTGATTTTCGGTTAGATCGATCTGCTTGAGAATGCCGTCGACTGACTCATCCGTCGGTTTGCGCCAGTTGCTCTCATGCACGTTAATAAACCGCATCCCGGCAGCCTTGGCCCAGTTTTCTTCCCTTTTCGCACGGGCGTCTTCGCCGCGAAGGTCGATGATCGTTTTCACGCCCATCTTGGCGAGTGTGCGAATACCGGCCTCGGTCGGTTGGCCGCCGCGATAGAGATTTGCGTTAACTTTGTAAAGATTTGGCAGATCTTTGGACGGAGATGCCGGTTGGGCTTTGGCGATCACGCCGAAGCTAATTGAAATCAAAAGAGCGAAAATTAATTGGTTAATTAGACGTGTCATTTTTAATTTTCGCCGCAACTTCGCCGGCTTTTAGAGTCCATTCTTCGCCACTGGTCATATTTTTCAGCTTGACCATATCTGCTTTTATCTCGTCGTCGCCCAATACACAAACATACGGAACATTGATCGAGTCGGCGTATCTAAATTGCTTACCGAGCCGACTTAATTTGTCAGCTTCCGGATAGACAGTAACGCGGAGGCCGTGCGATCTAAGTGTGTTCGCGAGTTTTAGTGAATTGGTAATGGTTTCTTCGTTCCAGATAGTAACCATCACATCGGCGGCGGTTGATTTGGCGATTTCCGGCGGGAACATGCCGCGTTCTTCCATCACGACCAGAATACGTTCGAGACCGAGCGAAAAGCCGCACGCCGGAATCTGCTCCTTGCCAAACATCCCGATCAATCCGTCGTAACGCCCGCCGCCGCCGAGGCTGCCTCTGAAATCTCCGTCAGTAAGCTCGATCTCCATGATCGTACCGGTGTAATACGAGAGTCCGCGAGCTAAACTGGGGTCAAACCTTATAAACGGGAATGCGCCTAAAGATTTTGCATATTCAAGAAGCTCCTCAACTTCATCAATTCCTTCTAATCCTATTTTTGAATTCTTAAGATATTCCCTACTTTCAAGCCAAGGAATGTTCTTGGCTTTATTTTTTCGGTTTCGTAATTCTTCTTTCTCAAGATCGCTACCATGCGGGTCAGCTAGCTTTACGGAGATTGCTCCTTCCATCATTGGGTCGTAGTTGGATGCAAACTTTAGAAAGTAAAGAAGTTTGTCGCATACGTGCTCAGTAACGCCTTTATCCAAACATTCATTCTGGAGACCATCGAATCCTATCTTGTCGAGTTTGTCGATCGAGACCAAAACTTCTTTACGGAGAGCAGTCGAAACTCCGACATATTCCAATAACCCCGTTAAATACTTCCTATTGTTCAGTCGAACTGTAAAGTTGGTAAAGCCGAGTCTGGTTAGGATTTCGCTTACCGCCGATATTAGCTCAGCCTCTACGAGCATCGACTCCGAACCGATGGAATCCACGTCACACTGATAAAACTCGCGAAACCTTCCTCTCGCGGGACGGTCGGCACGCCAAACAGGTTGTATTTGGTAGCGTTTGAAGAATTTTGGCAGTTCATTTTTGTTGTTGGCGACTACGCGGGCTAGGGGAACCGTAAGATCGTATCGCAAAGCCAGATCGGAAAGGTCGCTTTCTTTAGTGGCGTTTTCGAGATCGAGCTTTTCGCCGCGTTTCAGTATTTTGAAGACTAACTGATTGCCTTCGTCGCCGTATTTACCTAACAATGTCTCAATGTTTTCGACGGCGGGCGTTTCGAGCGGTTCGAAACCGTAGGATTCGTAAACCTCTTTGATGATATTGATGACGTAATTGCGCTTTCTGACATCGGCGGGAAGAAAATCGCGCATTCCGCGTGCTGGGTTGGTGCTTGCCATAAGGGTATTTTACCGCAGAATTGCTGCCGAACCAGATGCGGCGTGTTCAAGTGGAAACATTTTTTTGTTTTCCATAAGCTCGACAATATTTTCAATGTCGAATGAGAACGCGAACACGAGGGTTTTTTCTTCAACGCAACCCCCGCTCCCTAACGTCTCAAGACCCGATGTTCGGACCTCGATAATAGTTCCGTGGCTATATGGCGATTCGCAAGCCAAGGCCGGATCGATAAGTACCGGCGTCCGTCCGGTCAATCGAAGTATCTGGCCGATCTCTGTCAGGGTTTCGTTATTAACGATATTAAGTAAATTGCTTACGACTGTGTGGTTTATGTCGTATTCCTGATTCAGGATCTCATCGGTTTTAAGGAAAAGATCGGCAAGGATCGTCGAAGCATTTTCGGAAACGCCAGCTTCTTGTAACTCGCT
>JAYUDV010000116.1:0-2065 GCA_043739565.1 Chloracidobacterium sp.
CTGTCAATTCGTCACTTGCCGGGCGCTCGACAAATTTACAGAAAAGCTGCCGCGGCTTTTGAGATGGTCGGGAAAAAGAAAACTGTTATTATTTGGAGGAGACAATTTGCAGAAAGGTTTGCGACAATGCCATGTCAAATTTGATGTAAAACTGATGCCCTTATCGGAGAAGCGCTATCTTTTCACTGTGGTTTGAATATTTTGAGGGTGTATAAACCGTTGAGGGGAATGTCGCATCCAAATAGTGAAACATTGAGAGGATAACTATATGAACGATTCCTTTTTAAGTCGGAAAAGCCCATTTCTTTTAGCCGTCATCCTAGCGCTGGTTTTATTTGGCCTAACTGCACAGGCCCAGACCGAGGATACGGTTGCCGTGAAAGCCAAAGGCAAAGCTCTGATAGTCGCGCTGAAATATACCGAAGCACTACCGATCTACGAACAGCTTGCAAAACTGACCCCAAACGATAGTGAGGTTCAAATCTATCTTGGCTCTTCGCTGCTGGGACAAGCGGCGGCAAATACCGAAGACGCCGCCGCAAGACGCCAGATGAGGATCCGCGCTCGCAATGCCTTTATGGCTGCTAAAGCCGCGGGCAATACATCTCTTTTTGTTCTGGGAATGATAGAGGGTATTCCGCTTGACGGTAGAGACCCCGAAGGCTTTTCCGACAACGCCGAGGCTAATAAAGCGATCCAGAAAGCGGAAGCCTATTTCGGGTCGGGTAAGTTGGATGACGCATTCAATGCTTATCAGGAAGCACTTGTCCTCGACCCGCGTTGTTATTACGCGGCTCTTTTTTCCGGTGACGTAAAGACCCAGACGAATAAATACGATGAAGCCGAAAAATGGTACCAGCGGGCGATCGCGATCAATCCTAATATGGAAACCGCCTACAGATACTCCGCCACACCATTAATGCGGCAGGGCAAATTCGAACAGGCACGCGACCGTTACGTTGAGGCTTTTATACTCGCTCCTTATGACAAACTCGCTGTCTACGGATTGGTCCAGTGGGGAGAGGCGACAAAGACCCAGATCGGGCACCCGAAAATCGACATTCCTGAAATAAAATACGACGCCAATGGAAAGCCCACCACCGTAATGAATGAAAATTCGCTCACCGATGGCTCTAAGGCCTGGCTTGCATATAGCTTGACCCGCGACGCATGGCATAAGGAAAAATTTGCCAGAACCTTCCCCAACGAAAAGCAATATCGCCATACATTGCAGGAGGAAGCAGAAGCAATTCGCAGTGTTCTAAAAATGGCGAAAGAGCAAAAATTAACTCATCCGGATTTTGACATCCTTCAAAAACTCGACAATGACGGGGCGCTAGAGGCTTTTGTGCTGCTAGCTCGGGCGGACCAGGGCATTGCTCAGGATCATCCGGCTTATCTTCGTGCCCATCGTGACAAGCTCAAGCAGTATGTCATTAAATATGTGATCAGAAACTAAGTAGCCCGATTTGGTACTATCGGATATCCAGATCGTATTCACGCAGACGCCGGTAGAGCGTCGAGGATGATATGCCGAGCAATTCGGCTGTTTTGCCTCGGTGCCAGCCGGTTTTTTCGAGGGCGCCGATTATTTGTTGGCGTTCGACGTCGCGCAGGTTTGTGGGCGATGCGTTTTGGAATGAATTCACGCTCTCAGCGCGCGGAACGCCGTAGCTGACCGAAACGCTTGTTTTTTCTGTGCGGAAGGCGATCTCAGGCGGCAGTTCGCGGGGCGTGATCATACCGTTATCTGACAGCAGGATTGCCCGTTCGAGGCAGTTGCGGAGCTGTCTGACATTTCCCCTCCAGTCAAAAGCGTTTAGTGCGTCGATCGCCGTCGGCGATAATTCAGGTTCGTCGTGACCCGCGAGTTTGTGCAGCAGATGCCGCGCAAGCGGTTCGATATCCTCGCGACGCTCACGAAGCGGTGGGACATTTATCTCAAAACTATTAATGCGATACATCAGATCGGCGCGAAAAATGCCGTCCGCAATGGCGTTTTCTTTGTCACGATTAGTCGCCGCGATAAGGCGAACATCGACATCGACCTTTTTCACGCCGCCGA
>JAYUDV010000117.1:0-13428 GCA_043739565.1 Chloracidobacterium sp.
AGGTCACCGACAACCTGACAGACGTTGACTTTGTGGGACAGGAATAATCCCCGTCCTATAAATAACCCTCAAGGCGGTCCCCCGACCGCCTTTTTTTTAGTCTTTAAGGATTAGGATACGGTGAGGAAACAGGCCGAGCATGCATTCGTCGCTGGTCTTTAACCCACGTCGAAAATGAAACTTTTACGAGTGTTTTTCGTGCAAACAGAGGTAGGCTTTTGTCATCGTATTAAAGCAAGTATAGACTGGATTTACGATGCCGCATAGCAAATCTGACATAAAGCGAAAGCTGATCCACGCCGGCGGTTGGCAGGTGGCAAAACGCGTGGCAAAGGCGGTTCCGTTTGGCGGCACCGCCGTCGCGGTTCTACTTGTCGGCAGCGATATTAAGAATAAGGGCGTGGTCAACGGCCTTGTAAATTCGGGAATCGACGCTATTCCATTCGTCGGATTGGCGAAAAATGTGGTCGAGCTTGTCAGGGGCGATTTTATCCCGGATAAGAAAAAGAAGGGGAAGTAAATTATGCGATCTATAGTCGGCGGCACGATAAATTTTACGGTATTGGCCCTTGTTTTTTTCCTGTTTTCATTTGCGGCGGATGCCCAGACCCGACGCGCCAAACCTAAGCCGCTTGCAACGCCGCTTCCCGCATTAACCGGAGCCGAGATCATCAGCCAGGCCGGTGATTATGAAGAACCTATCGTCGTCAAAGGTCCGCCGTCGCAGAAAACCGCTGAAAAAGCTCCCGGTAATGACGCCCGGGTTAAGGATCTCAACGACCGCCTCAAAAAGCTCGAATCCTCACCCAAAAACGCCTATGACGAAAAGCAAAAGCGGATGGTGCTCAATCTCGACATCTTGACCCGAGCCGAGCAGCGGAGCGAATCTCTCCGCAAGCAACTGTTTGAATTGGTGGATAAAGAAAATACGATTAAAACGAGGCTCGATCAGATCGAAAACGACAGTCGTCCTGAGATGATTGAACGGACGCTGCAACTCTCGGGTTCCATGAAACCCGAAGATGTACGCGAGATGCGGCGGAAAAGCCTTCTGTCCGAAAAGGCGAATTTAGAGGCATTATTGACCCAAATCCAGACAACCCGGACAAACCTCGCAGTCACGCTCGACAAATCCGACATAATGGTTGAAAAACTACGCATAAAACTCGAAAAAGACATCGACGATTCGTTCCTCAAGGACGATCCCAATCCGTAAGGCCGGGACACCTTTTTCAGTTTTCAAACCGTGATCAGATCAAAGTTTTTCCTTTGGTTTAGCGACCGGTTTTGAATTCTTGGTGCAGTTGGTTGCTACGGCGATGACGGCCAGCGTACGAAAATACTTGTCGTCGAGAGCCTTGGCATTTGCCAGCGACATCTCAAAATCCTTTTTACTCAGCTCCTCAAACGTCTTTTCGAGATCGTATCCAGGCGTGTCGAGCATCGCGAAAAAGCTGAAGTTCTTTCCCGAGATTTGGCGTCGCACCGACGTGGCAAAAATATCCGGATCCTTGAGACTGTTGGTGACGCGGATCGCCTCGCCTAGCTCGTCGAGGGCTATCGAATGATTTACTTTTTCGTACATATTCGCCAAACCCATCAATATCTGAGCCTTTGCGACCGAATTATCGGCGCTGTGCGTCAATTTCGACAGCCGGTTGAGCGTTTCGAACAGATTTGAGACATCCACTGCATTTTTTGACTGCGAGTCTGCCATGTTAAACATCAAAAGGGCACGATGTTCGGGTTCGGGCACTTTTAAGGTGTATTTTTCCGCGTCTTCGAGCCTCTTTTCCTTGATCGCCAGCTTGGTTCGCAGAAACCAGAAATAGTTGGTTGTTTCGCGGCGGACATTCTCGTCCTTGATCTTGTCAAGCCAAGGCAAAATCCGTGCATACTGTTCCTCGGTCCTTTCGCCCCAGGTGATCATCCCTACAATCATGTAATCCGTCAGTTTGCCCTCACTGTCGGCTTTTTCAATCATTTCCAGTCGTTCGTCAACGCTTTGACCCAGACTGTCGGTCCATTTATTCTTATCGTCGAGCTGCTTTCGCATCTCCCCGCTAAGCAGGGAAAACGCCTGCGACTTTGCGATGCTGAGACGCTGCAACATATCGGGAAAACGCTCAATGACAATAGGTTCGATTTCGCGGATCGCCGAGACCATATAAACAGGCTCGGATTGGGAATTCTTTTCGGGAACCCGGTTCATATCTTCTTCGCTGGCTGCGTAATTGGCGATTCGTACAAAGAATGTGTCGATAAATTGCCGCTGTAGAGTTGGATTGGCTGCCACATTTGCCGGTAAATCCATACTAAGCGTATATTTGTCAACGCCAAAGATACGCTCATTAGCAAACGGGTATGCCGATAAGTAAAGCAAACGTCTGGGCGTTTCGTTGCGGTAATTTCTTAACGCCTCGATATAGATAGAATCGGCAAATGCCGGATCGTCTTTGTAAATCCGATAAAACGCGAAAAACCAATGATTAAATAACGGGTATCTCATTACCCTTCGGTATAAATAACGGCTCAATTCTGGATTCGTTTTAACCATTTCCCCAGCAAGAGAAAGAAGATCTTCTAACTCTCTCATTTTATTCATTTTGTCGCGGTCGGCGGCGCCCTTATCGTAATCGGCGAGCATCTGTTCCGACAGTTTTTTGGCCCATACGGCATCTCTTTTTGCGATCGCCCCGATTACCTCCATACGCTGGTCGGGCAGTATAGAAGTCATCCCTTTCCCTTTTTCGCCAACCTCTTTCGATTCAAATCCGGTTTCCTTAAATCTATCATTGGCCATCTTGTAAGCCTCGCCAAAATAGCCGCGCGCCTTCGGCTGATCGAATTTCCATAGAAAATCAGCCGAGCGTATCAATATTTTGATCCTTTTGATCGGCTCAACGACGGATTTGCTCTCCATCACCTGCTGCTCGACCAGGAGCTGAGCGAATTGGGCATTACAAACCGGACTCTCAATACCCGGAGTCTGAGCGTAGGTCGAGATCAACGATAGAATGGCTATAACAAGAGTCAAGGGTAAGAGTCTCTGCATTGTTTTTAGATCGAGGAAAGTTTCTTGAATCTTAGCAGATTATTAGATGCTGTAGCGAGGTTTTTATTTTGGCCCGTCTCAAGGTAAGCAATAAGTTGATTTGCTAGTGTTATTCGTGCATTAGTGGCTATTTCTAACGGTAACGCAGTCACTACCGTTCCCGGTTCTGACAAATCGTGCAAGAGCGAGCAGCTTGCCGCGTTCTTTTAAACGTCAAACAAGTGCGCACGGGCACCGGCGCCGTATAACCAATTGGGAGAAAACCATGAATTTTAGATCCATTGCTGCAATTTTCTGCGTTGTATTCGCGGGCTTTTCTTTTTCGCTGACCGCTGACGCTCAGGGCGTGATTATTCCGATAGTCTGCGATTTTCGTCCCTGCCGCCCTCGGCCATTCCCGCAGCCATTGCCAAACGCTTTGCCGGTCAAATCGATCAAGCTCGATACCAAAATAGTGGGGCAGGTCGCGACGACGCATGTCGAGCAGGTGTTTCGCAACGACACGCAATATACGCTCGAAGGGACGTATTTTTTTCCGATTCCGGAAACGGCGGCGATCGTGGAATTTGCGATCTGGGAGAACGGCAAAAAGCTCGTCGGCGAGGTGCGTTCGCGTGAAGAGGCCCGGCGGATATACGACGAGATAGTGCGGCGGCAGAAGGATCCCGGGCTGCTCGAATACGCCGGAAAAGATCTCTTTCAGGCTTCCATATTTCCTATTTCGCCAAATTCGGATAAGAAACTCGAATTGACCTACACCGAGGTGCTCAAGGCCGAATCGGGGACGGTTGCCTACCGTTATCCGCTCGGAACGGGACGGAATATATGGATTCGACCGCAGCCAATGCCAATGCCGATGGACGATGTCAGAGGGATTGATAGAAATTTTGGAAACAATGGTAATTACGGGCCGAAACAAAAATTTGGCACGATCTCAGGCACCATCGAGATTACTGGCAAGGAGGCCCTGCGAAATATCTATTCGCCGACGCACAAGATCGACGTCGCGAATAAAAGCGAGACGTCGGCCAGGGTCTCGTTCGAGACGAGCAGCAACGACAGCGATTTTCAGCTTTTTTACGGCCTATCAAATAACGATTTTGGCATGTCCCTTGTCACCTATCGCGAGCCGGGCAAGGACGGCTATTTTCTGCTGATGCTATCGCCTAAGGACAACGTCTCGGAAAAAGAGCTGGTTAACAAAGACATCGTTTTTGTGCTCGACACATCGGGTTCGATGGCGGACGAAGGCAAGATGGACAAGGCCCGAAAAGCTCTCCTTTTTGGCATTAGGACGCTGCGTGACGGCGACCGGTTTAACATCATAAATTTTGCCGGCGAAGAGCATTTAATGGAACGCGGCCTGATACCGGCGAACGCGGCGGGCAAAAAACGCGGAGAGGAGTTTGTCAATAAGCTCGAGCCAACGGGTGGCACAAATATCAATGAATCGCTCCTCGCCTCGCTCAAGCAGTTTGAGGGCGGCGACCGGCCTAAAATGCTAATATTTATGACCGACGGCCTGCCGACGGTAGGCGAAACTAATGTCGATCGCATCCTCTCTAATCTAAAAAGCGCGAAAAAGCTCGACATACGGATTTTTCCCTTTGGTTTTGGCTACGATGTAAACACGACTCTGCTCGACAAGATAGGCTCCGAAAATTCGGGCATTTCCGAGTATATTCAGCCAAAAGAAGACCTCGAAATAAAGGTGTCAAACTTTTTCTCTCGAGTTAGCTCGCCCGTCTTGGCCGATCTCGATCTCGATTTCGGGCCCGCGCTGACCGAGTACATGTATCCGCGAAAGCTGACCGATCTTTTTCGCGGAATGCAGCTCACGATAATCGGGCGTTACAAAAACACGAACGATCTCAAGAACATAACGCTCAAATTGACCGGTAAGGCTGGGAAGGAAACACGTACCTTCAACTACACGAATCTCGATTTTCCGTCACGCTCGGATGAAAACAGCTTTTTGCCGCGTTTGTG
This sequence comes from Chloracidobacterium sp., assembly GCA_043739565.1. GTDB lineage: Bacteria > Acidobacteriota > Blastocatellia > Pyrinomonadales > Pyrinomonadaceae > OLB17. The sequence continues at coordinate 5,045 of JAYUDV010000117.1, forward strand.
GGCGAGCCGCCGCGTCGGCTGGCTGCTCGAGCAGATACGGTCGAATGGCGAGACAAAAGAGATCCGTGACGAGGTGGTCGAACTCGGCACGCGCTACGGCCTTGTTACGCCATACACGTCATACCTGGCGACGGATGGCACGATGGCGAACATTCGCCAGGACGCTCCGATGGCAAAATCCATACAGCTTGACGCTTCAAAGAGAGCGGCCGAGAAGAGCGGTGCGGGTGCTGTGCGGTTGAGTGTCCAGCAAAATTCGATGCAGATGAATACGCAGGTCGTTGCAGGCGAGGAGAAAGACGAAAAAGAACAGATTATCGTCCGTAATACGGCGCAAAATCAGTTTGTCGCGAACAAGAATTTCATCAATCAAAACAGTGTATGGGTTGATTCGGAATTTACCGAAGCATCGCGGCTCTCCGAGGTCTCGATAAAATTTGCGAGCGACGGCTTTTTCAAACTTGTCGAGCGCGAACCCGGCCTCGCGACGTATCTATCGCTCGGCGAGCAGATCGTAATTGTCTGGAAGGGGAAGGTTTACCGCATCACGAAATAAAGTGTCAGTAGCTCGGCCGTGAGAGAGGGCTTGATCGCGAAGCCCTTACCTATATGCGGGCTACTGACAGATTGACGAACTAAGGTGATTTTTGGCCATTGAAAGTTTATTCTATTGGTCGGGATTACCTTTTTTTTCGCCGGAGGGAACTGCGTTGAGAGTTATTACGTTAATTGTTGTCGTTTTGTTGTCGTTTTACAGTTTAACCGCGCAGAGCGGATGGGTTTTGCGTTCGTCAAATATTAAAGGCGATCTCGTCTCGGTTTTTTTTACTTCGTCGGAGAAAGGCTGGATTGCAGGTGACAATGGTTACCTCGCCTCGACTGCCGACGGCGGCAAAACGTGGACACAGTATCCGCTAAACACCACAGAAAATATCAACGAGATCTATTTTCGCAACAATGATAACGGATATCTCGTCGCGGGCCGCAAGTTGTACATAACACGCGATGGCGGCCGGACGTGGCAAGAGACGCGCATTTACCATACGGGCGAATTCGGAGCGGCACGGCCGGATTTTCTCAGCATCAGGTTTTCGGACAAGAAACGCGGCTACGTGATCGGTTCGGTGCTTCGCAAAAGCGGTAATGACGAGGTCGTTATCGATTCGCTTGTAATGCGGACGGAAGACGGCGGCGATACGTGGCGGCGAATTACCGTTCCGTCAAAGACCGAGCTTTTTCACGTGGATTTTAACGGAAATTCGCATGGTTGGATTGTCGGCGACGGCGGCCTGATTCTCGCTTCGACCGACGAAGGCAATACGTGGACCAAGCAGGACTCGGGGACAACGATTCCACTCTATAATGTGGACTTTCGCGACAGCAAAGAGGGATATATTGTCGGTAAATCAGGCACGATCCTTCGAACCAAAAACGGCGGAGCGACGTGGGAAAAAGTCGTTACTAATTTTAAGGACACCTTTCTGCGTGTCGATTTTACCGATGACAAAAACGGCTGGGCCGTCGGTTATTCGGGCACGATCCTCCGCTCGAACGACCGAGGCAAAACCTGGGTTCGGCAGGAAAGCAATACTCACGAACGTCTTTACGGCCTATTCATGGATAAAAAATACGGCTGGGCAGTCGGTGGCCACGGAGCAATTCTAAGCTACAAGAAATAATTAGCAAAAATATCTGGTTAACAGCTGTTTTTGGTTAACGGTTTGCTAGGAACTGTGCTATCTTTTACACGAATTCCTTATAACAAGCGGGTAGTCGATAAGATTATTGAAGACTATTGAAGGGCTAGAGATTAGCCCTATTCGGTATTTATTCCTTATGAAACGTGACCACTTTTACCCGGCCATTTTCGGGATGGGACGATATTCTTCAACCAATCGGAATCGCTTTTGCTAAGACATTTTATTTTACGTCGAATATGGAGGAAACAACTGTGATTAGACTCGTTTCAAAGATTGCGTTTCTGCTAATTAGTATTTCTTTACTCTTTTCGGTGGTCGCAGCCCAGTCGGGCACATCGCGACTATCCGGTGTTGTATCCGACGCCAACGGTGCAACCTTAGCAGGCGCAAAGGTTAGCGCCACTAACGATGCTACCGGTATTACCGTAACTCAGATAACGACATCCGGCGGCGCTTATTCATTCGCGTCGATTCCTCCGGGCAGATATACGATCACGGTGGAGCAATCCGGTTTTAAGAAAAATATCCGCACCAAAAATATAGTAGAGGTTGATACCCCGGCCAATGTCGACCTATTGATGGAGATCGGAAATGTGTCGGAGTCCGTGACGGTTCAAGCAGACGCTGTAACGGTCCAGACGAATACGGCAACTTTAGGAAACGTGGTTGACCATCGCACCCTCGAATCGTTGCCGTTGAATGGCCGGAATCCGCTAACCCTCCTCCTGCTTGAGCCAGGTGTTGTGCAGCGTTCGTCCGGCGCGGCCGGATCCGGAGTGCATATAAATGGTTCCCGCGATCGCGCTTTCAACGTGACGATCGACGGCATAGACGCTAACGAGTCATCAGTGCCAAATCCCGTTTCAAATCTTTACCGTTTGAATCCGGATAACGTTCAGGAATTCAAAACTACGACCAACAATGCTACCGCCGAGGAGGGCCGCAACAGCGGCGCGTCGATCGGCCTTTCAACAAGATCAGGTGGCAACAAGATTCACGGCACGGGTTTTATTTACAATCGCAACGACAGATTTAACTCTAAGGAGTATTTTGCCAATGCTCTGTCGCAGCCAAAACGAGCAACGAAACTATACCAGTTTGGAGTAGAGGTGGGCGGACCTATCATCAAGAACAAGACCTTTTATTATGGAAGTTGGCAGCAGAACCGGGTCGATTTTAATCAGCCGATCGATCAGACATTTGGTGTCCCTTCGGTTTATACCGCAACGGCAAAATCGGGCATTTTTCGTTACTGGGTGCAGGACACCGCTAACCCTTTGGTGATAGCGGGAAACACAATCACGCGAAATAGTTTTTTGCTTGTCGACCCCAATACTGGAGCTCTTCGTGCTGATCTCGGAGTCGTCGCGTGTGCGACACCGACTTCGATCCGTTGTGTCAGGAGTTACAGCGTTCCGGGCAATCTGCCGGCCGGAACGACGCTTGATACCTCTGTTGCCTCATATCTGAATACGCTTCCGGCACCCAACGCATTTGCTTTTGGTGATGGGTTAAATACCGCCGGCTTCCTATGGAACCCGCCGACCGCGATCCGCGGCCCGGCTTATCAGGTGCGCATCGACCATAATTTTAACAGCACTAACAGTATTTTTGGGCGTTATTTGTTCTCGGATTACAACACTCTTAAGGGTGATCCTCTGAACGGACGTCCTCAGGTTTTCCCGGGCTTTCCTGCACTTGGCGAGGTATTTCGTAGGACGTCGAACTTTGTTGTGGCCTGGCGGCGTAATATTTCGTCATACGTCACTAACGATTTCCGATTTGGATATTCCAAATTTAATTTCCTCTTTACTCAGGGCGAATCGAATCCGAAATTTCCTGACGTCTCGTCCATCGATTTCAACCTCATAAGTGAGCCATACATTAATACCGCGCGGACTCAACGAAATGTCTTTACGCCGCAATTTATTGATAATCTCACGATTGTGAAGGGAAATCACGTGATAGGTGCAGGTGCGAATCTGAGATTTTACCGCCACCAGGACAGGCGAAGTTTGGGCGGCCCGACGATCTCGTTGAGTGCCGGAACCCGTTTGCCGGTCGGCTTTGCGTCTGCCGCTAATATAAATACCACAGACAACGGTAATCTACAGGCGCATATTAAAAATCTGATTGGTACCCCGGATCAGATCACGCAGACTTTTGTTGCTGATTTTGCAAACGATGTGTTTCAACCCTATCTGACGAATAATAAACCCAATCTTTTTGACGGATTGACAAGGGCGAATCAATACAATTTCTACCTTCAGGATGAGTGGAAATTGAGAAGTAACTTAACCTTGAATTATGGTGCACGATGGGAGATAAACCCTGCGGCGTCCACCGCCGGCGGGAAAACTTTCGTTCCATCGGCCGATATATTAGGCGGAACATCAGTGACATTTGTAAAGGCGGATTCATGGTACAAAACTGACAAATGGAAAAATATTGGACCGAGCCTTGGCCTGGTATGGGGTCCTGAGTATGAATCCGGCTTTCTGAAGACTATTTTTGGAGAGGCCGGCAAGAGTTCGATTCGTGTAGGTTACAGGATCGCATTTGACCCAATCAATACATTTCAGGTTACCTCGGCTGCAAGCAGGGTTCCGGGGTTGACTCTTCTTTGTTCGTCGATTGTCGGTGGAGCAACCACTCAGGGTTGCTCCACGGCGCCAGTTTTAACACTTGGTGGGGGCTTCCCTCAGTTCCTGGCGGCTCCAACGCGCAAACCGTCTGAATTTTTGACGCCTCAACTTCAGGTAAATGGAAGTGCACCGGGCATCACGGTTTTTGCTCCCAACCTGAAAATGCCGAATGTTCACGAATGGAGCCTTAGCTGGCAGAGGGAACTTCCAGGACAAATGGTATTACAAATGGCATATGTTGGGCGGCGCGGCATTCACCTTTACTATGCCGGAAACCGAAATCAGACAAATCCGGATGCGATACTGCCATCGTATCTCCTGATGCAGCAGAATATGCGTAATGGATGTCTGCCAGCGGGAACCGGTCCGCTTGTGACCGGAGGCACGTGTACCAATCCAGTTACGGCCATTCCGATCCTCGCTGCGGGAACTGGTATTACCGCAAGTACCGTTAATGGATCTGGTGCGATCGGTGAGATCAGTCCGGGCGTAACTGTTACCGGTTCCGCTGGACAAACAACTTTTGCAATTGCGAATGCAATTGGATCGTTTGCTAACAGGATTGAGAACACTTCTCTTTTCTTTCGGCTAAGGCCCAATCAGCAGTTCGGGGTCATAACCTATATAGATAATGCGGGCGATTCGAGCTACAATGCTGCTCAGTTTACTCTCAGGCGTCGGTTTTCCAATGGGTTTGGTCTTGGGGCCGCCTATACTTTTGCAAAATCGATGGACAATCAGTCGGTCGATCCGGTCGGGGCAGCATCTGGCGGCGGACTCTCGACGACAAATTCAAGAACGCCTACCGATATGCGTGATTTGAGACAGGAATGGGCCCGGTCCGATTTTGACCGCACGCATGTTTTTAATCTGACAACCGTGTGGGAGCTTCCCGTAGGCAAAGGACGATGGCTTGCAGGTGATGCTCCTGGCTGGCTCAATCAGATCGTAGGCGGCTGGACGCTGAATTCCATTTCGACGTTCATGACCGGTGAGCCGTTCAGTGTTCGGAGCGGATTATCTACATCTAACGGCGGCCACCAGTCGCGTGCGGCCATCCTTGATCCGACGGTGAAGGCAAAGCTACAGTATGTCTCAGGCATCTTCGGACCGGTCGTATTTGCAAATGCTAACGCATTCGCCATTCCGGCAGTTGGCAGCAACGGAGCGGGACGCAATATCTTTATTGCACCGAGCTATTTCAATCTCGATATCGGTATAATCAAGCAGTTCTCTATTACTGAGCGTTTCAAGCTTGATTTCAGAACCGAGATGTTCAACGCTCTGAACCACGCCAATTTTGACAATCCCCGTGATGCGTCTTCGGGTTCACCCAGTATTCTGGCAGGCACTGCCTTTGGGCAAACCTGTTGTCAAGCCGTCGCGCCGCCGTCAACGCAGACAATTATTCAAACCGGAGAATCGGCACGGGTCATTCAGTTTGCCCTCAAGCTTAAGTTCTAACCGGTGACCGGTTTGATCTTATTTGGTGCTCTGCGGTTCTTAAGGGCCGCAGAGTTTTTTATTTAAGATGTTGTCGGGCTTTTGCGGCTAATTGGGCGAGTTGCGAGGCACGTGGAAGGGTTTCTACTGCTTTTGCGACTTGCGGGTCGTCCTCGATCAGAACCTGGTCAGCCGAGACGGAGCCGTATGAGGCCATGATGATGTTGTAGCGGAGGCGTAATTTGATGAAAGCTGCGTGGGTTTGAAGCGTTTTATCGTCAATCTTCCACGTTGTGTTTGTCTTTAGATAATTTTGAAATGCTGCTGATAGTGTCTCGTTAAAGGGAAAGTCGCCGGGCGTAATACGTTGTCCAAACGAAACGGACGCTGCGCGATATGATTCCTGTCCCGCGATCCGTCCGCTTACGACCTCGCGTGCAAAAAAGAATAGCGGGTCGAGGAGCGAGGCCTGCGTCGCGGTCAGATCGTCGGTCTTTATACTTTCGTCGGGCAAAATGCCGTCGCCGCCAAAAACCCGTCTGTCAGTAATCGTGCGGGCCTCAAAGTATGCCCCTGCGGCCGCAGCGGTCTGACCTGTGTGGTTGTAATAATCGTAGAGGTCGATTTTCGAATAATCACGCTGGATCGAGCGGCCCGATGGCGTCAGATAGCGGGCGGTCGTCAGCGTAAGGCCGGTGCTCGACGGTAGATCGATCACACTTTGAACGAGGCCTTTGCCAAATGTTTTCCCCCCGACTATCAACGCCCGGTCGTTATCTTGAAACGCACCAGCGACGATTTCCGAGGCTGACGCGGTATCTTCATTTACAAGCACGACAAGCGGCATCGTTTCGGCGGCCAAATTGGCTGATTTCCAGACGCGGTTATCGATGCGTGTGCGTCCACGCTGCGTTAATATTAATGTTCCCGCAGGCAGGAATTTCTCGGCGACCTTGACCGCCTGATCGACGATGCCGCCGCCGTTGCCGCGCAAGTCGAGGACGAGCGAGCGCATTCCGCCGCGTTTTAGGCCCTGCATGGCAGCATCGAGTTCTTCGCCGGTTGTGTAGTTAAAACCCTCGGAAAGAGCGATATAACCGACGCCCGGCCGCAGGATATAGGCGTCGGGAATCGACGGTTGCGGCACCCGGTTCCGGCGAATCTGTAGTGTCTCCATATGAGCTGAATCGGCCCGCTCTACGGTTAACCTCACGACGCTCCCATTTGCACCGCGAATATGGTCGCGGACAACGTCGGAGCTTTTGCCCGTCATCTTTTCGCCGTCTATGGCCACAACCTTGTCGCCGTAACGAAGCTGAGCCTTAAAAGCAGGCGAGCCCGGAAAGGTCGAAAGCACAAACGTATCGGTCACGCCGCCCTTTTCAAAATTTGCGATCGTCGCGCCGATTCCGGTGTAGCCGCTTTGCTGCTCGTCTAGCAGATCTTTCCATTCTGACCGATCGAAAAAATTTGAATGCGGGTCAAGCGAACGCAAGGCCCCCGTCAACGCCGTCTTTGTCAAAATTCCGTTCGTAACCTTGCCGCTGTCGACAAAATTGCGTCCGATCAACTCTTCGGCCTCACGGATATCGGCAGTGATCTGCGATGTTTTTGTAACGTTTTCCGAGGATTCATTGAACGCCTGAGGTGAGCCGCCCGACGCCGAAAATGTACTTCCGCGCTTTAGATTAAATGGGTCCGGAGGTGAATTTAAAGGGAGGTTAAGCTGAGCAGCAGTTTGACCGTAGGCGATCGATGCTAAAAATAAAATACAAGCGATGTGGCGGATTTGGCTCATAAAATGTCGGAATCACCTGCCGCGGCGGATGGTTTAACACGGATATCTACATAGGATAGGCACACTTCGTAGATGCCCATCTTCAACCACCGGCTACCGGTGGCGGTAAAAAAGATCGGCGGTCATGGCGGCACCCAGTAACCACCGATCACAGTTTTGTATGGCTAGTTTATACATCGAAGCAAGCAATAATTCCAAATAAATCAAACGAGTTATTTGAATAGACAATACGGGACGCATCAAAATCGGGCATGGGCACAGGCGTAACTTTTAAAAAGATAGCCCGCCGAGAAAACGGCGGGCTAATCATGGGACGCGAAAACTAGCGCTTTGACACGAGATGCCTAGATTACGTTCGACGATTCATGATTCGCATTGGAATCTTTTCGTCCAAACTTCTCTTCCAACTGGCTGATCGCCGAAACCATTTCGTCATTGGCCTTGTCAACCACACCACCTAGATCCGTTGATTTGTCGGACACCTTCGATCCCGCCAGATCCAGCAGGTCACCGGCCTTTTCTCTCGCCGTATTGTACAAGCCCGAAGATTGCTCTTTGACGCGTCGTGCAATATCGGTGGTTTGGCCATAACCCTTTTGAGCCAGGTCGGAAAGATCGCCGCGAAGATCGGCACCCGATTTCGGAGCCAGCAGTAACGCCGCCGCCGCCCCGATCCCGGTACCGATTAAAAGATATAAAAGACCGGACCGTCCCGCTCCGTGTGAACCCGTCGCACCGTTTTCATAATCGTTTTGGTTATTAATTGCTTTCATTTTATTTTCTCCTGTAAGTGTAATA
>JAYUDV010000118.1:0-2063 GCA_043739565.1 Chloracidobacterium sp.
GCAAAGGTCGCAATGCTAAGTCCAAAGACCAGCAAAGCGACGAGCGCAAGTATCATTCGTTTGTTCATTTTTAAACCTCACTATCTATAATTAAGAAAAAAGCTGCGGCCGGGCGCAAAGATGGCCCGACACTTCAAATACGCCTTGAAGCTCTTTCCTAAATCCTGAATGTTCGGTTTTTGAGGAAGGTGTCGTTCTTTATCAGAACGGTCGAAAGGTATGGATACGCGGGGTAGAAATTTGTTTGAGCCTTCACCAGACGCGGCCTAACAACAATCGCCGTCGGCACGATGACGGCAGTTTGCTGGTTATTGTCAATCGTTCGGGTCTTATCAAAAAACGCCGGGATAAAGCCGCAGCAATCCATTCCCTGTTCGTTACTTTGATTCGAAACCTTTTCTGAGTCTTTATTTTTTTCAGCTTTATCGCAATGAATGCCAAGTTTCGCTAACGGGCATGATCCCATTTCAGCAGCATTTACATTTTGCACGTGACAACAGAGCAGAAAAACCACACCGCTCAACCAGATCGCCATGAATCCGGTGAGTGTCCTGTGCAAATTTTTTCTAAAGTTATCCATGCTCAAAAGCTATATCTACGAATAGTAACACCTGAAACTATGCTAATACAATCAAAATATATTCCGCTCAATGACAATCGTCGCATGTTTCACCGCGTAGAGCCTCAACACCCTCTTTTGCAATGATAGGAACCATAATCAAAGCAGCCGCTGGATCAGCCCACCACCATCCAAAAACAGCGTTCAAAATAAGGCCTCCAAGTAGTATAGCGGAAAGGTAAGCGCAAAGATCGGTTTGCCGCGAATCGGCATGCATGGCGCGGCTGCACAGTTCGGCGGCGACTTTGCGTTTAGCACGCGCGAGAATCGGCATTACTACTAAAGACAGCGCGGCAACGCCGATGCCAACATAAGTTGTTTCCGGCGGTTCGCGATACAGGAGGGACTTAGCGGCATCAAAGGCAATGTAGGCACACAGCGCGAGAAAGCTGAAACCTACAAGTCTCAATGCGAGTTTTTCGCGATGTTCGCCGGATGCAAGCCGCCATAGAACTATCGCCCCAGATGAAACTTCGATAACAGAATCAACTCCAAAACCCACCAAAGCGATACTTCCGGCTACAATGCCCGCACCAACGGCAACTATTCCTTCAACCGAGTTCCACCCAATGGTTAGATACTCAAGCCTCCGTCCTTTTTTCATTTGCGCGGGGCGGATCAATCCCAAATCAAATATTTCGTTTGTTAACATTCTATTTTACGAGACGACAGCGGCAAGGATACGATGGGTCGCCAAGTTCGACTTGCAGCGTCGTATGCTCGATACCAAATTTGTCGTGAAGCTCTTTCGCAGTTTTCGCAAGCAGTGCATCATCGCAAACTGATCGATTCAAGACAACGTGTGCGGTCAACGCAGCCTCGGTCGTGCTCATTCCCCAAACGTGCAAATCGTGAACATCGCTGCACGTCGGCAAAGTCGCGAGATATTTTTCGACATTCTTTATATCGATCCCTGCTGGAACCTTGTCGAGAACCAAGTTTACCGAATCGCGGAGCAGACTCCACGTTCCCCAGGTGATAAGCACGACAATGACCAGACTTACTATAGGATCAAGCCACAGCCAACCCGAATATAAAATCGCGATGCCCGTCAACACGACACCTAACGATATGGCCGCGTCAGATGCAAGATGCACGAACGCGCCGCGAATGTTCAGGTCGCCCTTGCTTCCCGACATAAATAACAGCGCTGTTCCGCCGTTAATCAGGATACCAACGGCTGCAACCCAAATAACTGTAGATTCTTCGACCGGGCTAGGGTTTTTAAGCCGGATGACCGCTTCCCATGCAATCGCCCCGACGCCGATTAAGAGAACCGCCGCGTTGATAAGCGCCGCCAAAATCGAAGAGCGGCGGAAACCGTATGTGCGCTCGGCCGTCGGGCTGCGGCGAGCAAGGATCATTGCTCCCCACGCTAATCCGAGACCAAGCACGTCGCTCAAATTATGCCCCGCATCAGCAACAAGAGCGAGCGAATTAGATA
>JAYUDV010000119.1:0-13421 GCA_043739565.1 Chloracidobacterium sp.
CTTAGCTGCATGACGGACGCTTCGCTAATCCTGGCGTCGGAGAGCCGCTGCGAACGCACCGCGTCGTTTAACGCCTCTTTAATAAGGTCGCCGGCGACGAAATCGCCGGCTTTTCGTGATAGAAATTCGTATTTTGCGTCGGCATCCGCGAGATCGTCCGGCACGAGAAGATAGGCGTCGATCTCCTTGGTTGCAGCCTTTTCGTTGAGTTCGCTGCGGATCTGATCGTGAGTCTTACCGTCCGCCGAATAGTCGATGAACACAAAACCCTCAGCCGTTTGCTTCGATCTCTGCTTCATCTTGTCGTTCGGTGAAGCCGTGAGGTCCTTTATCGAATCTTTGGCCGCCTTTTCGCCTTTTACGTTAATATTTTCGACTGAAAGATTCTCTTTCAAACGCGGCGCGATCTTATTCGTTTTATCAACGATCACGATCCGCGTCGGCTCGCCCTTGATCGAAAAAATGAGAGCGGGCACGATTGCAAAGCACGCTCCGATCAGCGGAAACAGCAGCGTACCAATCAAAAACGTCCACTTATAAACTATTTTTTTGTATTCGTGTTTTACGACCGCGAGAAACTTACGCATATAAGATGTGAAATATGAGATATGAGAAGTCAAGATTATCTTCGTGACTTTGCAGTCTTGATTGCGGCAACCAACATACGCTGGATCTCGTCACAATCAGCCATTATTGATTCCGCGATTTTTATTTCCAATATCGAACTGTCCCTGAAAAGTCTAAGCCAATAATGTGTTTCAAATGCTTCTTTGTTGGCAATCGCCAACTTATGAATGAAATCGGCCTTAGATTCTCCTTGGTAAGCTTCCTCAATATTTGCACCGATGGACGTGCCAGAGCGTAAAATCTGCTTCGAAAGAACGTACTCCTTTTTCTCAACAGAAAGAAATTGAAATAGCTTTACAACTCGTAAAGCGAACTTATATGACTTCTCTTTCAGAATATTTATTTTCATATAGATCTTTCCTATTCTCACTTCTCATTTCTCACATCTCATTTCTCACATCTCGGAGTTCCCTCCAACGCGGTCGATAAAAATGTCATTCAAGCTAGGCTCGACCTGTTCAAACTTGGTTATCGATGCTCCCGATTCCAATAATGTCTTGAGCAAAACTTGAGCGTCAGCTCCATCCACCAGTTCGATCTCTTGTTCATCCGAATGTTCGTTGACGCTTTTTACAAGGGTTTTGTCCGCTAAAACCGATTCTCCCCCGACGGCTCGTAATGCGATCAAATTCTTGCCATAACTCGCCTTGATCTCACGCAAACTGCCGCCCAGCACTTTACGCGATCTGTTTATGAGGATAATGTCGTGACAGAGCCGCTCTGCAGTTTCCATAAGGTGCGTGGAGAAAATAATCGTCTTTTCCTGCGTGCGAAATTCGGCCAACACGTCGATCATAAACTCAACATTTACCGGATCAAGCCCAGAAAATGGCTCGTCGAGGATCAGCAGATCGGGATTGTGCAGCACGGTTGAGATAAACTGAATCTTCTGCTGCATTCCTTTCGACAGGTCGGTCGTTTTCTTATTTTTCCACTCGGAAAGGTTCATCCGCTCGAGCCAAAAATCGATCCGTTTGTCGGCTGCGGCACTTGAGACGCCCTTTAACGCTCCAAAATACCGCAACTGATCAACGATCTTCATCTTTTTATAAAGCCCGCGTTCCTCTGGCAGATAGCCGATGCGGTCTTGGAGAGATGACGACATTCTTTCGCCAAAAAGCTCGATTCGGCCCTCGTCTGGTGCAGTAATTCCGACAATCATGCGAATAGTCGTCGTTTTGCCCGCCCCGTTTGGCCCAAGGAATCCAAACACACGCCCGGCCCGCACCTCAAAACTCAAATCCTCGACAGCCGTAAAATCGCCGAAGCGTTTCGTCACATTTTCGACCCGCAAGGTAGCTGATTGCTCACTCATAGATGTGCGACGAGCTTATCATATTGGCCTGTCGCTGTCGGCGCGGGAATTGGCGCCGCTCCTGGTGCTGCTCTGGGATGTCATAAAAGCAGGTTGATCTTCGAATCAAGGTAGGTTACAAACTACAACATCGCGGTAGACGCTAAAAGAATCTAATCGTGTAATTCGCCCGTACACCGCGTCCTATCTCGGGTGAAAAATCTTTGATAAACGAGACGTGATTGATGTAAAACTTGTTCGTCAGGTTAAAGGCGTTGATGCCGAACGTATTCGCAAAATGCTTGTTTAGCCAAGTGTACGAACCAATAACATTAAACACACCATAGCCGGGCGTCCGCGTTTCGTCGGTAAAGACCCGGTCTTGGGCGCGGACGAGAATGACTTCCGGACGGATGCTTATTCCGTAGAAATGTGCGTCCACACCGAGTCGCCCTCGAAGAGGCGGAATACGCGGCAGATCAATTCCCGAACGAAATCGGGCCTGAACGTAATCTACACCGGCCAATAACGTCAGAAACCTGGTCGCATCGTAATCGAGCTTTGTTTCGAAGCCGGTGAAATGACTGTCGTTCTGCTCGTATTCCGCAATCTCCAGACCAGTGCCCGAATCAAGGACGCCTGTCGGGTTGAGGAATACAAAATTTCTGATGTTGTAATAAAAGAAATTCCCCTCGGCCCGAAACTTTTTACTCTGATGGCGAAGGGATAGATCGAGGCCATCGCTCACCTCTTTTTTAAGATGCGGATTTCCGATCTCAAATGAAACCGTATCGTCGTGCGGCCCGTCATCATAAAGCTCTTCCAAATCGGGCAAACGGGTAGCGTGTGAATAATTAGCAACGAATGCCCCATTATTCCAAAGAGCGACACGCATTCCGGCGGCTCCCGAAAAGCCGGTCAGGGTGCGGTTTAAGAGGCTCGGATCTGTCGGCCGGTAGCGGCTATTTTCCACACGTCCGCCAAATTGGAACGTGACGCGTTCGAGGTTGAGTTGTTCGAGGACAAATCCCGAGGTCTGGTTTTGGTTGACGATTCCCGGCAAAAGCGTCTCGTTGCCGATGACGAAAAACTTACGGTGGTACCCGTCGAATCCGAAAGTTCCGGAAAGCTTTCCATGCCGGCGCTGGCTCAAAACAGCCCGGTACGCGTAAAGCTGATTGTGGAATTCACTAAACCGCTGGGTGGTCGGGTCGCGGTTGAAAATCTCCGATTCACGGTGAGTATATTTACTATAGTCGAATGTAAATTTGACGCTTTCAATAGCCGAATCGAGATCGCGAAAGCCGCCATTTAGCCGTATGTCGTGGTGGCGGGCGGCGATAGTGGCCGTTCGCTCTTCGGGATCGGCCGGGTCGATCGGGATACCGTAGTGGTTGCGGTAATAGTTGTAATTAGCAGTGAAAAAGGCTTTTGGCGAAAAATACCCGCCGCCGCCGCTTCCGTTGCCGCTCCGCGCAAATGTATTTTCGACAACCCCAAAGTTTCCGCCGGCTCGATGGTCATCGGTACGTAATCCGCTTGCATTCCCCCAAAACATCCAATTCTTAAAGCCGTATTCCAGCCCGCCGCTCGCGGCTGCCTGACCATTATTGCTCCCGCCGGTCACCGTGAAATATCCGTTTAGTCCGCGTTGATATTCATCGTTGTGCCTGCTGATGGCGTTTACCACACCGCCGATCGCGTTGCTGCCGTAGAGCAGAGTCGACGGACCGCGAACTACCTCGATTCGGTCAAGCGACATTAGGTCGATAGGTTCTGCCTCATTTTCCGAGAGGGCCGAAACGGACCCGTCTCTGATCCCGTCTTTAGCAATGAGAACCCGGTCACCATCGAACCCACGAATGACCGGGCGCGAGCTTAGCGGGGTCGCGGAGCGCATGGTTACGCCGGACTGGTTATTGACGGCATCGCCGAGCGCAACGCTGCCGCGTTCGAGTATTTTATTCGAACTGACGGTGAGCGTCGGCTGAATGGCGTCAAATGAAGCTAGCTTGTCGCCTGTAGCTGTAATTGTTACCTGTTCCTTCACGTTTGAGATTTGCAGCGTTAGATTGACGACTCCGTTTCCGCCCGAAACCAAGACGATAGTGCGTGCTACATCTTCGAAACCCGCGAAATGAGCAATGACTGTATATCGCCCGGCCGCAAGCCCCGAAAACTCGTATTTGCCATCACTGTCCGCAACCGCAGTGCGATTGACCTGAACAACTCGAACGACGGCTCCGCTCAGCGGTCGGGAATTACCGCCGAATATGATTTTCCCGGATATATTGGCCGTGCTTTGAGCAACCGCGCCAGCGGAAAAAATAATTAATGCAGCGATAAACGATAAAAATGTAGGCAGACGATTCATAAAAGATATCAATTGAACAGATTTTGAAAAGCGTAGCACGCTGATACTACTACTACCAGAAGTCGTAGTAAGAGCGGATAGGCGCCCATCGCTGAAAATAGATGAATATATTTTAGAGATCGCAGTTCGGGCTGGTGGTGGTCAATGCCGTGTATCGAAAAGACGTTCAACTTGTAGATCGCCGAAACCGTAAACTCCAGCCCTGCGGGTGAATTCCGGTAAAATTTCTACGAAATCCTTTACTCCGCCGGCAATGATCTCCTCAAGGATTTGTCTTGGTCGCGTGGCTTTATTGATCTCGGCCTCGCAAACCTCGGCCAGATACGGGAAATTGTCAGAAGCGAATTTGCTTAGCTTGCACAGCCGTTCAGCGTGATTTTTGCGGTAAGCATCCCACAGATCGGCACCGAAATCTAGATCAACGGCGGACAAATACCTGCGTTCGTCGTAACATTTTTGAAGATCGGCCGCATCGAGCGCGCCGAAGCCTTTCCAACGGTCTTCTGGTGAGAGAACAACCGGCTCAACGCGATAAACCGCGGCGCCTGTATCCTTTAACCGCGAGATGCAAAACCACATGTTCACACTGCAAAACAGCTCATATTCGAACCACAGATTCACCTCCGTGTCCGAGTCGAGATCGGCAAGTTTTTCGAGCTCGTCGGCAACGCGTTCGTGAAACTCAATCTCGTCCTCGCCGTATTCCGTCAGGATAAATCTCGCTCGCGCGTCCCAAAATTCAAACGGCGTCTCAGCATCAACCGGCCCGACGATGAGGCATTCACGGCAGATGATCGTTTGGCCTTTGATATTTGTTTTTTTGAATTCTGCCACAAGCGAATCGCCGGGCAAAACATGGCAGATCATATCCATAAATACACCGCGTAACCGACCGCGAGACATATCCCCGCGTAAACGCCGGCAACGATATCATCGGCACAAATCCCGAGGCCGCCTGGCAACATTTGCAGATCGTCGATCGGATATGGCTTCCAGATGTCGAACAAGCGGAAGAGCAGAAAACCCGCAAGGATAAACGGCCAGCCGAGGCCGAACGGGATAAACAGAAAAGTAATTAACTGTCCCATGACCTCGTCAACGACCGCTTCCGACGGATCATTGTTGCCAAGAAGTGGTATTGACCGTCCAGATGCCCAAATCCCAAGGAGGCAAAATAAAAGTAGAGATAAACTGATTCCTACATATATCCAAGCCGTAACCTGCATCGGCAAGCCTGTTGTTGGATACTCGGCCAAGAACGGCCAAACGGGAGTCGCGAACATGGAAAAGTGGGCGATGATCGAGGCAACCAGTTTGGCAATTCCAATGTAAATCAAAACGCCGACGGCCGAGCCCCAAGTCCCCGGTGCGATCGGGCCATAGCCAACGCCAACCGTCGTCAGAGCAAGCGCAATGTAATCAACGATGCCGGATGGTTTTCGCTTTTCGACGGTGGTTTTCATGATATGTGAGAAATGAGATATGAGAAATAAGTTGTTTTCACTTCTTATTTCTTATTTCTCACCTCTCATATCTAAAATTCTATTCCCTGTTGTGCAAAAATTCCCGCGTTGAACGGATGCTTGATCTCGGTCATTTCCGTGACGAGATCGGCCTCGGCAATCATTTTTGCCAAGACTCCATCGACGTTTCGGCCTGTTAAGATCAGATGCAGATGCGGCTGAGCTTTTCGGATCTCGCGAATCTCCGAGATCACGGCGTCAGTATCGAGAAATCCGTAACTCAAAACATACAGCAATTCGTCAAAAACGAGCATGTCATATTCACCGCTCCGCATTTTTTCAACACACAAGGCCCATGTTTCTTCAGATGTTTTAATGTCCTGCGATTTGTCGTTGGTGTCCCACGTAAAACCGTCGCCCATCGTATGGACCTCGATGCCAAGTTTATCAAACGACTCGTGTTCGCCGTAGCGGTCGGTTTTTGCCTTCATGAACTGGATCATACAGCAATGCATTCCGCGTCCGGCGGCGCGCACCATAACGCCGATCGCGGCCGTCGTTTTACCCTTGCCGTCGCCGGTATTGAGCATCAATAGGCCGTTTGTCTTTTCACGGTAATCGCCGCGCCGCCATTTATATCGTTTTTCGGCTTTGCCGGTCATAAGGTGTCACCTTTCTATTAGAGCTGAGAGCGAATCGCGCGAACGATGTCGAGGAATACAAAACACATTGGCCCCGATATCGTTAATAGAAAACTCGGTAATTTGTCGAAGCGTACCACGAATTTCATCAACCGAAAAAAACTCATACTCGCCGCGAGATCCAATGTAATCGATCAGATCGGTTGGCAAATATCCGAAATGGCGGGTTTGTTCCAGCGCCATTTCCATCAGAAATATTGGCGGTTTTTTTTGCTTAAACAATCGTTGGGATCCATATAAGAACATCATCTCCGCACCTTCGATATCAACTTTCACAAAATCAACGTCCCCAACGCCGTTCTCGACGAGATAATCATCCAGCTTCGTCATCCGGCATTCAAATGAAACTGCCCCTGAATCGCGCTTTGCGGCGATCGATGCGTGTCCCGTGGGCTCGCCGTCGAAAAGACTTATGGTGATCGCGCCTTCCCTGTCACCCAAAGCTAACTCGTTAATAAAAACGTTCGCGGGCGAGCCTGACAGAGCATAATTTTTACGCAGTTCGAGGAAGCTGGCCTGCACAGGCTCAAAAGCGTGTACGTCACCCTCGCTGCCGCAATGCAACGCCATCAATGTCGTATACCAACCAAAATTAGCGCCAACGTCAATACACACATCGCCCGGATTGATCAATGCTGATGTGATGCGGCTAAGAACCTTTTCGTATTCGCCGAAAAAGAACAAATGTTCCTGCATTCCCGTCGTCAGGTTGGCCGAAAAAAGACGCCCGTCCCGCGAATTTGCCGCGAGTGATTTATGTTGAAACTTGCAAAAACGGAGGGCAATCTGGAAAAGTCTATATTTTCCCTTACTAATCGGAGTGTTGAAGGTGTAAAGTCGGATAAGGCGAAGCCAGTTTTCTTCGAGTGTGCGCCGCATAATTAAAACTCGTTTGCTTATTTTTAGCGCAAGAACGGCTAGGCGCTCACTTCGCATTAAACCCAGACTATTCTTCGGGTGAATAGCTTTCGACTTTGTCTACGGCGATTCGTAGAGCGTCAACGATTTCGCGCTCTTTCTCATCCCAATCACCATCGATGCTCAATCCGGAGGCATTCCGATGACCTCCGCCCCCAAATTTCTCGGCAACCTTGGCAACATTTATGTCGCCCTTTGAGCGGAGACTAGCCCGATATTGGCCCTCACCGACCTCCCGCATATATACGGCGGCGACTACGTCACGCGTGGCGAGCGGAATATTTACAAAGCCGTTATTGTCCCCATCCACCGCCCCTGCGATGTCCTGCATCTCGATCGTCTGACGCAATGTCGCGATCCGACCAGACTCGTCACGCCGGACGGTACCGAGCACCTGACGCATCAATTCGATTCGCGACCACGGGTAATTATTGTAAACCGCCTCGGAAATTTTGGCTGGTTTCGCACCCGCTTTGACGAGTTCGGATGCAACCTTGAGCGTTCGGTCGGATGTATTCGAAAAATGGAATGAGCCGGTGTCGGTCACAAGCGCCATATAAACACATTCGGCGATGTCTTTGGAGATTCGTCCGCCAATCGCTTTACAGAGATTGTAGATCATCTCACCAACGGCCGAGGCCGTCGAATCGATCCAATTGATAGTGCCGAAATGCCCGCTGGTCGCGTGGTGATCGATGTTTACAGTAAATTCGCGGTCGAGACCGCTGATGCCCGGGCGGTCGAGATCGGAACATTCGATAACAAAAACCGCGTCATACTGGCCGTCAATCTCCTTAACGTCGCGGATCTCGTCGGCTCCGGGCAGCGTGCGATATGCGACGGGAACCTCACCGTGGACGAGAACCTCGGCGTCCTTGCCAAGCGACCGAAGCAGCCAGCAAAGACCCAAAGAGGATCCAACGCCGTCACCATCCGGCTTAATATGCGTTGTAATCCCAAACTTATGCTTGGTTTCAATTAACTCAACTACTTGGCTTAACACGGGGTAAATAGTGAATAACGAATAGTGAAAAGTGAATAGTTAAGAGCTTTTCACTTTTCATTTTTAGCTATTCACTTAACTCATTCCTTTCTTCAGTCTCATCCTTGATGACAATATCGTCAAGGATCTCGCTGACACGCGAAGCGTTTTCTTCGGCTGTGTCGCGTAAAAAATGTAAATGCGGAGCGTGACGAAGATCCAAATTCATCGCCACCTGCTGCCGGACAAATGTCGAAGCGTTTCGCAATGCTTTAAGAGCTTTATCGATTTCTGCGGTTGTTCCGCGAATGAAAACGTAAACCTTCGCATCCTTTAGATCGTCGGCCACGACGACATCGGTTACCGTCGCCGAGCCGAGCCGCGGGTCGTCGAGTTCGAATCCAACGACCTCGGCGATCTCCTCTTTCAACGCTACTGCAAATCTTTCCGGGCGTCTCATTTATTATAATAGAAGTGGCAAGGACTCTCATCAATATTTTCTCAACTCCTGCCTGAACAACTTCCTCACCTTCTTCCAAAACCTTCGTTTACTCGTCTTGAGATGTTTCCACCATTCCGGGCTTGCAACTCCGTACTTAGCGTATGCCATATAAACGCCTCTTGATCACGCTATAATTCTGTTGCGGCGAACTTCTCAATAATAAACGCTTCGATCTCGTCACCGATCTTAATGTCGTTAAAATTGACCAGACTGATACCGCATTCAAATCCATTCTTTACCTCGTTGGTATCGTCCTTAAAGCGTTTAAGAGTTGAAATATCGCCTTCCCAGACAACCACGCTGTCACGCAGGAGCCGTGCTTTTGCCTGACGACGAATAACTCCGTCGGTCACGCGGCAGCCGGCGATCGTACCGAGTTTCGATACCTTGAATAACTCCTGCACGACTGCCTTGCCCAATATCGTTTCTTTCTCAATCGCATCCAGCATCCCGATCATGGCCGCTGTGATCTCTTCCTCAACCTTATAAATGATCGAGTGGAGTCGAATATCGACATCTTCGTGCTTGGCGATGTCGGCAACGCGGGCCTCGGGCCGCACGTTAAATCCGATGATCACAACGGCAGTTGAGGCATCACCTGCCTGGGTTGCCGAGGCAAGCAGAACATCGGATTCGGCAATTGCACCGACACCGGCACGGATCACGCGAACCTTGACCTTTTCAGTCGAAAGTTTTTCGAGTGTTCCGCGTAAGACCTCGACCGAACCCTGAACGTCAGCCTTCAAAATAACCAGCAATTCCTTGATCTCGGCCTGACCGAGCGATTCGATACCGCGTTTTGTGGTCTTGAGCAGCGCGGCTTGCCGTGAGTGCATCTGCCGCTGACCAGCGATCGTCTGAGCCTTGTCAATATCGGAGACGACCTGAAAAGAATCTCCAGCCTGCGGAACACCCTGCAGCCCGAGTATCTCAACCGGTGTTGCCGGCCCGGCTTGGGTCACCGAGTCGCCACGATCCGAGAACATCGCCCGAACCTTGCCGTAAAACTGTCCGACAATAAACGGATCGCCTATACTAAGTGTGCCCTGCTGCACAAGCGCCGTCGCAACCGCACCGCGTCCTTTATCGAGTTTTGCCTCAAGCACTACGCCCGAAGCACGACGGGTCGGGCTCGCCTTAAGAGCGAGAACGTCGGCCTGGAATAGAAGAGTTTCGAGCAAAGTATCGAGATTCTCACGAGTCTTCGCGGACACCGGAACCATTTCGGTTTCACCGCCCCAATCCGTTGGGTTAAGTCCTAATCCGGCCAAACCCTGCTTTACCTTGTCGAGATTTGCACCCGGTTTGTCAATCTTATTGATCGCCACGATTATCGGAACACCAGCCGCTTTTGAGTGGTCGACCGCCTCGATCGTCTGCGGCATCACGCCGTCATCGGCAGCAACAACCAGGACAACAATATCCGTCGCCTTTGCTCCACGGGCACGCATCATTGTAAACGCCTCGTGGCCCGGCGTATCGAGGAAAACGATCCGGCGCTGTTCGTCCGGCTTGTCCGGATTCGCAACCATAACGCTGTATGCACCGATATGCTGCGTGATGCCGCCAGCTTCGCCTTCGGCGACATTATCCGAGCGGATCGCGTCAAGCAAGCTGGTTTTACCGTGGTCAACGTGTCCCATCACGGTGACAACCGGAGCCCTCGGCAACTCGGCGTCATCGGCGTCAGCGGCGATAAGCTCTTCGAATTCCTCTTCGATGACCATTTCTTCGAAGGGAACAAAGCTGACGTCATATCCAAACCCGCTTCCCATTTCAGTCGCCATTTTTTCGCCCATCGGTTGATTGAGCGTTGCGAAGATACCGCGATTGATCAATAGCTGGACGATGTCTCGCGGCGTGATGCCAAGAGCCTCGGCAAATTCGCGAATGGTCGCACCCTCGGTAAGGCGCACGGTTTTCAGGTTACCGACCTCAACCGTGCCGACCTGATCCATTACGCGTTCCTCGATCGAACGCTTTTGCGGAGCGTCAATATCGCGGTCGTTAAACCTGCCGGTCTTGTCGTCTTTGCCTTTTCGACCACCCGAACGTCCCGGTCGTCGGCGATTATCGGCCGGCGGCGTATAGGTCATCTGCGGAGCGGCGGTCTCGCCCGGCGTACCGCGAAATTCCGGCCTGCGGAATCGATCGTCGCCCGGTCGCGATGCACGTGCCGGTTCGGCAATTAATCTGCCCGTTTGAGTAGGAGCGTCGCTAACAAGTTTATCGCCGGGTTTAATGCCACTTTCCAGGGCGCTTTTTGTAAGCGTCAGTGTCTTGACGAGCGTACCCGACCGCCCCGCTATCGGTGCTGTTTTGGGATCGGCGATCTCGGTCAGAATCGGTTCGGTTTCGACAACCGGCTCTTCGATTACAGGTTCGATCTCGGTCGCAGGTTCGGCTTCAGCCGGTTTTGCTTTCGTGACGGTCTTAACCGGAGCAACCGGCTCAGCCTTGACCTCGGGTTCGGCGACTTCCTTTTTCGTTAGTTTTTTAACGTGTCGTTTTACGGGAACGTCGCCGGCAACCTCCGCAGGGACAACGACTGGTGCCTCAATGACTGGAGCTTCGGCCGCGACTTCGACTAGGGGCGGAGCCTCGATGTGTTCAATCTCAGCCTCGACCGGTGCATCCTCGGCTACTTTCGCGGCCTTGATAATCTTGATCGCACGCTTTGGCGCGATCTCAGTCTTCGGAAAATACTTGCCGCGAACCTTTTCAGCGATCTCGTAGCTGATGGAATTAGACGCGACGCTGACATCGGCGCCCTCACGACGCAGATCTTCCATTACGCGCTTAGTATCCTGTTTTACCTCACGTGCAAGGTCGTAAATTCGAATGCTCTTACCAATCGCCATACTTAATCAATTCTTTAATATCAGCCGTTTTTCGGTTTGCGACCCTCAAAATATAGAGAGACGATCTCTATGTCAGCTCTTCTTTTTCTTCGGCTTTGCCGCCGGTTTGTCGGCAACGGTTTTGTCGATAGTTGCCGACGAATCTTCGTCTGAACCCAGCTCTGTAACCTCAACCGAGGTTTCTTCGGCTGCTTCAGGTACCGTTTCTGCTCCTGTTTCCGCCTTATCTGTCGGTTCAACCTTTGGTGTTTCCTCGACTATTTCCTGAACCGGTGCATCGGTGGTCACGATCTCGGCATTTCGGGCCTCTACTATCGAACTGGCGGCGACGCGAATCGCCTCAGCCTCGTCCATACTGACATCGAGAAAGTCGACGAGATCGTCAACCGACGTAGCCGCAAGTGCTACTACATCCGAAACACCCTTTTCAGCCAGGGTTTCCGCCTGCGAAGCTGTAACGCCTTCGAGAGCTGTGATCGGAACCGCTTCCCCGCTCGCCATCATTTTACCGATCTGCTGCGCGATTTCTTTCTTGAGCAGCTCTTCACTAACGATCTTGATCTCCCAACCGACAAGACGGGTTGCGAGCCTGACGTTCTGGCCTTTTTTGCCGATCGCAAGGCTTAATTGATCTTCGCCGACGATCACTTCCATTAGGCGGTTATCAATATTTGTGATCCGCACCTGCGAAACCTTTGCCGGCGACAGAGCGTTAGCCGCAAACACCGAAGGCTCATCCGACCATTCGATAATGTCGATCTTTTCGCCGCGCAATTCCTTAATGATCGACTGGACACGCGAGCCTTTCATACCGACGCACGCTCCGACCGGATCGACATCCTTTTCATTGGATGTAACCGCGATCTTTGCACGGTCGCCCGGTTCGCGGACGCACGATTTTATAACGACGGTTTCGTCGTAGATCTCGGGAACTTCCATTTCAAAAAGCCGTTTCAACAGCTCGGACGACGCACGCGAAGCCTTGATCTGCTGGCCTTTCTGCTCTTTGGACACGTCCACGATGACAACGCGGATGCGCTCGCCCTGATTCCACATTTCGCCGCGTGACTGCTCGTATTTGGGAATGACCGCTTCGAGATTGTTGCCAAGATCGACGATCATATCGCCGCGTTCAAAACGTTTGACCGTTCCGTTGATGAGTTCGCCTTTGCGGTCGATGTATTCGTCATAGACCTTTTCACGGATTGCCTCACGGACTTTTTGGACGAGAATTTGCTTGGCCGTTTGAGCCGCAATTCGTCCTAATTCTTCGGTCGGAAGCGGCAGCAAGAGCATATCGCCGATCTCGATCTCGTCACCTGCAAGCTCGATCGCCTCTGCCAGCGAAAGCTCGCTGAGCGGATCTTCGACTACCTCGACAACCGTTTTTTGGGCCGAGATCTCGATAATGCCTTCTTCGTTATTCCAGTCAACCTGCACGCTGTCACCGGTCTTATCCTTAAACTGCTTACGCGCGGCCGCCTTAACGGCGTCCTTCATCGCCTCGATGATCAGATCGCGATCCAGGCCCTGCTCATTGCACAATATGTCGATACTCTGTCCGATGGATGATGTCATAACTGTCCTACGCTCATATATTTATGTTCAGAGTTCAAACTTCAGTTTGCCTCTTTTAATTGAACGAACAAGCTAAAGCTTGAACTCTAAACTCTGCCGCGTCCAAATTCCTTCACAAGGT
>JAYUDV010000120.1:0-2060 GCA_043739565.1 Chloracidobacterium sp.
TTGGCATTCAATTACTGTTTTAATGGGGACGGACTTGGATACGGGCTACATGAGACATGGATTTTTATCGCTAATCGGCGGAATAGTAATGTTTGCCGGAACCTGGCTTTACGTGGCTGGCCGGCGAAGACCGCGACACTGACGTTCCGCCTTATGGCGAAAGGTTGTCGGCTTCCGTGGCGGATTAGAACGAATCAGGAATTTGTAATGAAGACTGGTGGAATAATTATCGGCATCATCGGAGTAGCTCTGTTTATTTGGCATGTGATCAGAGTTATGTCTAATCCGGATTATGTGGGATATGCGTCACACCAAGTTATGTCCATAGACGCCGTTATTCTGATCATCTTCGGAACGGTCCTTTATTTTATGGGCAAACGACGCACCAAACCTAAAAGAAGATCGGCCGCCATTCGAGACCAAAACGGGGATGGAGATGTATAAGGCAGATCTAATAGTTACGCTGTTGATCGAGTGGTTTTTGATGACTGCAATTTCCGTTGCCTACGTCGCCTGGGATTTGTTTACACGCACACCGGAGATGAAGGTGATGAAATGGGGCTGGGTTCTGGTCACGCTTTACACCGGAATTATTGGGCTCGTTGTTTATTGTGCCGTCAAACAGCATCTCGACCGCCGCCGGCTCGCCCATCGCCTCGTAAGCGATCCCATTCAGATAAAACGTCCCCTTTTGCCCGAGCGTCACCCTCGGCTCATCCCTCGCCGTCCGCCCATGCTGCCGCCCCTCAAACGTCTCCCAATGTTTGTTCATATTCTCCTGTGATAATTCTTCTAAAATTGCGCACTGTGCATTGTGAATTGAAAAATGTATCATCTATGCAATAATAGGGTTCTTTGAAAAACCAACTTTCAAATTCCTGAACCGACTACGACCTCAAATTTAGATAATCGGCGTCGGGATTTGGTGATAATTTTGTTGATTTTGTTATTTTCAACTTTGTTTTCACATCTTTTCGATGATTTAGACGTGCTTTTTGGCTACATTGTCTGCCGTTTCAGCAGGAACGATGCACGGGTGACGTTGTAGATTATGCACCACATATCGAATCGTAAAGCGTTGCGTAATTTGGTTTTGGCGGCGGCAAACGTCACTTTTAGCTTTTTCCTGAAGAACCCGAACGGATGTTCGACGGCGGCCCTTACCCTGGATTTTTGACGGTTTCTTTTCTGCTGTTTGGTTGACAGCTTTTTGCCATGCGTCGCTTTGTCGAGTATTCCGTAATAGATTCCTGATTTTCTCGCCGCCCGTTTGTCTTCCTGCCGCGGATACGCCTTGTCCGCCCAGACGCTTTGCTCATCGCCGCTTATGACGTTTTCTAACTCCCGGCTGTCATGCACATTGGCCGGCGTGAACGAACGTTTGCGGATAATCTTGCTCTCGGCATCAACGCCGATATGCCCTTTGTATCCGAAATGCTTCTTCCCGTTTTTCGCCGTGCTTCGGGCCTCGGTATCGATCTGCCTGCTCGGAGTTTCTTCCATCTCTTCCCGCTTCTTTCTGCTCAAAGGCCGATTCGAACTCTGGATGATCGTCGCGTCAACGATCGTTCCTTTTCTCAATATCAACCCCTTTTCTTCGATCTGCCCCACGATCCGCGTGAATATCTCATCCATCAGTCCTGCTTTTATAAGCCCCTCTTTGAAATGCCAGATCGTCGTGAAATCAGGTATCTCCTCGTCATATCCAAGCCCCACAAACTGTTGAAAACTCAATCGGTCAATCAGTTGATCCTCCAACTCCTCATCGCTCAAATTAAACGCGTACTGCAAAAATAGCATCTTTAGCTTGATCTCAAAACTGATCGGCGGTCGCCCGCCTTTCCCCTCTCGCGTCTTGTCCAGTACGCTCACCACCTTTACCAAAGTGTCCCAATCCACCATCCCCGCTATCGCCCCAAGCGTCCCCACCGCCCGGCTCACTTTCTTCCGACGACTCAAGCTCAGTACCGCATCCATCAAACTTAACTGTTTGCTTTTCATGCTCCCTATTTTACTATTTCCTTTGTAAAATAGTCGGAGGTTTTTCAAAGAACTCTATT
>JAYUDV010000121.1:0-32189 GCA_043739565.1 Chloracidobacterium sp.
ACTGGGCTGGAACCTGCCGTGGCTGGCGAGGTACCCGTTTGCCCGTCTGGGATCGCTAATGGAGCGAACGTCGTTTGAGAAAAAGCACATTATTCTCACCATTGCAGATCATTTTGAGCCGGGCTGGAGCGAAGTCGGCGTACTCGATCATAGAACGCAGATCGAGAGAATGAAGGCATATCATAAGATGGCACGCGCGACGGGTGAAGCGGTTCGCGATAGCGACGGCACGAAGTTTCGTCATACGAATTTTTACCCGGCTGAGCAGTATCACCCCGAGATCCTCGAAATTATGGCCGAGATGCAGGCAGAAGGCCTCGGCGAGACCGAGATCCACCTTCATCACGGCGTGGAACGGCCTGATACGCCGGAGAATTTGCGGCGGATGCTCGTTGAATTTCGCGACACGCTTGCGGAAAGGCACAAATGCCTGTCGCGAATGGATGGCCGTAGCGTCCCGATGTATGCATTTGTCCACGGCAACCTGTCCCTCGCGAATTCGTGCGGAGGAAGGTTTTGCGGTGTTGACAACGAAATGGAGATCCTTAGCGACACGGGCTGCTATGCGGATATGACTCTGCCGTCCGCTCCAGATCAATCGCAGGTCGCGATGATAAATCAGATCTACGAGTGCGGCTTGCCTCTATCTGAAAAGATACCGCACAGGACCGGCCGAAGCGTGTCGGTAAATGGAAAACAACCCGTATTGCCACTGATATTTACGGGGCCGCTGGTCTTTAATTGGACGCGGCGTATCAGGGGTTTACCTGTGCCCCGGATCGAAGACGGAGCGCTTACCGCGAACCAAGGTTTAGACATGTCGAGATTTCGGCGATGGACATCGGCGAACGTAACTGTTGCGGGAAAAACGGATTGGGTTTTCGTCAAACTTTATTGCCACGGCTTTTTCGATTACGATCAGTCAGCCTGCATCGGCGACGGAGCAAGGCGATTTTTTACCGAGCTTGTGGAATCGGGTGAACGAACTGGAGCTTTTTCGTTTCATTTTGCATCGGCTCGCGAGGCATTTAACATTGCCTCCGCAGCCATTGACGGCCGAAGCGGCAATCCGAATTTATTTCGTGACTATCGCCTCAGATCGATAATGATGGCTGAGGGGTAAGGATTAATATCATGGCAGTCGAAGCGATGGCGAATCCGCTCGAAAAACTGAAAAAGATCCGGAGCTGGGACGAAATCCGTACCCGCGGCGGTCAGGCATTTTCCGCTTATCGCGAGCAGAAACTCGGAGGCCGAGAGGTACCGTCCGATGAGGAATTTTTTAGTTCGATAGACGCAACGCAATTTGGAAACTCAGCCATTAACGCCGCGAGTCTACGGCAAAAATTCTACGAGAATAGTGAAGAGTCTTTTTTCCTTTCATTTAAGAACCGCCAAGATTCCGCTGAGGCGTTTTCTATTACCTTTGGATTAGATGCCGCCGAGAAATTTACCGCCGCTGCTGCCGAGATACTGAAAGGCCGGATTGACCTCCTGGGATTTAAAAACCTTTACGTCGGCGCCGAGATCGACTGGCATCGCGAGCCGGTGTCAGCAAGGCGTTCGCCGCTCAAACACTGGAAAGAATTTGACGCTCTCGAAGCGGGCGAAACTGGCAACAAGAAAATAATTTGGGAACTAAATCGCCATCAGCATTTTTTCACGCTGGGCGTTGCGTACATGTTGACGGGTGACGAGCGATTTGCCGTGAGTTTTGCCGGCCAACTCGATTCGTGGATGGAGCAAAATCCGCCGGGGATCGGCGTTAATTGGTCCAGCAGCCTTGAGGTTTCGTTACGAGCGATGTCGTGGATCTGGGCGTTTAATTTTTTCCGGGACTCGGAACATTTCACTCCCGATCTCTTAAAAAAGGCCCTTAAATATCTCTATCTGCATGCCCGCCACATCGAGCAATATCTTTCGAAATATTACAGCCCGAATACACATCTGACAGGCGAGGGACTCGGCCTTTATTACCTTGGTACACAACTGCCGTTTTTTGACCGGGCAAAGCGGTGGAGAAAGTTGGGCGAAGACATTCTCTTTTCGGAGATCACGAAACAGGTTTTGCCGGACGGCGTCTATTTTGAACAGAGCACTTGGTACCAGCGATATACGGCCGATATTTACACCCATTTTGTCATCTTAAGATCGCTGAATCGAGACTCGGGATTTGATCTGCGGAGCGCAGAGCTAGAAGCGAGGCTGCAAAAGGCATTCGATCACCTAATGCATTTGACTATGCCGGATGGCAAAACGCCGCTTATTGGGGACGATGACGGCGGCCGAATGCTGCCGCTCACGACCGCCGAGCCGGATGATTTTCGCGGATCGCTGGCTGTCAGCTCGATCATATTTGATCGTGCCGATCACAAGTTTGTGAGTGGCCGATTGAGCGAGGAGATATTCTGGCTACTGGGACCAGATGGCAAAAATCGTTTTAAAGCTCGCGACTCGTCCGAGCCTGGCATTACGTCAGACGGCTTTGTGGATGGCGGATATTTTGTAATGCGCGATGGCTGGAATGATACTGATAATGTGATGGTTGTCGACTGCGGCCCGGTCGGTTCTCTAGCCGGCGGACACGGACATGCGGACGCGCTGTCGATCGAATTAGCTATGCGCGGCAAAACACTGCTGGTCGATTCCGGCACATACACATATCACGAATCGCCGGAGCTTCGCGACTATTTCCGGTCGGGCACGGCCCATAATACGCTTGTCATTGACGGCGTTTCGTCGTCGATGCCGGGTGACACATTCGGCTGGAAAACCCAGGCACAAACGCATCTCAAGACGTGGTTTCGGGAAGATCGGTTTGATTTTTTTGAAGGCTCGCATAATGGCTATGAGCGGCTGGATGATGCGGCGACGCATTCCCGGAGCATTTTGTTTCTAAAGAACGATTACTGGATAATGCGCGATTTTGTTGAAACCCTCGGTGAGCATGAATATTCCCTGAATTTTCATTTTCCCGACAACTTAAAACCTGCGATCGGCGATGGCGGCGCATGGGTCGGCGATAAAAATCACCGTCTTTTTACATTTGGTGACAATGGAGCGTGGGAGCAAAAGGAAAGCTGGATCTCGACCAATCATGGAAATCGGGTCAACGCACCGTTTATGAGATTTGTGTCGAAAGGTAGTGGAACGCAGGAATTCTTCACGATGATCCTGCCGGTGGATCAGGGAACACTCCCGCCGGAGGTAGACGAGGTTCCAACGCTGTCAGGCCGGGCTTTCGTCATCAGATACCAAGATTACAACGATTTTTTTGTTTTCAATGACGAGCCAGACCGCTCGATCGAAACTGGAATATTCGACACAAATTTCAGATATTCGTGGGTACGGATGAGAGTCGGTGAGATCTTGCCGGACGAATTTGTCCTGATCGACGGCAACAGCCTGATGTTTGACGGGAACGCGGCTTTTGTCGAACCCGACGTGCCATATGCCGCCGTCCGTCGGCTCGGCAACGAACTTTACATAAAGACGGAGAGCGGTATTCGGAACGTCTCGCTCGGCTTTGTCGAACGACGAAAGCGCAATCGGCGAGAGCCAGTCTCGGATCGCCGCCGGCCCGTCTCCAAGTGAAGAAACGCATCTTACAACTCATCGGCAGCTTTCATCAGGGCGGTTCCGAACGTCAGGCCGCGGCCCTTACGCGCCTTCTCAAAAATGAAGGATCGACCGAGGTTTTCGCGGCAACGTTAAATAACGAAGGCCTCTTGCGGGGCGAGATGGCGGACGCGGGTTTTATTGACATTCCAGAATTTCCATTGACGTCTTTTTACAATGCGAACTTTGTGAAGCAAGTCCGCCGATGCGCGGCGTTTCTATGTGAAAACGAGATCGACCTTGTCCACACTCACGATTTTTATACAAACGTATTTGGCATGGCGGCGGCGCGGCTTGCTAACGTGAAAGTCAAGATCGCATCGAAACGCGAGACGGGCGGAATGCGTTCGAGCGGGCAGGAATTTGTCGAAAAGTTTGCATTTGGCCGTGCTGACGCGATCGTCGCAAATTCGGTGGCGGTTCTCGATCATCTTACCGGACGTGGTATTTCATCGGAAAAGATTCGGGTAATTTACAATGGTCTTGATCTCGAACGATTTGACCAAGCAGTGTCCGACGCCGCATTGATCCGTGAAAAATATAGTTTACCGGCGGATGAATGCGTGCGATTTATAACGATGGTTGCGAACCTTCGCCACACGGTCAAGAATGTACCGATGCTTCTGCGTGTCGCAAAAAGTGTAACTGAAATCATGCCGGACATTCATTTTGTTGTCGCCGGTGAAGGCGAGTTAGAAAGTGAAATGAAAGCTGTGGCAAATGAAC
This sequence comes from Chloracidobacterium sp., assembly GCA_043739565.1. Taxonomy (GTDB): domain Bacteria; phylum Acidobacteriota; class Blastocatellia; order Pyrinomonadales; family Pyrinomonadaceae; genus OLB17. The sequence goes on from JAYUDV010000121.1 coordinate 4,345, forward strand.
TGGGCATCGCTGATAGCGTTCATTTTATTGGCTGTTGCGATAATGTTCCGGCTTTGCTCGCGGCGTCTTATGCTTGCGTCCTGACATCGAGTGCTGAGGGTTTTTCTAATTCTATCCTTGAATACATGGCCGCAGGAAAGCCGGTCGTAGCAACGGACGTAGGCGGTGCGGCCGAGGTCGTTGTCGAAGCTGAAACAGGCTATCTTGTCGCATCGGATGAGGACGCGACAATGGCAGGGCGCCTGATCGAGATCTTAAACGATGATGCAAAAGCTGAACAATTTGGAAATGCCGGAAAAAAGATTGTTACCGCGAAATTCTCGCGAGATACACAACTCATGAAAACGCTCAACCTTTATAATTCGTTCCTAAACCGATAAATGACGCTGCACGTTTTACAACTCGGCCCGTATCCGCCGCCTGAGGGCGGCATCAGCCGGAATATGCTCGCTATTCGGTATGGATTGCTCGCCGCGGGGCATCGGTGCTCGATCATCGCAACTTCGCGGAGCAGCCGGGTCACGCATGAGCCGGACGTTTACCATCCGCGTTCACCATTTGCCTTGCTACGACTGTTAAAAAGCCTCAAATTTGATGTTTTGCATCTTCATATCGGCGGCGATGTCACGCCGCGTGTGCTTGCCTTGGCCTTCGTTTGTTCGGTATTTGGCCGCGGCCGCTGTATTTTGACGCTGCATTCGGGTGGATTTGCGGTAAGCGACGAGGCAAACGCGGCGCGGCCTTTATCGCTCACGGCCTTTGTTTTTAAGCGATTTTCGCGGATCATCGCCGTCAATGAGAAGCTCGCGGACATATTCCAACGCTTTGGCGTAAAAAAAGAACGGATCGCGGTCATTCCGCCATACATGCTTCAAGCACCTGATGAAAGTGTAGCCGTCCCGCAAAAATTGGCGGATTTTTACAAGCGACACACGCCGTTGCTTATCTCAGTCGGTGGATTAGAGAAAGATTACGACCCGCTGATGCAGATCGAGGCTATGAATAATATTTTAGCCGAACTGCCGAATGCCGGATTGATGCTCGTCGGCGGCGGCTCGATGCGGATTGAGGTCGAGGCAGCAATCGCTAAAAGCGGCTGTGCCGACGCAATCTATCTCGCCGGCAACGTAGAACACGCCGTCACGCTCCATTTAATAAATAACGCCGACATCGTGCTTCGGACAACGCTTTTTGATGGTGACGCAATCTCTGTCCGCGAGGCTTTGTTTTTGGGAACTCCGGTTATAGCGACTGATAACGGCACGCGGCCTGACGGCGTTCATTTGATCGAGATCGGGAATAAAGACGGGCTTGTCGCTAAGGTGATCGAGATCAGCCGTACAAAAAGAATGGGCCGAAATATTCAAGCGTCCGACACGACAAATATCGCCGCCGTTATAGAGATATATCGTGAGATCAACCGGTCTGTTACCCGTGGGGAGCAAAGTCCAGTTTGAATTATCAACGCCCGACTTTAACGCAAATCGATTTAAGTAAACTTCGACGATCCTGTTTCGCACATTTGTCGCGAACGATATGTTCATATCAAGTTAGGTAAAAATGCTTATTATTTTTGCCCGATCTTTAACAGATCAGGCTCCAGTTTTAAGACATCGCAGCCGAATCCGCGTTTAAATTTGCTGGTGGGCGAAAATCGATAGTCGCCCGATGCCGGATTAACAAAGCCTACATCTCTGAGATCTGCAATGATCGTATTCCCCGGCGGAAATGCGTAATCATCTGACGGGACGTGATTCATATTAACGAAAATATTATTTTGAAACATCGTGCGAGCCTGGGGCGACCTGAGATCGAGCGGGCCGTGGATGCCATAATTTCCGTGACCGGTGATGTTGTCGCGAAAGACAAAGCCGGTCGGCAGCGTGCCATAAATGGTGGCGATGTTGCCCGAATTGAGCACCGTATTGTTCGAAATGGCGATGTCGTTGCCGTCCGCGATCTGGATGAAGTAGGCTGAGCCTTCGACGCCGTGGCCGCCGATAGCTAGAAACAGATTGTTTGTGACCGTCAGACGTTGCAGCGTCTGGCTCGGATACGTGTCGTCCTTGCCCAAAATATTCATGCCCTCGCCTGCGTTGTTGATGACATTATCCCGGATAGTGACATCCTCAATAGTGGAAAATGGTGCTCGGCCTTCTTGATTGCGAACCGTAACCCGAAACGCCGAGCCGCTCCAGTTATTGGTTAAAAGATTGCCGGTGAACTGAACACGTTTGGCGTCTTTTAGCTCAAAGAGCGTTTTAAGCGTTGTCTTTTTAAACCATTCCGCCGGCTTATTAAGGTGATTACCGCGAATCTCGATATCCGACGGTATCAGTTCGGCATTGTCCGGATCGGCACCGCCAAACATGATATTCTCAGCCCCGCCTTCGACATAATTATTGAGAATGTGAACGTTACGCGTGCCGGTCCAGCCGCAGATACCTTGCGTTTCCTCGTTCATAAAGGCGAAGCCTTCGATATAGCTGTTTTTTATCGTTGTGGCCGCGCTATTCAGAGCGATGGCCCGGCGTGTCACGCCTGATTTGAACGGATGAAAGTAGCAGCGGTCGATCTCGATATCGTGCGGCACCTGTTCCCGCCGTGATTCGCCGGTGCCGAAGAGCACGAGATTGGACGTATAAACGGCGCTCGACGTGGAAAATTCGATACCGACAAAACGATAATGATGTGCGCCATTCGCCGCCGAAATGGCCGGCCTGTCAGCTCGCGGTGTGACGATCTTTGCCATTGATTGACTTTGATCGGGGCCGACGCGTTTGTCCGGCGGCAAATTTGCCGCCGCCGACGATTGGATGGTCACGTAGTCTGTCAGCGTTTTGTTCGGCAGCTTGATCTCGCCGTAATATACTGCTCCGGCCTGCAGCTCGACAATGTCGCCGCCCTCCGCTCTTTCGATTGCGGCCTGAAGGTTGCCACCCGGCGGAACTTTGATGATTCGGCTCGCTCCCTTCTGGATGATCTCAAATCTCGGGGCCAGAATTCCTATCATTCCCGAATACGCGTCGAATGCGAGTATTGCGGCGACCGCGGCGATCATAGTTCCGGCGACGAACATCCACAAGGGTACGCCGGTCGTGCGGGTACGATCCGGTCGTTTGCCCCTGACATTTAGAACGCTTTCCGCCATGTTATAAGTTTCCACCACAATACCTCGTCTAATAAACTCCTAAAAGTGTTGTGAATCCATATTGATGCTATGAAAAATCTAGCTTTGCGCCCACAAAAAAGCTATGATTTAAATTGCCTCTCGGCTCCCTCGTAAAAATCTACAATTTGGGGATCATTCTCACTTTCTAATTACGTTATGTGCGGTATTAACGGCATTGCATTTTCGCCAAGCTCAGGCAGACACGTTGATGAATCAAAGCTCGTGCGGATGCGCGATATTTTGCATCATCGCGGACCGGATGACGGTGGTATTTTTGTCGATGGAAACATCGGCCTCGGACACCGCCGCCTGAGCATCGTCGATGTCGCCCACGGTGCGCAGCCGATGTTTAATGGTGACGGGACGTGTGTGATCGTCTATAACGGCGAGGTCTATAATCACGCCGACTATCGAGCCACGCTCGAATCACTCGGCTATAAATTTCAAAACCGCAGCGATACCGAAACAATCTTACATCTCTACGAAGAGTATGGACGCGATTGTGTCGAGTATCTTCGCGGAATGTTTGCCTTTGCAATTTGGGACAAGACGAAACGCGAGCTTTTTATCGCCCGCGACCGTTTTGGCGTAAAGCCGCTGTATTACGTCCACGCGGACGATGGCAGTTTATTTTTTGCATCCGAGATCAAATCACTACTAGAGGTTGGTGCTGTAAAACCCGAGATCAATTTCGCGGCACTGCCCGATCAGCTTGCCAACCACGGCACGTCTGGCGACGAGACGCTTTTTCGCGGCGTTAAACGCCTTTTGCCGGGCCACACGCTTGTGTGGAAAGACGGCCGCGTGGATATTCGAGAGTTTTGGGATCTTAGCTTTGAGCCAAAACATGAGGCCCGAACCGACGCGGAATATATTGAGGAATGGCGTGATCTATTTCGACAGTCCGTCGAATTGCGGTTGATGGCGGATGTTCCATTGGGAATGTTTTTGTCAGGCGGCATCGACTCAAGCGCAATAGCCGCGATGATGTCAACAATGGTCAAGGAACCGATCAAGACATTCTCGGTAGGTTTTCGCGAACGGGAGGCAAACGAACTCGAATACGCCCGGCTGGTCGCCACAAAATTCAGCACCGATCATCACGAGATCACGATCACGCCGGAACAGTTTTTTGAGGCTCTGCCAAACCTTGTCTGGCATGAGGACGAGCCAATCGGTTTTATCGCGTCGGTACCGCTGTATTTCGTTTCAAAGCTCGCTCAGCAGCACGTCAAGGTTGTGCTGACGGGCGAAGGTGCCGATGAAACTTTAGCCGGTTACGGTAGGTACGAAAAGGCTTTAAGATTGCTCAATTACGGCGAAAAGTACGAGAGCGTAACTCCTTCGTTTTTACGCGATGCGGTTCGCGGCGGCGTTGCAACTTTGCCAAGCTCGTTGAGTCGTAAGCTAAACCGCACATTTCTCTCCCGCGAATCCGACATAGAAAATCTTTTCTTTGATAATTTTGGGGTCTTTCCTAAGTCGATGCAATCGGGGTTGTTTACCCAAGCTACAAAAGAACGAATCGGCGATCTGAATCCATACGCGCAGCAAAACAAATGGATCGACAAATGTGATGCTGAGGATGTGCTTGACAAACTGCTGTATGCCGACACAAAAACATATCTTCACGAGCTATTAATGAAGCAGGATCAGATGTCGATGGCAGCATCTATCGAGAGCCGCGTGCCGTTTCTCGACCACAAGCTGGTCGAATTTACGGCCCGGATGCCGCGCGAGATGAAACTTCGCGGCGGGACGACAAAATGGATACTCCGTGAGGCGATGAAAGGGATCTTGCCGCCCGAAATTCTCGACAGGCCGAAGATGGGATTTCCCGTTCCTGTCGGAAGCTGGTTTCGCGGTGAATTTAAGCACATCGTCGATGAATATGTACTTGGCTCGCGAGCTGCGGAACGAGGCATTTTTGACGCTGGTTTTGTACGAAAATTAGTTGCCGAACACAATGCTGGTGAAAATCATGACGAACGCATATGGTCACTCGTCAATTTTGAGATCTGGCAGCGGCAGTTTATGGACGGCGAAACAAAATAAATGACGATTGCGACTCTAGAGATGCCAATCACAGAAACTGTATCGACGGCGAGCGATGTGCTTCGCGGACGTGATATTTTGTGTTTTAGCCACGATTGGACGAGCGATCCGCTTTCAAAAACGCATTTAATGCGTGTTTTATCGAAAGACAATCGCATTCTATGGATCAATGCTATCGCCAATCGAATGCCGACCACGTCATCGAAAGACATTTCCCGCATATTTAACAAACTAAAGAGCTTTACTGAGCCGATCCGCGAGGTTAAGCCAAATATTTTTGTGCTCAACCCGCTCGCGATACCGGCCTACGGTAACAAAACCATCGTCGGGCTGAATCAGAGATCGCTGATCGGTCAGGTTAAGAAAGCGATGCGAAAGCTCGATTTCACGAATGTCGTCAATATGGTCTTTAACCCGGCGGCCGGGATGATCGCGGGCAAACTCGGCGAGAGCGAGCTGATCTATTATTGCGTCGATGAATATACGGCGTTCACCGGCTCGTCGGCGTTAAAGGAGATTGAAGAGGAGCTTTTTCGTATCTCCGATCTCGTCATCGTATCCGCCGAGCGGCTTTACGACTCGAAGAAGGGATTCAATCCGAATACATATATCATCCGCCACGGCACCGATTGGCGGCATTTCCGGACGGCTTTGGATGCAGGGACGCAAATTCCGGATGAGATCGCCAAATTGCCAAAACCGATCATCGGTTTTCATGGCCTTCTGGCGGATTGGGTCGACTACGAATTGATCAAAAAGGCTGCGGAGCATTTCAGCGAAGGCTCGGTCGTGCTTATCGGCAAGATCGCGGTCGACGCCGAAGCTGCGGTGAAGATCCTCGACAATGTGCCCAACGTCCATTTCCTCGGACGCAAGCCTTATGCGGAGCTGCCGGCGTACTGCAAAGGTTTTGACGTTGCGCTAAACCCTTTCACGATCAATGAATTGACGCTCGCGGCAAATCCACTAAAGGTACGCGAATATCTCGCCGCCGGCTTGCCGGTAGTCTCGACCGATATTCCCGAGGTCCGTGTCTTGGAAGACTGCCTCGTCGGTAGCGATCACGATGATTTCATCTCAAAGATTGAGGACGCGCTTGCTTTTCCGAAACCGCGCGAATCGGTGAGTGACGCGATCCGGCACGAAAGCTGGGAAGCAAAGATCGAGGAGTTACGTCTTGTAATGGCGAAACCAAGATGAAGCGGCGGCTCAAATTCGGCATCGCCCTCGTTGTGATCGGCATTGGTTGGGTGCTCCTGGCCCCGTCGCTCGCTAATTATCTTATCGTTGAGAAGCCGCTCGAACACGCCGACGCGATAATCGTTCTCAGCGGATCGGCCGTCTATAAAGAGCGAACTCGAAAAGCCGCTCAACTTTACAAACAGGGCGTCGCGTCCCAAATAATCATTACTGACGACGGCGAACACGCCGGCTGGTCGTCCAATGAGCAAACGAATCCCGCGCTTGTCGAACTCGAACAACGTGAATTAATCGCAAACGGAGTTATGCCGGACGCGATAACCGTTTTGCCCGGCCTGGTTTCGGGAACCGATCAGGAAGCCAAAGCATTTGAGAATGAGATCACCGCCCGGCCAGTCAATTCGGTGCTGATCGTCACATCGGCTTACCACACACGGCGAGCCATTAGAATTTTTGAGAAAATCCTCGCGGGCGAAAATGTTGAGATCGGTATCGTTCACGCTCCGCCAGGCGAACAAACGCCAAACCCGAATTACTGGTGGATCAAACCCGGAGGCTGGCAGATGGTTGCGGGAGAATATGTGAAATCCGCGGTCTATTGGGCCTATTATTGATCGAGGCTTTTGGCCTACATCAATACGATTTTTTCAGTTTCCTCCACCTTTCGGTTGAGGTCACAATATGAATGCTACAACAGTCAAAAATATGGAGATAGCGCGACAGCACGAAAATGAGGTAGCGAGCGGCGAGCGGTTTGAGTTCGGCAAGAACTGGAGTGCTTTTTTGTCGGTTTTGGACGATGAGCGAGTTGCCAAAGCCGAGGAATCCCTGAAAGAGATGCTCGAATGCGAAACCCTTGTGGGCAAGACTTTTCTCGACATCGGTTCGGGCAGCGGACTGTTTTCGCTGGCAGCCAGACGTTTGGGGGCGAAAGTACATTCGTTTGATTTTGACAGCAATTCTTACGCCTGCACAAAGGAATTGCGGCGGCGATATTTTGCCAATGACGAGGACTGGACGGTCGAACAGGGATCGGCGCTTGATTTTGAATATGTCGAGAGCCTTGGAAAATTCGATATTGTCTATTCGTGGGGCGTGCTGCACCACACGGGGAAAATGTGGGAAGCGTTAGCGAATGCGGCAATTCCGGTCGCTGACTGCGGCAGGCTCTTCATCGCTATTTACAACGACACCGGCAGTCAGGCAAAACGCTGGCATTGGATCAAAAAAACCTACTGCCGTATGCCGCGTCTACTAAAGACGCCGTTCGCCATCGCCGCCATCCTGCCGGACGAGGCAAGATCTCTCGCAAGATCGGTCGTCTCGCTCAAACCACAGAGCTATGTCCGTTCGTGGACGCAATACAAAAACGGGCGCGGCATGAACCGCTGGTACGACATCATCGATTGGGTCGGCGGCTATCCGTATGAAGTCGCGACGGTCGATCAAATATTCGAATTTTACAAGGCTCGCGGCTTTTCACTCGCAAAGGTAAAATCCGGCGGCGTCGGCCTCGGGTGTAATGAGTTTGTGTTTGAGAAAAAACGGCAGAAACCGGGACCGGTAGGAAGTGTGTAAACCACTAAAAGAAAAGAACACCTTTGCTACCGCGCGGGTTTCCGTCTTCAATTCACTCGCCATTCCCCATCTTATCCAATAATTCCTGCCATCGCGGATCGTCACGCAGCGTGTCGAGATTTATGTCGTGTTCAAAATGCGGCTTGTTTTCGTTGCCCAAACGAACGGCTTTGCCAAGCCATTTGAACGCCAGGTCTTTGTCGCCTAGCAGCGCGTAGGTCGAACCGACCCAATAGGCCATGTCGTGATCCGTACGTGAGAGTGCAAGTGCGTCGTCGGTCAACTGCGCCCGTGCATCCTCCGGACGACCGGCACCTGCAAGGTATTCGGCGTAAAGAGGACGAATGCCGTCCATTCGCGGATGTTCCTTTAACACTCCAGCTATCAGATTTATCGCCTCGTCGTGTTTCCCCTGATAGTAATAGACTCCCGAACGGAAGATCTTGAGCATCGGGTGATTGGGCTCGACCTTGACGCCTTTGTCGAGTTCCGCTAAAGCCTGATCGAATTCGCGTCGATAAATGAAAATTCGCGCGCGATTGTAAGCGGCGACGGCGCGGGCGGCCGGGTCGAGACGTGTCAGCTTTTCAAAGGCTTTGAGCGATTCGTCGTACTCGCCATCGAGACGGTGCATCACGCCTTTTACAAAATAAAGAGCGGCATCATTCGGAAACTGTTTCTGGAGCAGTTCGATCTCGGACCGGGCCTTTTTCTTTTCGCCGCGGCCCAAGTAGATCATCACCATCAACACGCGGGCCTCAACTACATTTTGATCGTAGAAAAAGGCTTTGCTAAACGCCGCCTCGGCGTACGTGTAATCTTCCGGTTCGCCCAACCCTTTGAAAAGGCGATTGGCGTAACAGGCTCCGAGGCCGCTGTACGCAAGGGCGAAATGCGGATCGAGCTCGACGGCACGTTTGAAATTGGCTATTGCGGCGTCGCAATCCTCGGCGTCGATTGTGCGAAAGATAAAGCGGCCGAAATTGTCGCGGCCGCGCAGATACTCTTCCCACGCATCGGCGTTTTCGGTGGCGCGTTTGCCCAGTTTTTCGGCCTCGAGATCGGTCAGCTCGAGTCTTAAGCCTTCGAGGATTCGCTGAGCGATGCCGTCCTGCAGGGCGAGAATGTCGCCGCCCTCGGCGTCGATGCGGTCGCTCCACAGAATATCGCCGGTTAGGGTGTCTAGCAGCTGCGCCGTTACGCGCAACTTTTCGCCGGCACACAGGAAACCGGCCGACAGCACGGCATGAACACGCAGCTCTTCGCCGGCCTCACGCGGATCAACGTCTTTGCCGTGATATTTGGCGATGACCGAGCTTGGCCGTACGATTATCGAGCGGATCTGTGCAAGCTCGGTAATAACGGCGTCGGCGAGAGCGAATTCATAAAAGCTCGACCCGGCGTCGCCCCCAAGATTTTTGAAAGGCAGTATCGCGACGCTCTTTTTCTCGGTCCCGGTCGCGGTCAGCGAAATGTCGGGCGTAAATGACGGTGTGCTTGTTGAAGAGGGCGTAAGGCCGACCGAACTCGCTTCAGGCGCCGATTTGCCGGTAAACCAGTTGAGTACACGCGTTACCTTATTGCCCTCGGCGTGGCCAGTAGGAAACGTATCGGTTGCCATTATCTGGGCACCGGCGACCTGTCGGAGTACTGCCCGCAACTCATCGCGCATCACCGCGATCTTTTGATAACGATCCTTGGGTTCCTTTGCTAAGGCCCGGTCGAGTATCTGTTGTAGCTGAGGCGGCAGAGGCTCCTTACGCATCTCGGCCAGACGTTTTGGCGTGCCGTAAAGCACCTGATGCCGGACGTCGATCACCGTTTTGCCCTGAAACGCCCAAATGCCGGTGAGCATCTCGTAAAGTAAAACCCCGGTTGAGAAAATGTCGGATCGGGCGTCCGCACGCTCGCCCTTTGCCTGTTCGGGTGCCGCATAAGTGGCCGTGCCGTACGGGATTCCGAGCTCGGTAATCTCGCTTCGGTCGTGGCCCTGATGAAGATCGGCTTGCTCGTCTTCAAGCAGTTTAGCGAGACCGAAATCGAGTATCTTCACCTGACCGGCATCGCTGACCATTATATTTCCAGCCTTAATGTCTCGATGAATGATGTTTTTCGAATGTGCGTAAGCGAGAGCGTCGGTGACCTGAATGGCAATGGAAAGCGTACTTTTCAGCTCCTGTGGCCGGCCGGCCACCATCTGCCGCACGTTTTTGCCATCGACGTACTGCATCGCGATGTAAAAAACGCCATCGGCGTTATTGAAATCAAATATCGTGCAGATATTCGGATGATCAAGCTGTGAGCAAAGCTGGGCTTCGCGCTCGAAGCGACGAAAATTCGCGGTTTTTTGAGTCAGTTCGGGCGGGAGCACCTTGATGACGACCGTGCGATTGAGCTTCGTATCGAGAGCCTTGTAGACGGTACCCTGACCACCCGAGCCTATCTTTTCGAGGATCTTGTATTGGTTAATTTGAGAACCAACCATAGTGATTGGGGATTTCGGATTGCCGATTTTGGATCTAAGAATCCAAAAAAAACCAAGATCTACATCCCGTTTCGAAAAATTAGTCTATGCGCGTAAATCCAAAATCCAAAATCTAAAATCCAAATTTGCAAGGACCGGCAAACTGCTGGTCAGTCCAGATGGATCGTTCAGCCGCGCGGCGGGTCGCCCCACCCCGAACCTACATATGCACCATTTTCGACGATGCACGGCACTGTCACATCTCCGGCGGAATATTCGAGCATTTCACGCTGTCTGACCTTATCGTTTTGTGCGTCATACTCGGTAAACTCGATGCCCTTTTCGTGGTAATGATCCATTGCCTGTTTGCAGTAAGGACAATCCGGTTTTGTGTACAGTACTAATGCCATTGTTCAAAATTACACCTTTTCGATAAGATAATCTAGCTAACGCGGTATCGATAACGATCAGGCCGTTGTTAAATCTTTATGACGCAGCCCGAAATATTTCAACCATACGAAAAGCTGATCGAGATCGACATCCTCGGGACGATTCATATGGTGCCGGAGAATAATTCGCTTCTAAGGTGTTTTCAGTTTCTGGCTATGGAAAATATTTCATACGGCGACTTTTGCTGGAACGGCGAATGTCTAAATTGCCAGGTCTGGCTCCGAAACGGCGGTAAGGAAAAAGCCGTCATGGCCTGCCGCACGACCGTCGAGGAAAATATGGAGATCGTACGACTCGCTGACGGCATCGATCTCTGGGATTAGAAATGATGAACACGGCAATGGCATTGCTTCGTAATGCAGCACAAGAAAAGTTTTGCGAATTGAAGGAAATCCTCAGGCCGAAGTTGGCCGAAGGGTTGATCGTAGCTTTTTCGGGCGGCGTTGACAGCGCTTTTTTGACTTGGGCAGCGGAGCGGGAACGTCAGGTTTCGGGTGGGAAACTCGCGGCCTTGACGACCTTGAGCGAGAGTTTTTCTCAGGCGGAGAGAGCCGACGCCGAGCGGTTTATCGAAACGCACGGCATCCCGCACTTTTGGCATGAGAGCAAGGAGATGTTAAATCCTGAATATACGATCAATGACCGCAACCGGTGTTTTCACTGCAAAACGGAATTATTTAATATCTGTCACGAAGTCGCCCGGGAGCACGATTTCAAATGGATCGCCTACGGATATAACGCGTCGGATCGCGGCGATATCAGGCCGGGACACAAGGCGGCTGTCGAAAATTCGATCTTATCGCCGCTCGCCGAGGCCGGTTTGACGAAGGACGATATTCGGCTGCTGATGCGTGAAAATGGCCTGGAAATGGCGGATAAGCCGGCGAGCCCGTGTTTGAGTTCGCGGCTGATGACCGGTGTTTTCATCACGCCGAGAAAGTTAAAGGACGTTGAGGACTTTGAAGCGATACTGCGGAAAGGCGGTCTGCGAGTTTTTCGTGTTCGTCTGCACGAGGACGGCTCGACAAAATTTCTGCGACTCGAGGTCGTCCCCGGGGAGATGCAATTAGCCTTACAATTGCGTGAAAAACTTGTAAACGAAGGCCGCGCACGCGGCTATACCTGGGTGACGCTGGATCTCGCGGGTTACACGACCGGCGGAGGGAATCGACTCGCAAAATGATAGAGACCGAACTTTTTGACCTGCTGGAAAAGGTAAAACGCGAGGAAATGTCAACAGAAGAGGCTCTGGGCATTTTACGAAACGCGCCTTTTCGCACGACGCAATTGCCGTTTGCCGAGCTAGATCATCACCGGAGTCTGCGACAGGGAATCGGCGAGGTCGTCTATGGCGAATCGAAAACCGCCGAACAGATAATTTCTATCACCGAACATCTCTCGCACGGCGGGCAAACCGTTTTGGTGACGCGGCTCGACAGCGAAAAGATAAGCGCGATTGAGGCGCAATTTCCAAAGGGCAGAGCGAACACAACCGCACGTACATTTATCGTCAACGTAAAACCGGCCAAGGATTCGGCGACAGGCGAGCCCTTTGTCGCCGTGCTGGCGGCGGGCACGAGCGACGCTTATGCGGCGGACGAAGCCTGCGAGGTTTGTGTTGCTATGGACACGGCATTCGAAAAATTTTATGACGTCGGCGTCGCGGGGCTGCATCGGCTATTGGATAAACGGGAGGCTTTGCAAAAGGCTTCGGCGCTTGTCGTTGTCGCGGGTATGGAAGGCGCTTTGCCAAGCGTGGTGGGCGGATTGTTTGGAAAACCAATATTTGCGGTGCCGACCAGCGTCGGCTACGGAGCGAGCTTTGGCGGTATCGCGGCGCTACTGGCGATGCTCAATTCGTGTGCCGCCGGTGTCGCCGTCGTGAATATCGACAACGGTTTTTCAGCCGGCTACGCGGCGTGCCAGGTCGTCCGTGAGATAAAGAGAAATTCGCATGGCTAAGGCATTATTTTTGGAAAGCGTGGCCGGCGTGGCAGGCGATATGTTTGCCGCGAGCTTTGTCGACGCCGGACTGGTCAAGCCGGAGGAACTGAACGTCCTCGCTTCGCAGCTTGGACTCGATGGCGTGACCATCGAAATCGAGAGCGTCATCAGAGCAACCGTAAAAGCGACTCACGTTAGCGTAAAATGGCGCGACGAGGGCTGGAAGCGAAACTTTACGGAAACACATCATCACGAACACACACATACGCACGAAAACACAAATCTCTTGCTTGGGGACGAAGTTGCGGATCATTGGCATACGCATTACATAGACATCGACGCAATGGTCGGAAGGTCATCGCTTGACGCGGAAACGAAAGATCTGTCGCGAAGGATATTTCACGTCCTTGCCGAGGCCGAAGCCGGAGCTCACGGGATCGAGGTGGAAAAGGTCGCGTTCCACGAGGTAGGGACGGTTGATTCGATAGTCGACGTTGTAATGGCGGCGTACTGCATCACCAAAACCGGAGCGGAACGGCTTTTTGCCACGCCTATAAAACCCGGACGCGGAATGGTGACGATACAGCACGGAATGCATCCGATTCCCCCGCCGGCAAGCGTGCGGCTGCTGGTTGGCCTGCCAGTAAAGACGACGCCGGTCGCGATAACACGCGAAAATGTCGAGCTATCGACGCCCACGGGTATCGCGATCCTGAAAACACTTGCACCGCAATTCGTGGACGAAATGCCGTCAGGCACTCTCCTAAATCAAGGCATGGGTGCTGGGACAATGGATCTGGGAAATTATCCGAACGTGTTTCGCGTCTCGTTGATCGAGACGAATTCGGCGCCGACTGATCTGCCCTATGAGACCGACACCGTGGTCGAGATCGTCTGTAATATCGACGACGACACCGGCGAACATATGGCCTGGATGACCGAAAAGCTCATGGAAAAAGGAGCACTCGATGTCTGGCAGACTCCCGCTACCGGGAAGAAAGGACGAGTGCTCGTGAGCCTTTCAGTTTTGGTCGTAGAAAACTCATGGGCGGAATTCGCCGATTGGATTTTGCGTAACAGCACGACGTTTGGCGTGAGATATAGGAAATGGGACAGGCTAAAGCTTGCGCGAAAATTTGAGATGCGCGAAACCGCAAACGGCCCCGTTAAACATAAGATCGGGCTTACGACTAACGACGACATTTTGAAGGAAAAAGCTGAGTACGAAGATCTGGTGAAGTAGTTGGTTGGTCCAAAAGATTTAATACTTAGGTATTTTCGGGTCAACCTCGTTTGACCATGAGGTAATGCCGCCGACGAGGTTTTTCATGCTTCCCTTAAAGCCGGATCGTTCGAGGGCCTCGATGGCACGGGCGCTGCGACCGCCCATTTTGCAGTGGATGACGGTTTCGCGCGACGGGTTTAGCTCGTCCATCCGGGCGATGATCTCGCCTAGCGGAATGAGCTTAGCTCCATCGATCTTGGCAAATGCATATTCGTCCGGCTGACGGACATCAATCAATTGAATATCAGCTCCGGCATCAAGCTCCGCTTTCAGCTCTGACGCTGTAATTTCCTGCATAGATGGATTACCTCAATACAAAAAGGATAACTATTTTTGTGGCTTAATCGTAACTTGATGTGCGCATCGTTTGCAAATCCATGCCCAGGTCGAGCGGGTTGTTGGCTGGGGTTATTTACAAAAATTTACATAAGGATTGTTATCCCGTCACCTGAAGTATTGTAAAATGCGATACTTAGTCAAATTAATTATGGGAAAAACTCGTCTCAAAACGCTAGTCTGCGCCGTTGCATTATTTGCGACGATATCGTGTGGGTCAGCCGGAGTGAATAGCGGCAAACAAGGTAATTCTAGCGCCGAGAACAATCCCCAGACGGCGGCGATTGCCATCACCGTCGGCAAGAGCGAATCGCGCAATGTGGCGTCGGTGATTCAGGCGACCGGTAGCTTAACGGCCAATGAAACGTCGGATGTGGCCCCGAAAACGGCCGGAAAGGTCTCTGATATATCGGTAAACGTCGGCCAGTTTGTTTCAGCGGGTGCGGTGATTGCCAAAATTGACGACCGTGATGCGCGTTTGCGGCTCTCGACCGCTCAGGCCGGGGTAAAACAAGCCCAGGCCGGTGTAAAGCAGGCGGAAGCAAAGTTAGGATTGCTGGATGGCAATAAATTCAATGCCTCGGCGGTTCCCGAGGTTCGGGCGGCGGATGCGAATTATCAGCAAGCGGTCGCTGAGCAAAAACAAGCAGAGGCCAACGAGAAACGCTATCGCGAGCTTACCGAAACCGGCGATGTCGCGATGATCACATACGAAACGTACCGTACCGTCCGCGATACAGCACGAGCTAAGGCAAACGCTGCAAAACAACAGCTCGACGCGACGGTAAATACCGCGAAACAAAGTAATCAGGCGATCGTCAGTGCTCAGGCAAACGTCGAATCAGCCGTCACTCAGGTCGCGGGTGCTAAACAGGCAATCGTTGATACGGTGATAAAGGCCCCTTTTGCAGGATTTATCAGCAACCGGCCGGTCGCGGTCGGCGAATACGTTTCATCCGCTTCGGTCGTGGCCACAATTCTACGTACAAATCCCATAAAAGTGCAGATACAGGTCGCCGAGGCTGATGTACCGCACGTCACGCTTGGTCGTGGCGTTTCGATCGAGGTTGATGCTTACAAAGACCGCAAATTCGCGGGAACGGTGTCAGCCGTCAATCCGGCGGTCGACCCGAATTCGAGATCGGCGATCATCGAGGCTTTGGTCGAAAACAATGACAACGCCCTCCGAACCGGCATGTTTGCGACTGCTAAGATTAGCCGAGAAGGTGGCGGCAAGGCCGTTTACGTGCCGAAATCTGCGGTATTCAACGATCAAACTACGCAATCGTTCCGCGTTTTCGCCATTCAGGACGGCGTTGCGAAGCTTCGCGTGGTACAGCTTGGAACCGAAGAAGGGGACTTTCAACAGATCATTTCCGGTGTGAACGCCGACGAAACCATTGCAACCAGTAATTTGGAGCAACTCTACGAAGGAGCAAAGGTAACTTTCTGAATCGATGCAATGGCTAGCTGAAATTTGCGTTCATCGCCCGGTTTTCGCGACCGTGATCGTCATGTTTTTGACGGTCGTCGGCGGTTTTAGCTTTTTTACGCTGGGCGTCGATCGTTTTCCAAAGATCGATCTTCCTACTATCTCTGTGTCAACTACTAACACCGGAGCGGCCCCGGAGGAGATGGAGAGCGAGGTTACGGATCTCATCGAGGGCGCTCTGAATACAGTCCCGGGTATCGATGAGATGCGCTCAACATCGTCGCGCGGAGGTTCGAATGTCAATCTAACCTTTAATCTTGAAAAAAATCCGGATCAGGCCTATCAGGAAATTCAGCAAAAGTTAAGCACGGTAATAAACAGGCTTCCGAACAATGCGGATCCGCCGGTTGCCCGAAAATCCGATCCCGATTCTCAACCGGTTCTGCAATATGTGATCAGCGCGCCCCGCAACGTCGTCGAACTAACCGACATGGTCCAGACCCTGATCGCGGATCGTGTCGAATCAGCGGATGGCGTCGGTGAAGTGGTCGTTTTCGGCGGACGTCAGAAACAAATAAAATTATACATCGACCCCGATCGCCTCCGAGCGCATAATCTATCGCTCACGCAAGTAACGAGCGCGGTCACTTCGCAAAATCAGGAATTGCCGGGCGGCACCCTTGTCGAAGGAGCCAAAACAGTTGGGTTGAGAACGCTCAGCAAGATAACCGAGGTAAAAGATTTTAATGAAATCGTCATCGTCACGGTTAAAGGATTCCCGGTCAAGCTAAAAGACATTGGCAGGGTTGAGGAGGGCGGCGTGGACGCGACCTCGGCGATCACGCTGGATGGAGTTCAATCTGTATCCGTTGGTGTTCGGAAGCAGTCTGGTTTCAATACGGTTGCGGTTATCAACAACGTCAAGACGAGAATGGCCGCGATCATTCCCACTCTGCCACCCGACATCAAGGTAGCTATTATTCGAGACCAGTCGGAATTTATCGAAAATTCGCTTCATGCTATCGAAGAACATCTCATACTCGGCGGCATTTGTGCGGCGGTCGTTGTATTTTTCTTTCTGTGGAATTTTCGCACCACGATTATCGCGGCATTGGCGATACCAACCTCGATCATAGCGGCATTTGCACTGATCGCGGCCTTTGGCTATACGCTTAATCAAATGACGATGCTTGCTCTGACCTTAATGGTTGGCATCGTTATCGACGACGCAATTGTCGTACTCGAAAATATTTACAGGTTTGTCGAAGAAAAGGGCATGGATCCTTTTCAGGCGGCTGTCGAAGGTACGCGCGAGATCGGCCTGCCGGTACTTGCGACAACTCTTTCGCTCCTGGCCGTCTTTATTCCAGTCGGATTTATGACAGGGATAGTTGGGCGGTTTATGTCGTCCTTCGGGTTAACATCGGCAGCCGCGATTGCGGTTTCGTTGATAGTGTCGTTTACGCTTACGCCGATGCTGGCCGCGAGGTGGATCAAGAGGAAAAAAGAGGAGAAGGGGAGAAAAGGAGAAGAGGAGAATTTCGAAGAATCGGAAGGAGAATTCTCAACTCTCAACTCTGAACTCTCAACTGATTCAAAGGCCGGTTGGTTTTACAGCAGGATTGACGGCTCTTACACATGGCTGCTGCGTTTGGCGATGCGGTTTCGCTGGGCCGTAGTTTTGCTTTGTATTCTGACGGTTGCCTCAATAGTGCCTCTTTACAAATTTGTCGGTATGGCTTTTCTGCCGGACGAGGACGAATCGTTATTTCAAGTCAATATCCGGGGACCGCAGGGAACTTCGCTCGCGGCAACACAGTCGATCCTTGACCGCATAGCAAGAGATCTTAGAGAGCAGTTACCGGGTCTGAAGAATACGGTGGTCAATGCGGGCGGATTTGGCGGTGGTGGTTCGGGTAATTCCGGCTCGATAAATGTTAGTCTTCTTCCGCTCGGTGAACGAAAGGACTCACAAGCTGAGCTTATAAACAGGACCCGCCAGTTGACGAAAAAGTATGGGTCCAACGATTACAGGGTTACGGTCTCGGCGGCATCGTCGATTGCGGGTAGCATTGGGTTGGGTCGGGGCGGTTCGGGCATCGGCTATTTCATTTCCGGGCCCGATATGACCAAACTTAACGCCTATGCGACTCAGGTTCTGGAAAAATTGAAACAGGACCCTGCATTTCGTGATCCTGATACTTCGATCGATGCGGGCACGCCCGAGGTTCGATTTGTTATCGACCGGGTGAAAGCGGCCGATCTGGGCGTTCAGGCGGCAGATATATCGCGAGCGTTAAATATAGCCGCGGCGGGACAACGAGTCTCAACGTTTACCAAAGGTACAAAACAGTATGACGTGCTGGTTCAGGCGGACGAACCGTTTCGCCGGACGCGCGAAAATTTACAGTATTTTACCGTTTCATCGTCAAAGGGCGGAACCGTGGGTCTCGACAAATTGGTCAATATCCAAGAGGGACTGAGTCCGTCATCGATAAGCCGTCTAAATCGCCAACGTGTCGTTACGATCTCGTCAAGTCTTCCGCCAAACGCATCCGAGGCCGATGCTCTGACGAAACTCGAACGATACGTAAAAGACCTCAATCTGCCGCCCGAATATTCGAGCGGTGTAACCGGACAATCTAAGGAATTGCAGCGTGCATATCAGTCTTTTCTACTGGCGTTTTTGCTCTCGTTCGTCTTTATGTATCTCATCCTGGCGGCACAGTTCGAGTCGTTCATCCATCCGGTGACGATTCTTCTTACCCTGCCGCTGTCTATACCATTTGCTTTGCTCTCAACCGCAATTGCGGGACAAACGCTGAATATATTTTCCGCACTCGGTATATTGCTGCTCTTCGGCATCGTCAAAAAGAATGCGATCTTGCAGATAGATCATACGAACACACTGCGGGCTAAAGGCATGAGCCGTTACGACGCCATCATTCAGGCGAATCGCGACCGGTTGCGGCCGATCCTGATGACGACTCTAGCCCTCGTCGCGGGAATGATTCCGCTTGTCGTCGGCAGTGGTGCCGGTGCGGCGACAAATCGCTCGATTGGCGTTCTCGTGGTAGGCGGACAATCGATGTGTCTTTTGCTAACTCTGGTTGCGGTGCCGGTCTTTTATTCGATCTTTGACGATGCACAGGAAACGTCGATTTGGGGATCGATGTCGACCGGTGTCGGGCGGATCTTTTCGATTTTTAAGCGATCAAAACCAGCGAAAGACGAGGCCGAGCCGAACGGGCAGCTTAGTATCAATTAATGGATCAGTGGACCGGTAAAAAAATCTTTACATACTTTTCAAGATTGCTTTTTGGCTCGGCGATCGTGTGTGCACTTGTCTTTAACTTTTACGGTCAGACGCCGCAACCGACACAACCCGATGAGCCGCCGCCGGTTGTCCCGACATTCGCCACCCCGCTGCGTCCAATGCCAAGTGCGGATCGGGTCGGCGTCAACCCCGACAATCAATTATCGCTGACGCTCGATCAGGCAATTGAGATGGCTCTCAAGAATAACAACGACATCGACGCATCGCGTAAGGACGCGCGGATCGCCGATTTTGGCCTCAAAGGCGCTCGTGGTATCTACGACCCGTTTTTGAATTCCGAGACATATTATGAGAGCCGTACGACGCCGACGGCATCGACTATTGGCGGAGCGGTCAACGGATCGATTACGCAGCGGCAGTTTTTCAATAACGTGGGACTGACCGGATTTGTACCGCGTTTTGGCGGTTCGTACGACGCACTTTTTACATCGTCACGAACCAACACGACGAACCGTAACTCGACGCTCAATCCACAATTTCCGGCATCTTTAATATTTTCCTACACTCAACCGTTGTGGCGCGGGCTCCGGTACGATAACAACCGCCGCCAAATCGATATCGCAAAGAAAAATATCGATCTTTCGGACGCTCAACTGCGGCAAAAGGCAATGGACGTTGTTTCGGGCGTCGAGCAGGCCTATTGGGATCTCGCCTTTGCGCTCCGCAATTTACAAGTGCAGAGCGATACGCTAAAGCAGACCAAAGAACAGCTTGAAAGCAACAAACGGCTTGTGGCTGCAGGCGTCCTCGCCCCGATTGAGATCGTCGCGGCCAATGCGCAAATAGCGACCTTTGAACAAGCCATCTACATCGCGCAGGAAAGCGTAACCCGTGCCGAAAACACGCTGAAAACGCTCGTCTTGCCTGATCGTAACGCCGCCGAATGGTCGCGCCAGTTGACGCCGGTCACGCCAATTGGCCTTGTCGTGCCTCGCATCGGACTCGATGTCGCATTGACGGAGGCGATTAAAAACCGGACCGAGATCGAGCAGTTGGAAACAAATGCCGAGATCAACCGAATCAATGAAAAATACTACAGGAACCAGACAAAGGCGCAAATCGACCTGGTTAGTTCATATACGAGCGCGGGGCTTGCGGGAACGCGGAATCCGAATTCGTCCGGTTCGGCGACGGTGCCCGCCAATCTGGTTGGCGGATATTTCGATTCGCTCGGCAATCTGCTTCGGCAGGATTTTCCAACTTATCGTGCCGGTGTGCAGATATCTCTGCCGCTAGGAAGTCGGGTTGCAAAGGCAAACCTCGGACTGACACTCGTTACGCGTGACAAAATTGCAAATAATCGTGCCCAGATAGAGCAGGTGATCGAAGCCCAGGTGCGAAATGGTCTGCAGGCACTTCGCTCGGCGGAGTTTCGGCTTGCGTCGGCAACGGATGCGCGAATCGCCGCCGAAGAACTTTACGCCAGCGAACAGCGACAATTCCGAGGCGGCACGACCACATTCTACCTCGTTCTCCAACGCCAAACCGACCTAAACACCGCCCGCGGTCGCGAGATCCAGGCCCAGACCGATCTCAACAAGGCCATCTCCGAATTCCAACGAGCGATCGGCACGACGCTCACCGTCAACAATGTCAAGGTTACAAAATAGAAGAGGCCGACTTTTCAGACAGTCTCACACACAATCCTAATTTGATAATTTTCTACCATCGCCGGAACAGATTAAATCCGATGATCAGATGGCTCGGCGATAAGATCAGGTTACTCGAATTGTAGCGGCTCGTGGTCGTCGTTTGCGTATTCGAAAGCGTCAGCGCAAATGCGTGCTTTCCGATCGTGTATTGCAAACCGAAGCCTATCTCCGGCTCCGATAAATTCTTGAAACCGGTGATGTTAAAATTGCTGTCGAATAGAGGTTGGACCCGACCCAATTTGAAGCCAGTTCGCGGCGTGAATTCGAAAATACCTGAGACGGACGGTGTTATGCGCACCTGAACCCCCATACCGAATGACGCTCCATTTGTCGGTAGCTTGAAGGTCGCCGCCACGATCGCCGGCGGAAAAAAGTCATCGGGACGCGGATTGAAGCGGTGCTGGCCGTTTGAATTAAAATGGACGGCCGGCGAGAAAAACAAAAATACCCGTTTTCCAACCTGCCGCGAGATCATCGTCTGTATATTGTATGTATATTCTTCCTTGAAATTATTATTTCCCTCGACGCTGGCGTAAGCCGAGACGGCGAGCGGTGACTTTTCGTTTTGGTCGGTGAAATGATAGCCGAAGCCCAATTCGATCGTTCGGCAGAGACCCTTTTGGCATAGCGGCGAGCGGGAACCACTAAAATAGAGCTTGTTCGTGATGCCGTATGTTATGCCGAATGAGGACGTCGACATGCTGTCCAACCCTAACAAAGCAGGAGCACTCTCGCTTAGCGGACGCAACGGCTGCGAAAACCGGTGATTAAACGACAGATTCCAAGTTCCCTTAGGCACTTTCTTGGGCGTCGGAACATTTACAAGCCGATAAACAAAAGGCTCGTCACCTGATTCGTAGGCGTAAAGGTCCAGCTTATCGTCGCCGGTATTCTTGGCTGCGGCATTGCCAGTATCCACCGCCGCAGGGGCCGGAGTCGCTGCCGTGGCGAGCCGCTCAACGGCTTTCGTAACCGAATTGACGCGATAGCGCTCACCGTTCGATTCGACGTAAATGATTGACACATTTTTCTCGTCAAAAGTGATCTTTACGCCGTCATCTTTTTTCGCGGCGGTCGCCTGACCGTCTTTTGTCGAACCGCTTGGAGCGGTTGTTTGGGCGATGGTGGTTGCTCCCGTGACCAGGACCAACGATGACATGGCCGTTAGGTATATCGGGAGCATGCCCGCCCGTAAGAATAATAATTTTTGCATAAAGTGATCTCCGTTATTTGATAAATGAATTCTCGATCGGTTTGTCCGAAGCCATGCCGAACGTTGAGACGAATAGGGTGCCCGAACCGCTCAGTCTTATCCACCAGATGCCGTTTCGATAGACCGCGACGTCCGTCTTGCCGTCACCGTCATAATCGGCCGGCACCAAAACATCGGTGTTCTGTCCCCAGTAATAATATGCCGGCAATCCATTCGAACTTTGTTTGATGTACCATACACCGTCTCTAAAGACAGCCGGGTCCGTTTTCCCATCACCGTCGTAGTCGGCAGAGACAAATTTGTCAGTCGGCAACCCCCAATATTCGTAGCGGACCGTGCCGGTCAAACTCTGGTTAATATACCAAACCGAATTAGAGGGTCGGTAGACCGCAGCATCCATTTTACCGTCACCGTCAAAATCACCCCGCATTGCCTTATCACCGGTTGTTCCCCATGGAACATAGGTGATGTCGCCGTTCGGGTTATTGAGAGAACCGCGATAAAAGAATCCGCTTTGAATTCCCCGTGCAGAGTCACGATAAACCGCCGGATCGGCCTTGCCGTCGCCATCCCAGTCGCCGACAACCGTTGGGTCGTCACCCGTCTGTCCGAATGGCTCGACCCTGACAGTGTTGGTCGAACTCAGGAGGATATAGAAAGCTGCGTTCGGACCGCCACGCCAGACCGCGATATCGGCTTTGTCATCACCGTCATAATCGGCGGGAGTTAGCATATCGGTAGCCATACCCCACTGACCGCCGATATTGCCACCAGATGATCCGCTAATATACCAAACGCCATCGCTTGGCCTGAAGACACTGACGTCGGCCTTGCCGTCGCCGTCAAAATCGGCAAATCCATGATGGATAGCAACGGGCGTTGGCGTCGGTGTTGGGGTCGGCGTCGGCGTCGGCGTCGGCGTTGGTGTTGGTGTCACCGCTGCCGGTTGAATGACAGTGTTTGTCACATATTCCTGATCGCCGCTTTCACTGCCGTTATTATTGGCTTGAACGCCGGCTGCGTACATTGTGATCGGACCGACATTCGTTGCCGGAGCCGTCCAGTTAAAGGCCCATGTGGCACCGCCGGTTTGGTTTTGAAACGTTCCGGTTGATGTGTGCTCAATATAACTCCGGCTGCTACCCGAGATAATCCTTGTATTGGCGTTAAGATTTGCAAATGATCCGGCCATTATGTTGTTTGCAAGCGAGGTCATTTCGAAACCCCACCGTCTTCGCGTCGTATCGGTCGTCACATGAGTTACCTGTATCTGATAAGTTTGTCCCGGCGTGTAGGTCGCAGGCGCGATTATCGAAAATCGGCCCACGCCCGAAGCCGCGTTGTGACAGTCAGTACAATTCAGCTCGCCCGGCGCGCCGGTTCGTGAGGCCGGAGGTCCAGAGATAGACGCCGTCGTCGTGTCCACGAATAAGCGTCCATACGTAAATGCCAGGATGGCAAATCCGCAAAAAATCAACAAAAATACTACTTTGACCTTTTTAACTGTAACTCTCATGACCTCACTCCCCCTTGCTGGTGTAAAAATAGAGCAGACGTTCCCTTAACGTCTGAATCCGCGGATGTAGTTCATTACTTCTTGTATCTGATCGGCGTTAATACTGTTCTTGAATGCGGGCATTTCGCCTTTGCCGGCGGCGATCATGTGAACGCCCTTGGCGTTGCCGATCGTGCTTTTTGTGAGATCCCCGGCATGTGTTTTCCGACCTTTTGGTGTTTGTCCGCGGCCATCTCCGCCGTGGCAGCGGGTACATTGAGCTACATAGTCGGAACCGCCGTCATACATCACTTTGTCGGTCGTCAGCGGACTGATATTTGTCATGCTTGCCTTTGGCCCCGGCGTATACGCCGCAGCGATTGCCACTACGATCGCAACCGATGCGATCAGTAATTTAGCTCGTGTTTGTTTTAGTTTTTCCATAGTGTTTCTCTCCTTGATTATTTTCTGTCTTTTCTAACTTGGGCGGTTTGTACTGGATTTTCACCGCTATCCGATTTTGGTGTCAGCGATTCGATCCAGGCGACGATCTCCTGTTTTTCAACCTCGCTTAGTTTGTGTTGATACGCCGGCATCTTTGAGCTTCGGCCAACCGATTTTGGATCGTTAATAATACTAAGGACCAAATCCGGCGAAAGCTGATCTTCCTCGCGGGTTGTAATTCCGGCAAGTTCGGGAAACTTTCGCGTGCCCTCGCCGCTTGCACCGTGACATTTTGTGCAGTTAGCCGTGTAGGCCGCCGGTATCGAGACCGGAGCATCGACCGAATCCTTGTCTGTCGAGACACTTGATTCGTCAGTCGAAGACGAAGGCGTCTTTGCTAGCGAATCAGCGTGCTGGACCTGAGGCTCGAATGTTGAAGCACGAAACACGGCTTCATCACGCTCCTGTTTGGCCAATTGCTCCGAAATTCGACCGTCGGCCTTGTCCTGATAGATAGCCGCCGCTGTCAGAAAGCCGACCATGCCAAAGCCGGCGAGAAAGATCGCACCCACCGCTATTCTGAGGAAACCCACCTTGTATTTAACGAATATAGGCAGGGCGATCAATCCGCCGATGACCAGCGCCGGAAATCCGAACGCTAGTGTGGCCGCCACCGGGCCATCCGTGTATTTCTGCATTTCAAAAAGCCACAGGAACTGCGGCCCGGGCCGCGGTAAATATGTCGCCGCGTCCGCTAGTTGCGGGCCGAAAGGCGCCGGATAAAAACGTGAAAATATCGATAGAGCTATGAATGCTGATCCTGCAACTGTAACGTTTCGCGCGAATTGCATCCTGGCCCAATTGGACATCTCGCCGCGTTCGCGGCCACTGGTTGTTTTGCCGAAAACAAAAAGGCGCGCTACCACCGAAAGCAAGATCAGCATCGGCACGATCCAAACGTGAAGACCGTAGAAGCGAGAAATCGTTAATGTGGAGATCGTGGATCCGTTTATAAGCCATGTCCGCAGCACCGAGCCGGCCAATGGCGTGTTACCGGCGAGGCTCGCGGCGATATTCACGCCGTTCAGTGCGCGTGCGTCCCACGGTAATGCATAACCGGTCGCGCCGGCACCGAGCACGAGAGCCAGGATGACGAGACCAAAGATCCACGCCGTTCGGTTTGTCCGGTAGGCCGAGCGAACTGTCATTTGCAGCAAATGGGCCGCGAGAGCGATGGGCAGCAAAACGGACGAGTGATAATGCAGCGATCTGATCCAGGCGCCGTCGGTCACGGCGAGTTCGATAAACGCAACGGTTGTATACGCATTGCCGGCAGCCGGGACATAATGAAAAGCCAAGAGTATTCCGGTTACAAACTGAAGAAACAGAGCAAGAGCGACAACGCCGCTGGTTGTTCGAGACCATGCGGCAAATCCCGTTGCCGGAGTATCAAGCAATCGGTATTTGATTGACTCAAATTCGGTTTCATTTGATAACCAATCGTTGAAATAAAATCGCCTTGATCCTAACACGGCTGCCATCGTATTTGTCCCCTATACCTTGATCTGTAGTTTTCCATCCTCAACTCGTGATTCGTATTCCGTGAGGTCTTTCGCCGCCGGCCCGGTAAGCCTCTGGCCATTGTCGCTGAAATAGCTGTCATGACACGGGCAGAGAAACTTGTTCGTGTCGCCGTCCCAAACGATTGGACAGCCTTCGTGCGGGCAAACGGACGACAGAACCTTATTGTCGTGTTTCGGCAAAACGTAAACCGATACATCCTCGACCGTCTTGCTCCAGCCGGATCGGCAAGTAATAGCGATCGTCTTTTCGATCGGTTCCTCGCCCGCGATCTCCGTTACATTGCCGATCGTCTTCCAGCCATCGTCGGCCGCTGCAAGAGTTTGAGGTTCAAGCGAGCGTTTTGCGGCAATGGTCATCGAGGCTCCGATCAGACCGAGTATCCCGACCGGCAAAACTGAAAGAAAAAACCTGCGGCCTTTTCGTAATATTTCTTTTTCGTTGGTACTCATGATTCTTTATGGCGGGAGAGTGAGAATAACCGCTTAAAATATTAGTCCGATGAAACGCCAAAAAAATACAACAATGGCAAACAAAAATTTATTTTGCCAAAAAAATACGGCCGTGAGGCCGTACTCTTGAAGATGTTTTTGGCGGGCTAAATTGGGCGGGTTGCTTTTGGTCAGAGTAATAATCAGTCCTGCCGGACATTCGTCCTAGCGTCTGAGCGGAATATCTTCCAGAATTAGCTCTTCAGATCCGGCCGAGATCTTTAAACGGTAAACCCCTTGCGGTACAGGCTCGAGTGTGAATTCACCAAATTCTGTCAGATCCGCCGAAGCACAATGTTCCGGCGAGGTGATCTCGGCGGACGCCCCAATGATCTCGGGGAATACTTGCCCGGCCAGACGGCACTTGTCGCCGATAAGCTCTATGCGGACGTCGATGTCAAAGTCCTTAACGCGATACAGCATCTGCCGCGTGTCGAGGCCTGAATACCGCTCGTTAAGGGCCATTGACCAATCGTCAAATATTAAAGATCCAATTCCCCGCGACTCGGTGACAACCGGCTGGTTCTGAGCCGGTTTACGTTGGTATATGTTCAAAATTCCGGCGGTTACAGCCTGCGGAACGGGCTCGCCGTCTTTCAGCGTCAAGTAGTTAAAGAAATTGGCGAGTTTTCTAAACTCGGTTCCGCAATCCCCGCACGCATCGATGTGTGCAGCCATCTCAAGCTCTTCGCCAGTCGTTAGCCGCCCTTCGAATCTCTCAACCAGCTTTGCAAATTCTATATGTTTCATACGTTGTTCCGGAGATGTTTTCCGGTTTCAATGGTTAAGTCAGTTTGACCGGCCGAAAAATACATCCTTTATTTATACAGGTATAAACTTTAGTAATTTCTGCAGACAGCGAGCCCGCGTCGGGCCAATGCTCCCGAGCGGAATGTCCAGCCTCTCGGCGATGTCGGAATACGGCACCTTTTCGCTGTCGAGGTACAACATTATCAGCAATTGCCGGCAGCGATCATCGATCTCGGTGAAAGCATTTTCGATCTGATCTTCGCGTTCGAGTCGAATCAGCATTTCGTCGGCAAGCGGTGATTTGTCCGCGATCTCGAATGCAGGATCATTTTCGTCATCATCGATTGATCGCGGACGGCCACGGGTTTCACGCGAAATGAGGTGGATCGTTTTATGCCGGGTGGTTGTGACCAGCCAGGCGCGCAAAAACTCCGGCTTTTCAAGCTGGTCAAGTTTGATGTAGAGCGTCAGGAAAACATCCTGAAGGACGTCCGAGGCCAGATCTTTGCCCAAACCGGCCCTACGCGGGATCGAATACAATAGATTCTGATATTTGCAGGTAACCGTTTCCCAAGCCGATTCGTCGCCCTCACGACAGGCTTTTACCAATTCCTCATCTGTTCGATGCATTAAGTTGGTCCAAATTTTAACAACTACCCGCTGATCCGAAAAATCACGGAGCCATCGTGACGGCGCGTTCGGCGTCGACGCGTCGAGTGATAGGCCCTGTACACGCTACCGATGTGCGCCGGATCTGCTCAAAAACCTCTAGCGGCGTTAAATTCCGGAATCGCTCGCGGACCAACGCGGCGATACCCGATACGATCGGGGTTGCCATCGATGTTCCCTGCCAAACACCGAACCGTCCGCCTGGAATCGCACTCACGATCCGCTCGCCGGGGGCCATTAGCTCGATCCACTCGCCGCGGGTCGAAAAGTCTGCGGCCTTATCCGCCGACGTGCTGG
>JAYUDV010000122.1:0-5555 GCA_043739565.1 Chloracidobacterium sp.
AGAAGTATCTTCATTTCTAATTCCTCCTGTTGGAAAAATTGGGCAGCTTTCCGAAACGCAATTTTCCGATTGATTTATATTAGCTCTAATTTGATCGAATGGAAATGATCTTAGTCGTCGTCAGACTCGATCTTACCGGTGTATGTGCTGCGGAGCTTGCCGAGAAGGTCGAAAAGCACCAGACGCTCGGTCTCCGTTAGTCCTGATAAGCAGTTTTCCTCCAGCTCCAGCCACTGTGCCTCAATATCATGGCGCATTTCGCGGCCGGTTTCAGTTAAAAATATTCGCGTCGAACGGGCGTCGTCGTCGATTCGGACGCGCGTCACCAGATTGATCTCGATCAAACCTTTCAGCATTTTGTTGACGGTGGGGGCCGAGAGGTTTAGCCGGTCGGCGATGTCGATCTGCCGCAGACCGTCCTGTTTCCACAATTCGAACAGCACAAAAATTTGACCGCCATGCAGCCCGATCGTGCCCATGTGGCGTTCGAGGGAATTGCGAAAGGCCGTCGTGACCTTTGCCAGCATGTAGCTGACCGTTTCTTCAAATTTTATAAGCGCCGCCATAACTGCTTATGCTTTAATGTTTTATGCAAATCGTTAGCCGGTTAATTAGATACCGTTAGCTCGCTATTAATGTATAATTAGCGTGCTAACTTTTAATCATTAGCGGGCTAATGATTAAAAGTTAGCACGGTATGTATTATAATGAAAGCAGGCTAAGGTAAATTTATGACAAATGCGGAAAAACTCAAAAATACACGCAATATTCTGCTGAAACTGCATAAATCGATGCTCGATCTCGAACGCAACATGTACGAAGGCATACATGGCCAGGTAACGCCGGCACAATTTGTAAATCTCTTAATGGAGGACGAGGATTTTGCGTGGTTACGCAAGTTTTCGACGCTGATTGTCGAGATCGACGAGATGTTTGCATCGAAGAAGGGAATCGAGCCCGGGATGATAGAGGCTAATCTGCTTAAAGTGCGGGAACTGGCTGAAATGAAGGAACCGGATGAGTATTTTCGTGCGAAATATCAGTTTGCCATTCAAAGAAATCCTGACTCAGCCGGGCTGCACAGTCAATTAAAAACACTTTTTAATTGAGAATGGAAAATGGAAAATGAAGATGAAGATCCGAATAAATTCTCCACTTTCCATTCTCAATTTTCCATTGTTCAGTTTCTCCCGCTTTTTTTCCAATCCGACAAAAACCCTTCCAAACCCTTATCTGTCAGTGGGTGCTTGACCAGTTGCTGTATGACCTTAAAGGGAATCGTTGCCACATGGGCACCGGCCAGGGCGCAATCGACAATATGCATCGGATGCCGAATCGACGCTGCCAAAACCTCAGTTTCAAACCCGTAGTTATCATAGATCTGCAAAATATCGCGGATCAGAACCATACCATCTTGAGCAATATCATCGAGGCGTCCGATAAACGGTGAGATGTACGACGCACCGGCTTTTGCGGCAAGCAGAGCCTGCGCCGCCGAGAAACAAAGCGTTACGTTGACCTTAGTGCCTTCTTTGCGAAAGGCTCGCGTAGCTTTTAGGCCGTCCATCGTGAGCGGGCATTTGACGACGACATTCGGCGCGATCTTGGCCAGCTCGCGGCCTTCCCTGAGCATTCCGGCGGTATCGAGAGCCGTCACCTCAGCCGAAACATCGCCTTTGACTATCGCACAGATCGCCGCGATGCGTTCCTTAAAGTCGATATCGCCTTCTTTTGCCACCAAGCTGGGATTTGTGGTAACGCCATCAATCAAACCAAGCTCATTCGCCTCTTTGATCTCATCCAAATTTGCTGTGTCTATAAAGAATTTCATAATTTCCTCCTTGCAAAAGCCCACACATGAGTACGGGCATAACATTCAAGCTAAAGGGTTTTTCAATATTCCAATACCTTCAATTTCCACTTCGCAGACATGGCCGCTTATCATTTTAGATACTCCCGAGGGTGTTCCGGTAGCGATCACATCGCCAACATTCAGCGTCATCATATTTGAGATATATCGTATCAGAAAATCGACAGGAAATACCATTTGCGAGGTCCGCCCGTCCTGTTTGATGACACCGTTCACTCGCGTTACAACTCGAATGTCAGACACATCAAGTTCCGTCTCAATATGAGGCCCGATCGGGCAAAACGTGTCAAATGATTTGCCCCGCGTAAACTGAACGTCTTTGCGCTGAATATCCCGCGCCGTCACATCGTTTAAGCAAGCGTATCCCAGAACATAATCAAATGGATTAGCATCATTAGTTAAGTCTTTACATTTCTTAGATATAACCACCGCAAGCTCACCTTCATGTTCAACTTGATGTGATACTTCGGGTATGATAATCACGTCGCCATTACGAATCACCGCCGACGGCGCCTTGAGAAACAGCAGCGGTTCCGTCGGCACCTCATTCCCCATCTCAGCCGCATGGTCAGCATAATTCCGCCCCACGCAAATGATCTTTGAGGGATTAAAATCCTTTTTAATCTCAATTTTCATACGTGCTCACTGGAGGTTTCTTTTTTCAGACGGGCTTGCTCCCGCTCTTTTTTGCGCTCACGGATCTATGGCACCGTTTCCGAGACAACATCCGACGCAAGGCTGATGTTGCCGGCTTTGTCGATGGCGTTTAGGTAGTAGTAATAGGTCTTGCCAGATTCTACCTTTGCGTCCTGGAACGTGTTTGTTTTCAAAAGCTCGGGCGTCAGAAGCGTCCACTTAGCTTTTGGCAGGTCTTTGTCGATGGAGCGATAGATCCTGTAACCGGCGATATCTTTTTCGGGATTGACAGCGAAAAATATCGAGATCGTGCCCGGCGCCGCTGCGACAGTTATCGCCGACGGGGCACTCGGTGCGAATGTATCGATGGCCTTTAACTTAACGACGTTCGATTCCGTACTTTCTACCGGCTCAGCCTGCACACCGACCGAAACCGCTCGGACGAAATAGTAATATTCCTTATCAAATTCAAAAAATTCGTCATCAAAAGCGGCGTTAGACACGGGCGTTTTGTTGAGGAGCTTGCCCGGCTCTTTTTCTGAAATACTGCGGTAAATGTTGTATCCGATTATGCTCACAGGCGTGGAACCGTCGATATTCGCGAGCGGCGGCTGCCATTTCAGACTGATCGCGTCCTGCGAGGCCTCGGCCATAAGGGAAGCCGGTCCACCCGCGACTTTAGACGTGGGTTCGATGAGCAGGGAATTTGAGAACGCCGCTTTTTGCCCTGTCGCGTTTACAAATCGGATCGCGTAGCGCAATCTCGCGGCCTGGCCGGCAAACGCAAGCGTGTCTTTGTACAAAAGTGTCTTATTGCCAAAATCCGCAACGCTGATCGGCATCGCGGCTATGAGCGTGCTGCGGTTGGCAAATTCCTCCTCCGAAAGTTGTATCGGTGCAGTCACCGGTTCGGCAAGGCGGTAAACATCGGCACGACTGATATTCAAAACACTGCCGGTCGATGCGTTGCGAGCAGGCATTTTCCACGAAAGCACGATTTGATTGCCGCGTTGATACCCGGAGATCTCAACCCGCTGCAAAACACGCTCCTTCGGCGGCAGCGGAGCGCCCCGTTTTCCGCAGCCTAAGCTACCAAGCGCCACCAGCGCTATCAGCGCTAATAGTGCTTTATTTGAAAGGTGCTTAAGATGGTTACTTAAACAAAATCGGGGATGCGATCCGAGGTTTAACATCTGTTTAATTACAAAATATATTGGCGCAAATTCTGATCAGCGATCAAGGTGCTTAACTTATCATTTACGTATTGTGCGTCGATCCGCTGCTCTTTTTCTTCGAGTTCGCCGCCCAGAAAGCTGATCTCTTCGAGAAGTTTCTCGACAAGGGTATGCAATCGTCTCGCACCGATGTTTTCGGTGGTTTTATTGATCTCCTCGGTCATTTCGGCCAGGCGGTCAATGGCGTCTTCGGTAAAAGTGAGATGAATTCCCTCCGTGTTTAAGAGTGCCTGATACTGCTTAATGAGTGAATTTTTTGGCTGGACAAGTATCCGCTTAAGGTCGTCGATTGTTAAGGATTCGAGCTCGACCCGGATCGGAAAGCGGCCTTGAAGCTCCGGAATCAGATCGGATGGCTTTGCTACATGAAAGGCCCCGGCGGCAATAAACAGAATATGATCCGTGCTGACCATGCCGTATTTTGTGTTGACGTTGGTGCCCTCGACGATCGGCAGGAGATCACGCTGCACGCCGCCTCGCGATACGTCCGGATTCCCTCCCGATTCACGTCCAGCTATTTTATCGAGTTCATCCAGAAAGATTATCCCGGACGACTGCGTCTTTTCCACAGCTTGCCGCGTTATCTGCTCCATATCGACCAGGCTTTCCTGTTCGTCACGTATCAAGTACGAGCGGGCCTCGGCTATCGTCAATTTGCGGCTTACCGTTTTTGACGGGAACATATTGCCCATCATATCCCGCAGATTAACGCCCATTTCCTCCATTCCCTGCCCGCCAATAAAATCGATCGTGGCATTCGAGCGGTCCTGGGTTTCGATGTCGATCAGTCGATCGTCGAGCTCGCCGTTGCGGAGCTGCTCGCGAAGTTTTTCGCGTGTGCGGGATGTTGGCTGCTCGAACTTTGTGGGTTCATCTTCGCTCTGCGTCTGATAACGTAAATCCGACGACGGCAACAGAATATCGAGCAGCCGTTCCTCGACATTCTGCTCGGCACGCGGGAGCACGTCTTCGAAAGCACCCTGTTTAGCCATATCGACCGCAACATCGGCCAATTCGCGGACCATACTCTCGACATCGCGGCCCATATATCCAACCTCAGTAAATTTTGAGGCTTCGATCTTTATAAACGGGGAATTAGCGAGCCGCGCGAGCCGCCGGGCGATTTCGGTCTTGCCGACACCGGTGGAGCCTATCATCAAAATATTTTTTGGCAGGACATCCTCGGCTATCTCGGGCGGCAATTTTTGCCGGCGGATTCGATTGCGCAGGGCAACCGCGACAGCTTTTTTCGCCGCGTTTTGGCCGACGACATATTTGTCGAGCTCGGCCACGATCTGCCGCGGGGTCAGGTCATCAAGGTTTCGTTTTTCCGCGGCCGATGTCTCGCCGCTAAGGTAAATTGCCATGTTTGATGCCTAAATCTCCTCGACCACGATGTCCGAATTCGTATAAATACAAATCTCGCTGGCGATCCGCAGGGCTTCCTCGGCTATCTCGCGGGCGGTCAATGTCGTGTGTTTCATCAGCGCCCGTGCCGCCGCCAGCGCGTACATGCTGCCCGATCCGACCGACAACAAACCGTCGTCCGACGAGATCACATCGCCTTTGCCGGATATGAGAAATGCGTCAGTTTTATCGGCGACGATGAGCAATGCTTCGAGATTTCTTAAGTATTTATCGGTGCGCCAGTCTTTGCTTAGTTCGATCGCGGCTCGCTCAAGCTGTCCCTGAAACTGTTCAAGCTTTGTCTCAAATCGCGTCAAAAGCGAAAATGCATCCGCCGTCGAGCCCGCAAAACCAGCTAGTATCTCTCCGTTTGAGATGCGACGGACCTTGCGCGCATTGCCTTTTAT
>JAYUDV010000123.1:0-5548 GCA_043739565.1 Chloracidobacterium sp.
TATTGATCCCTGATATGACGCTCTGGTACGGTTCGGCATCGCTGATGGCAACCCCTGAAATTCACAAAAAAATCACAAAGCCCAAGCCATAAATGCAGCAGGTAAATCTCATCATCCATAACGCCGGGCAACTTGTGACATGCGCGTCGGGCGGCAAACCGAAGCGCGGTGCCGAAATGCTCGACGTTGGCATTGTCGAAAATGGCGCCGTTGCGGTTGCGGACGGACGGATTGTCGGCGTTGGCGGTTCGGCGGATGTAATTCGCGATTTCAGCGCCGATGAGAACATCAACGCCGAAGGGCGCGTCGTTAGCCCCGGATTTGTCGATCCGCACACGCATATTGTCTTTGCCGGCGACCGCTTGAATGAGTTCGAACTAAAGATTAAGGGATCCGACTATCTCGAAATCCTCGCAAATGGCGGCGGGATTATCGCGACGGTAAAACACACGAGAGAGGCTTCGATTGAAAATTTGGTCGCTCAGAGCCGCGAACGTCTCGACAAAATGTTCGCTTGCGGAACGACTACCTGCGAGATCAAGACGGGCTACGGTCTCGACACTGAGGCGGAGATGAAGATGCTCGCTGCGATCGAGGAACTCGACAAAACACACGCGATCGATATTGTGCCAACGTTTCTCGCGGCTCACGCCGTACCGCCGGAATTTAAGAGCAATGCTAACGGCTATGTCGATCTGATCTGCAACACGATGCTGCCGCGAGCATGGAAATGGTTTGTCGGCTCACATTTTTACGGCCGCGTTCCGTTTTTTGCCGATGTTTTTTGCGAAAAAGGCGCATTCGATCTGGCTCAATCAAAGCAAGTCCTCGAAACCGCCCGAAGCATGGGATTCAAACTCAAGGCTCACGTGGACGAATTTACAAATCTCGGCGGCAGCCGTTTGGCCATAGAAATGGGCGCTGCGTCGATAGATCATCTCGACGCGATCTCAGACGACGAAGTAAAACTGCTTGCGGCGTCAAATACCGTCGGCGTCGTTACGCCAACGGTCAATTTCAATTTTGGCAGGTCACATTTCGCCGACGCGAGAAACTTGATCGACGCGGGCTGTGCTGTCGCTCTTTCGACCGATTACAATCCCGGCTCGGCACCTTGTCCGTCGCAGCCGATGGCGATGGCTATTGCATGTCGTTATCAGAAACTGCTGCCGTCCGAGGCGTTGAATGCGGTGACGATAAATGCCGCGTTTGCGGTCGGGCTTGGTGGCAAGGTTGGTTCGATCGAAGTTGGGAAACAAGCGGATCTGATAATCGTTGACTCAACGGATTATCGACAAATCGCAAATGAATTCGGCGGTAATCTTGTTGGATCGGTCATCGCTAAAGGGGCCGTAGTCTCCTAAATCATTCAGCTATTTTGTGTTAACCTCTCATTGTTTATGACCTCCGATATAATCATCGACGGCGAAGGCCTTACATTTGAACAAGTCATTGCTGTCGCATACGGCAAACCCGGTGAGCCGCGTGTTGCTTTATCTGAAGCCGCCAAAGCGAATGTCAACCGGTGTGCCGCCGCCGTTCAGACGCTGCTTGATCGCGGTGAGATCGCATACGGTATTACAACCGGATTTGGAGCTTTTAAAGACAAGATCATCAGCCGCGAAGAGGTCAAAACGCTTCAGCGGAATGTCGTTTTGAGCCATGCGGTCGGTGTCGGAAAGCCATTCGACATTCCGACCGTGCGAGCGATCATGCTGATTCGTGCAAACACACTGGCACGCGGCTTTTCGGGCATTCGGCTTGAGACGCTTGAGTTAATTCTCGAATTTCTCAATCGTGGCGTTCATCCAGTTATTCCCGAAAAGGGAAGTCTCGGCGCCAGCGGCGACCTCGCCCCGCTTGCACATTTTGCGTGCGTTTTGATCGGCGAAGGCGAGGCCGAATATCAGGGCGAAACATTGCGCGGAACGAACGCCCTGAAGCTAGCCGGTCTCGCGCCCGCAACGCTCGCCGCGAAAGAAGGCCTCGCTCTCACAAACGGGACGACCGTAATGACGGCTGTCGGCCTACTCGAAACCTGGAAAGCGATACGCTTGGCCGCGATCGCCGATATTTCCGGCTGTTTGAGTTTGGAGGCGTTGCACGGTACGGTGTCCGCATTTGATGAACGTATTCACGCTCTGCGTCCGCATCCGCGTCAGATCGAATGTGCTCGTAACTTGCGCGAGATTCTTGCCGAAAGTGAATTCGTACGCGAATTTGACCCCGCAAATGTGCAGGATGCATACACGCTTCGGTGCATGCCGCAGGTCCACGGCGCGTGTCGCGACGCGGTTGCCTATGCCGAATGGCTCATAAAGCTCGAACTTAACTCGGTAACGGATAATCCGCTTATTTTCTTGTCAGAACCGTCGGCGTCAGCGGGCGGTGAGAACTTGAGTATCGAAGTCATTAGCGGTGGCAATTTTCACGGCGAGCCGCTGGCGCTGGCATTCGATTACCTGACGATCGCGCTTTCGGAGCTTGGAAACATTTCGGAGCGACGGATCATGCGTCTTACGGACGAGGCCTCGAATGCCCATATTTTGCCGCCCTTTCTTACCGAACACGGCGGGCTGAATTCCGGTTTTATGATCGTCCAGTACACGGCTGCAGCGCTTTGCACCGAGAATAAGATACTTTCGCATCCGGCGAGCGTCGATACGATACCGAGCTCGGCAAATGTCGAGGATCACGTCTCAATGGGTGCAACGGCCGCGTTAAAACTTCGACAGGTTGCCGAAAATCTTGAGACAATCCTCGCTCTCGAATTGCTGTGCGCCGCACAAGGTCTCGATTTCCGAAAGAAACGTCTCGGCGCGGATCGAAAACTGGGCAACGGGACGCGTGCGACCTATAATCAAATCCGGTCGGTTGTGCCTTTTATCGAAAAAGACGAATATCTTAAAGATCACATCGAAGCTGTTAGGTCGATAGTCGCAAATTTTCGAACAATTCATTGATGCTAAAGAACAATAGATCGTTGATATGCTGTTATGTGCTGGCATTTTCGCTTGTTAGCTGCGGCTCGGCGGGTTCGCGTCCGGCTTCGCAAAATACCGGAGCTAATATACAATCGACAGGCGTTAATATGGCGGAAAGCGATCAGAATCGAATATTTTTCAAGAACTTGCCAGCCGGATTCGCTCAGCCGGCCAATGATGCCGAACGGCTTTTGTTGAAGGAATACGGGGCCGTTTATGTCGCTCGCGGCGGTGCAACGCCGCCCGGTAAGATCGTCTTTAAGGACGAGGCGGACGTGACCGCGTTTCAGGCTTCGTTGACAAAATCTACCGCGAATGTCGGCGGACTTTCCGTTGATTTGCAATCCGTTGCAATGACCGCACTTAGTGCAGCGAGAACCGAGGCCCAAAAAAAAGGTTTGAGCATTACGCCGCGTGGCGCTGATTCGGCCCGCCGTGGCTACCGGCAAACTGTCGATCTCTGGGCAAGCCGCGTTAATCCGGGCCTGATCTATTGGACGGGCAAAGGCCGTATCTCGCAGGCAGACGCGAATCATATCCGCGCTCTCACGCCATTCGAACAGGTTCCCGAGATATTGGCACTTGAGAAAAGCGGTATCTACTTCGCAAAAGACCTTTCTAAATCGATAATATATTCGGTCGCTCCGCCCGGAACCTCACAGCATTTATCAATGCTCGCCTTCGACGTCAAGGAATTTGAAAACGCCGTTGTCCGGAGCATTCTCGCCAAACACGGCTGGTATCAGACCGTCGTCTCCGATCTGCCGCATTTTACGTATATCGGCAGCAGTGAATCAGAATTGCCCGGACTCGGCCTGAAAAAGGTAGAAAATGCCGATCGCGTGTTTTGGGTTCCCGATATCTAAGCCCCGAATGATGAATGATGAATGATGAATGAGTAAAATATTCACCATTTACAATTCACCATTTACTTTTTCTCATTCCAATCCGACAAAATCCACGTCCGAAAGATTGTCAAATACCTGTAATGTGCGAGAGGCAAAGCGGTAGCTTCGCGATCCGACGCTGACGGTATATGTTTGGCCGGTTTCGACCTCGTCAAAGCGGTAATAGCCAAATGAGCTTGTCGTTACGGTTCGGCTCACACCGTTTTGATCGGTGATCGTCACGCGGGCATTACGGAGGCCGCGTCCGTCGGGTGTGAGGACTCTACCTGAGACTTCAACACCGGCGGGGTTCGGGCCCGTAATTGTCACCGTGCCGTTCTCGTAATTTGCATCGAGCCGTTGCCCGGCGGCGTCTGAAATGCTGGCCGGTGTCGGGTCGTTGGCAAAACGTACATAGGTTGCACCTGATGATGCGTGTGGTGCGACATCAAAGGTGATGGTGACAAGCTGTTTCGACAGCGCGCCGCCTGCGTCCACCAGCACCATCACGCGGCCATTGGCGGATGTGTTGACGGTTAAGTTTGCGTCAGCCGAAGCTCCCGCACCGAGGTTGACCACCGGATTACCGAGCTTGGCCGGATCAAAATTCAAGGTGAAACTTGCCGCAACCTCATCGCCGGAAATATCCAACTCGATCGGAATCGAAACCTGGCTCCCGGCTAACGCATTTGCCGACACGGCCCGCAGGGTCCGTTTGGTGTCAAATATATTTTCCAAATCCTGACTCGTCAGGAACGTGAGCGGCGAAGCTGTTGCCGTCAGCGGCCCGCCCGCCGGTTGCGGATCATCGAGTCGGGCGACATATCTGCGAGCTTGAACGATATCCGTCGCATCCAATTGTCCATCGCCACGAGTAGCGCTCGGAGAAGAATCTGCCCGCTGAAACTCATTGAACGCCGGATTGGGGATGAGGTTTCCAACCACAAACTGCCGAATGAGCGTCACATCATTCGCAAGCAGCATACCGTCGCCAGTAAACCGGTCCGCAACATCACTTTCAAAACCTTGCACTGGCGGTGTTGGGGTCGGCGTCGGCGTCGGTGTTGGAGTCGGCGTCGGTGTTGGAGTCGGAGTCGGAGTCGGAGTCGGAGTCGGCATCGGCGTTGGTGTCGGTGTCGGCGTCGGAGCTACTACTGTTAATGAGATATTAGCGGCCCCAATGCGCGCTTGTGCATCCGTGATGTTGGTTGGCAGTGTCTTTGGCCCGGCGGTCGTAGCTGCCGCGACGGTGGCAAAAAACGAAAAGATATTGTCGCCCGCGGTAACGTCGCCATTTGTGGCATTGTCAAAGAACTGCTGCGTGGCGGAGCCGCCGATCGAAGTCAGGTCGCCTGTGACGGAGATGCCTGTGCTCACGGGATTAGTGCCGGGCGTGACTGTGATGGTCAGCAGAGTCGTACCGCCGGCGATAACCTGGTTCGGATTGGCCGCGCCGACCCCGGAGGGATTTGTTGACGGAGCGAATTCCGGTGTCCAAAAACCACTGAAAATGGTAAAGGGGTCATTGCCGATCAATCCGCCGGCGATCGGCTGTCCGCTGGTGCTTTGGACACT
Source organism: Chloracidobacterium sp. (assembly GCA_043739565.1). Taxonomy (GTDB): domain Bacteria; phylum Acidobacteriota; class Blastocatellia; order Pyrinomonadales; family Pyrinomonadaceae; genus OLB17. The sequence goes on from JAYUDV010000123.1 coordinate 5,447, forward strand.
AAAAATGCCGCCGCTGCTTGCACCGCCGCCCGAGGCGATCACGGATTGTTGGATCGAAAATGGTCCGCCGCTTTGCGCGTGTGCCGCCGCAATGTAAATTAG
>JAYUDV010000124.1:0-2050 GCA_043739565.1 Chloracidobacterium sp.
TAGATGAAGCGAGCGAGATATTACTACCGGATTCTCTCTGAGATTCTAGTGATTTCGTGTCGTAACAAAATCCAGAGTGTCTTCCAAACAAGAACGATACTCCGATTGCGGCAAAACATCAAGACTTTTTCTCGCACGCCCGGCAAACTCGTGCGAGCGGGATTTGATCTCATCGAGAATGCCGTATGTGTCGAGTTTTTTCTTGATAGTTTCGCGGGTAAGATGAGAATAGTCACCGTCAAGCATGACCTTTTCAAGCCGGTTCTTTACAGCAGGTTCTTTTTTAAGCAGCGAGATAAGCGGTAATGTAAGTTTGCCCTCGAGCAAATCCGTTCCGGCGGCCTTTCCAAGCTGTTCTGACTCGGAGGTAAGGTCGAGAATATCGTCAGATAACTGAAACGCGATGCCCAGGTTCATTCCGTATTCCCGCAGAGCGATCTGCTGGGCCTGATCCGCACCGCCCAGAATGCCGCCGATCTCGCAGCACGCCGAGAAAAGATAGGCCGTCTTTCGGCGTAAGATATCAAAATAATCGTCCTCGGTAATGCCGAGGCTGCCGATCATCGTCATCTGGATCAGCTCGCCCTCGGTCATTTTTCGCGTCAGACGCGTCAAAATATCGAGAATCTCCAGCGAACGCTCACGCAAAGCCGTCTGAAAGGCAGACATATACAGCCAATCACCCATCAGCACCGCAGTCTGATTGCCAAACCGCGCGTTGATCGATTTCCGGTTACGCCGAACATCCGCGTTATCGATAATATCGTCATGCACAAGCGTCGCCGTGTGCAGCATCTCCATCACCGTCGCGAGGCTAACGGAACTCTCCGACGAGCCGTCGCCGCCGATCGAATAATTTGCAAGTAGCAAAAGTGCCGGCCTTACACGTTTGCCGCCTGACGCACGAAGGTAATCACCTAAATAATTGATGACCTGAATGTTAGAACTCGCTTGCCGCTCAAACTCGGCCTCGACGAGCGACAATTCATCTTTTATGAGATCAAAGACCCTGCGAGCGGTCGCCTGTGGAAGAAGTTCTTTTTTTGCCTGTGCGAATCGCTGCATAGGAATTTAACCGCGAAAAACGCTAAAAGGACTAAATAAGAAAGAAAGACGCTCAGAGCCGATTTGCTCTTGTGGATACATTTCGCTCATATTCGAGTTTCGGAAAATGTCCGAAATTAACTAAAAGTCCGAGTGTATAACCGGTAGCCTTCAGATAATTCATTACCTGAGCACGGTGTTCCGCTACGAGGCTCTGGACTGCCTTGATCTCGATTATTATTTTTCCGAAACACACGAAATCCGGTTTGAAGATATGCGTGAGTTTCTGGTCTCGATAAAAGAGATCAAGTTGCTGTTGTTCGATGGACGGAATTCCCTGATGTTGTAGTTCGATCGAAAGACATTCTTGATAAACCGGCTCTACAAACCCGCACCCTTTGTCCTTATACACCTCGAAACACGCTCCCATTATTGCGTAACTTTCGTCTTTGAAAATCAGATCAACCACAGTTTCGAGAGTTTTGCCGAATTTCGTCTTAACGGCTCGTTTGCTATTGTTTTACGCACAACCCGCTAAATAGATTTCCTATTTTTCGCATTTTTAGCGCATTTCGCGGTTAATTGCTCCGGTAGTTGTCAAACGTCATATCGATGCCAAAGTCTTTCGCCTTGAGCTTCGCCATTACGTCCTGCAGCGTGTCGCGATCCTTGCCTGAGACTCGCACGGTTTCGCCCTGGATCGACGCCTGGACCTTGAATTTGGCGTCTTTTATGAACCTCACCACCTCTTTCGCTTTATCGATGGGAATTCCCCGTTGGACCTTTACAAGCTGGCGAACCGTGCCGCCCGCCGCCGCTTCGACGGTTTGATAATCGAGAGCTTTGAGCGAAATGCCGCGTTTGACGAGCTTGCTCTGGAGGATGTCGTTCATATTCCTGAGTCTCGTGTCATCTTCCGCAGTCAGTTGCAGATCTTTGCCCTGCATTACCACCGCCGCCTTGCTGCCTTTGAAATCGAACCGTTGCGATATCTCTTTCTCGGTTT
>JAYUDV010000125.1:0-5527 GCA_043739565.1 Chloracidobacterium sp.
GTGGCGGCGATCTCTACGCCGATCTGATCAAGGTACCGCATCACGGCAGCCGCACGTCGTCAACGCAGGAATTTATCGATGCGGTTGCTCCAACTATGGCCGTGATCTCAGTCGGTCGCAAATCGCCATTCGGCCACCCACACAGGGAAGTCGTCGAACGATGGAAAAACTTCGGTGCAAATGTGATGACAACGGGCGAACGCGGCATGATCTCGGTCTCGACGGATGGCAACGACCTTAGGATAACTACATTCGCGCCTTGACCTCGTTTTGAGCTCCAACTTTGGTTGGCTATTTGTAACCAAAGTTGGAACTCAAACGGCATGTCAATCGCAAAAAGGGGACAGGGCAGTCGCACCTTCCTGAGTTTTTATTAAAAAACGCCTGGCTTACGTCGGATAGCTGAAGCTAAACGCCAATTTCCACGAATCGCCTTCTTTAGCGTAAACGGACACGGCGTGCTGCGAACCGTTCTTTTGGCCGTAGCATGTGCCGTCGGCCGTACCTTTTAGAGTGAGCATCTCGACGGTCGGCGAGAGAGCCGTCGCAAAGCCGTCGGTAACGCTGACGGTCTTGATGTTTTCACACGGCATTTCCGCCCAATATTTGATCACATCGGCGCGGTTGCCTAACCACATGCCGTCGGAACCGACGATCGACGCGCTCTTGGCAGTGAAATCGTCGAGCTTCTTGGCGTCCTTTGCTTTCCAGGCTTCCCATCCCGCGAGTTCAACCTTGACCAGGGCGTCGGTATTCGGGTCGGGAGTAGCTTTTGCAGGTGCCGCGGTGTTAGACGCGGCATTTGAATTGGCGGCTGTTTTGTCGTCCTTCTTCGCGACTTCCTTCTTTGCTGGTGTGGCAGGAGCAGCCTTAGGCGGACTCTTCGGATCTATGATCGGATTCTCACCGTGGAATGCACCCTGCCATTTGTCCCCGTTGCGAATGTACACGCTGGCCGCTCGGACCGGGCTCGGTACCTTCATCTGTTTGCCTTTATCGTCCAAGCAGGTGCCGTCGAAGTTGCCTTTATAACTTATAACCGCCGTGTCGGCATCGATCATCGCCATCTGCGGGTCTTCCAGCGACCATGTCTTTATATCGCACTTAGAGTCGGCGATCATTTTTGTAACGTCGGCCTTGGCCATCCGTTTGCCGTCGGCATATTCGACAAACTTATCTGACAAGAAGCCGTCAAAGAATTTCGTGTCTCCCTTTATCCAGGCCTCATTCGCCTGTTTCTCCATGGCAAAAAGGGCGTCCTTTGTAGGCGCTGCGGCCATCGGTTTAGCCATGTTGGCATTAGAATTTGTATTACCGTTGGCGTTCGCGTTTGTTCCGGTATTTCCGGCCGGTGCTCCGCACGCAGCCATCAGAGCTGCCAGAGCGGCGGTCAATACACATATAGTTATCGTTTTCATACTATTCTCCTATTCAATGAATGGTCGGGGGATTAAAAACAAAAAACCGAGGCTTTTTCGAGTACAAAAAACCAATCGAGCGTTCCTTCGGTCGTCCTAATTGGGTATAGTTTTAACACTGCTACAAGATGTTGTCAAGGGATTTCCGCAATAAGTGCGAGAACCTGAACGTGAGTAAAGGTGTAGCATTCGAGTCAGCGTGACGGCACAAAGACAAATCGCTCGCGTATTTTCGGTGTTAACACGTGGATTTCTCTACTTAATGTTTAAAATGCCGAATGCCAGTGAATGCCATCGCGATGCCGTGTTCATTAGCGGCGGCGATTGATTCGTCGTCTTTGATCGAGCCGCCGGGCTGGATAATGGCGGTGACGCCAAATTTTGCTGCTTCGTCAACGTTGTCGCGAAATGGAAAAAAGGCGTCCGATGCGACGACGGAACCTTTTAAGGGCAGATCAAACCTCTCCGCCCGCATCGCTGCAATACGTACCGAATCAACGCGGTTCATCTGTCCGGCGCCGACGCCGATGGTTTGATTTTCATTGGCGAAAACGATCGCGTTCGATTTTACGTGTTTGCAGACGGTCCATGCGAGCTGCATCGCTTTTAGCTCGGCATTTGTCGGGTTTCGCGTCGTGACGAAATTGAGATGGGCGATGGAGAGACGGTTAATGTCCTTGTTCTGGACTAGAAAGCCGCCGGAAATTTGTTTATATTCAATTTGAGATTTCAAATTTGAGATTTGAAATCCGTTTGAACATGATTCGACCTTCAAAACACGCAAGTTCTTCTTTGATTTAAATATCTTAAGTGCATCTTCGTCGTAATCCGGTGCGACGATCACTTCGGAAAATACTTCTATTACGGAATTTGCGACCGCAGCATCGACCTTGTGATTAAAAGCGACGATCCCGCCAAATGCCGATACCGGATCGGTCGAGAGTGCGCGGGCGTAGGCTGTTTCGTTAGTTATGCCCACGCCGACGCCGGACGGATTTGTGTGTTTGATGATAGCCACCGCAAGCTCGTCAAAATCCTGCACAAGATTCCACGCAGCCTCGGCATCGACGTAATTGTTGAACGACATTTCCTTGCCGTGAAGCTGTTCGGCGCCGGCGATGCCGCCGTCGTTGGTCTTGTATAATGCCGCTTTCTGATGCGGATTTTCGCCATAACGCAGGTCGATGACCTTGGCAAGCTCGATGATTTTATATTCTTGAAGCGTGTCGTCAGAAGGTGCGCCGGTCGCTACCGCTTCCGGTACTAACAATTCGTCATCGGGCTCGATAAAGATAAGATCGCCGAGTGGATTCATCGGTTCGAGGCGGCCGAGGTCGTCGTTGGAGAGATGTTTGGCAAGATACGACGAGATCGCGAGGTCGTAGCTTGCCGTCAGCGTGTAGGCGAGAGTGGCGAGCCGTGCCCGCGTTTCGAGCGAGAGCGAGCCGCTGTTTGCGTTCAATTCGGCGATTATTTCGGGATACAGCCGGGCGTCAGTCACGACCGCGACGTCCCGCCAATTCTTCGCCGCCGAGCGGATCATCGCCGGGCCGCCGATGTCGATATTTTCGACCGCTTCGTCGAGGCCCACACCGTCTTTTGCAACGGTCGCCTCGAACGGATAAAGATTGACGACGACCAGATCGACAGGCACGATCGAGTGTTCGTGCATCGAAGCGACATGTTCGGCGTTGTCACGCAGGGCGAGTAACCCGCCGTGTATTTTCGGGTGCAGAGTTTTGACGCGGCCGTCCATCATTTCAGGAAATTCGGTGACATCGGAAACATCTGTGACGGTCAATCCGCCGTCACGTAGAGCCTTTGCGGTCCCGCCGGTTGAAACGATCTCGACGCCAATCGCCGTGAGCTCAGCCGCAAACTCCGTTAGTCCGGTCTTGTCGGAAACGCTTATCAATGCTCGCTTTATTTTTCTTAATTCCGGCATAGAAAAGAAACCAACCGAGGTTGGAAGTCAAAACAAAGAAGCGGCCAATTTGACCGCTTCGTTTTACAAACCTCTATTCAAATACCTTGGGAAAGATGTATTCCGCAAAAAAAAAGTAAATAAACTCCGTGTCCCGCCACAGCTTAGAAAAAGAACCGCCCCAAAAACAGGAGGCTTAACACAAAGATCATCGCGTAGATTATGATTTTGATAAGACTCATTAAATCCTCTATTCTGAATGAGGGCCTAAATACGCTCACGTGCAAAAAATCATTTTATTCCCGTTTCCCTGCAGATGTCAAAAATTCTACGATCAAATCTACTATTTTTCGTCGCGTTCGCCCAGATTTTACAATTCTTTACAAACATAGAAGCTCAGGACATCGAAACGACAATAAGGATTGACGCAAACTCTCCGAGCGTGGCCCGTGTGCAAGGGCGTTTTCTGCACGAACGGTCCGGCACGCCAGCGAATAGAATTTCGTTTATGTCTGACTATGCCGGCACATTTGGAATTTACCAACGCATATCGGATATCCGTCTTGCCGACTCTAAAGGAGGAACTGTGTTTAACCGGGGAATTCCGGGCGAATATCTGGCAGTGAGCGGTATTAAGGCGTGGTCATATAGCGTCGATCTGGCACAAACTAAGAGTTTCGTTGCCTCGGCCCATGTTTCCTGGCTTAGCGGTGACGGCGGCATTTTGATGCCCGACGACTTTTTACCGCAGGACAGTGGGAAATTTGCAAAGATCAAAATCGAACTGCCCACGGGCTGGAAGTTATATTCCACTGAGAAAACTATAGGTGTAAATGAATTCGAGGTCGCCAATATCGAGAAAGCTTGTTTCTTTATAAGTCGCAATTGGCGTGAAAAGACCGTCACGGTTGGCGATTCTTCTGTAAAAGTGCTGCTATCGGGCGATTGGCTGTTTGCCGATGATGAGGCAGCGACGATCGCTGCCGAGGTCTTCGGGAAGTACGAAAAACTATTTGGATCGGCACCGAGAAGTTCTCAGATTGCTCTTGTAAAGTTTCCCTGGGATGTCCAAGGTGGACATTGGGAGGCTGATACTCGCGGTTCGAGCATAACCATTGCTTCGTCCGACATGCCTTTTAAGTCGCAGTCAATACAACGCCTCCACGAGCAATTTCGGCATGAGATATTTCACATGTGGGCACCAGCCAGTCTTAATCTTACTGGCCATTATGACTGGTTTTACGAGGGTTTCGCCCTCTACCAGTCACTCAAATTGGGTGTCGAAGTTAATCGGATCAGATTTGAGGATATGCTCGACACGCTTTCCCGGGCATCTAGCCTGGATCGGGGATTCACCGCGATGTCCATGCCTAAACCGCGATCGCTGATTGACCTATCAAAGAACCGTTGGATGGGAGGTAACACTCAGGTTTATGCTCGCGGCATGATCGTTGCGTTTCTGTGCGATCTTGCGTTGCTAAACGAGTCAAACGGAAAACGCTCAACGAGTGATCTGGTGCGGGAGATATATTCGCAACACGGTGGAGCGATCCCCGCGTCGGATGGCAATACTGCGATACTTTCAATCTTTAAATCGCATAAGGAACTTATACCGATCGCCGACCGTTATATTTCCGGGACGGAAAACATTGAGTGGGGCAATTTGCTGAACGCCGCGGGACTCGACGTCGATACTAAAGATCAGGTAACCAAATTGACGGTTAAAGCAAAACCGTCGGGCCGCCAAAAGGATTTATTGGACAAGTTAGGTTATAATAACTGGCGAAAATTGACTGTAAATAATAGATGAAATCGAAAGTTTTTATTCCAATTGCAATTCTGTTGATCGGGCTCGCGCAGGCGGGCTGCGGCTGGTTTGATACGGGCATTTTAGGGCCGACTGACACGGCGACCGTGATCTCAAAGACGGCGCAGATACGCACGTCATATTCGGTCGTCGCCGCCGATCTGCTTGAGGTAAAGCGGGGCGACCGTCTTGACGTGATCGATCAGGTGGACTATGAAAAAGTACCTTGGTTTCGCGTACGGGCCCACGACGACACGTTGACCGAGGGATGGATCGAAGCCCAAAACGTTATCACAAGTCAAACTTTGGCACGGTCGAAAAAGCTGTCCGAAGATTTTCAAAATCAGGCGCCGCAGGCCGCTGGCATAATCCGATCGG
>JAYUDV010000126.1:0-31632 GCA_043739565.1 Chloracidobacterium sp.
TGAGCACCGCCAGTATGTTTGCCTGTTTTTCGGTAAGTTTCGAGAGAAACGCCGGTAACACGAGCTTAAAACCGATAAACAGCACTAAAAAACTCAACAATAAATAACCGGCAATCCCGATTAACCCGAAATATTTAAGGATCACATCAAGCCCCGGAATAACGAGGAAAATTCCGAAACCAATGATCGAAAGATAACTGCGGGCTTGATTATTCAGCGTCATATTACGATGCGGCGAAGTCGTGGATTAACGAAGAACTGCATCTCGCACAGCATTGAAAATATCAATATGCACAAGATGCAGAAATATAAATCCTAATTAAACCGACAGGTTCAGCTCTGCTTTCCTTCTAAAAACGCCTTTAGCCGTCGCGAACGTGATGGGTGCCGCAGCTTGCGAAGAGCTTTAGCCTCGATCTGTCGGATGCGTTCGCGTGTGACAGCAAAATGCTGGCCGACCTCTTCGAGCGTGTGCTCGGAGCCGGTGTTGCCGAGGCCGAAGCGCATTTTTATGACCTTTTCCTCACGCGGCGTGAGCGTTGCGAGCACTTCATCGGTGATCTCACGTAGATTTGAGAACGTCACCGACTCTGCAGGATTTAATATCGATTTATCCTCGATAAAATCGCCGAGATGCGAATCTTCCTCTTCACCGATAGGCGTTTCGAGAGAGATTGGCTCTTGAGCTATCTTGAGAACTTTTCGCACTTTTGAGACCGGAATATCCATCCGTTTTGCGATTTCCTCGCTCGACGGTTCGCGTCCAAGTTCCTGCACAAGTAGACGCGATGTGCGAATTAACTTGTTGATCGTCTCGATCATGTGAACCGGAATACGGATCGTGCGGGCCTGATCGGCGATGGCACGGGTGATCGCCTGGCGAATCCACCATGTCGCGTAGGTCGAGAATTTGTAACCGCGGCGCCACTCGAATTTATCCACGGCTTTCATCAATCCGATGTTGCCTTCCTGGATCAGATCGAGGAATTGCAGGCCGCGATTCGTATATTTTTTGGCGATCGAGACGACAAGGCGAAGATTGGCCTCGACCAGTTCGCGTTTCGCTTTATTTGTCTCGGTCTCGCCGACGCTGATCGTCTGATACGAACGCTTGATCTCGACCGTAGGCAGATGGTATTTAACCTCGATTTCCGCCAAAGCCTCGCGAGCCTCGGCGATCTTGCCGTTCAAGTCTTTCTTTTCGGCCGTCGGCGGTTTCTTTTCAAGCTTTTCCTTGGCCTTGTTGATCGCCCGTTCGGGCTTTCTAATATCATCGACTGTCTTGCGAATCGCTGCGATCAAAACCTGCCGCGATCGTTCCGTTAAATTAAGGTGCTTGATCTCGTGTGCGATCTCCAGCCGCAAACGCGCTGTTTTTCGTCGCAAGTTAAGCAGTTTCTTCGACTTTTTACCGTCGGCCTTCGCTTGTTCAGCAATTAGCGCGTTCCAAGTTTTGAGTGCATTGGCATAATGGACGCGAATGCTCTCGATACCCTCGAGCGTCCACCGCATATATTCTTCGGCCTTATCTTCCTCAATCGAGATCTCGGCTTGCTCCGAAAAAACAACCGTTTCGCGAATGCTCGCCTTGCCGATCACAAGGTCGTCGCCGACCTTAAGCAGCCGCTCGACGGCGATAGGCGAACGCGATATTGCTTTATGCGTCTTGATCTGGCCGCGTTCGATGCGTTTGGCGATCGTGACCTCGCCCTCGCGATTCAGCAGAGGCACGATACCCATTTCACGCAGGTAGAGCCGGACCGGGTCGTTGGATTTATCCAGTACGCCGGCCGAAAGGTCTAGATCGAGATCGTCCTCGTCGGCGGCGACCTCTTCTTCTTCGTCATCCAGGGCGAGACTCGACGCACGCTCCAAAAGCTGGGCGTCGGTCTCGGCAACGGATATATTCGCGCCTTCCAGACGCTCCAAAACATCTTCGATGTCGTCGGGCGACATCATATTTTCGGGGAGTTCACGATGGAGCTGGTCAAGGCTCAACCCTTTCTTCCGCCTGCCAAGAGCCAGCAGGCGATCCATTAAGTCTTCTTTTTCGTCGTAATCAGGCATAAGTGATAAATGTTTTTTGATGAATAGCGGGTTACACCGTTGTTCGCAATATATATAATAACGCCAAAAATGCCCGAATTGTTTCAGCATCAGGCAGGCGGGTTTAAACGGGAAAGTATATCACATCTCTGCGATTCGCTGCTGAAGCGCGCGGCGTATTTTTTCGAGTTCGAGCTGCTCGAACGTCAGATGGTTGAAAAGCTCGGGGTCACCCGATTGTTCGGCAAGCGTGGCCTCGCGGCTTATCTCCATTATCCGGTTTTTAATGGCCATATTTCGCAGGGCAAACACACAGTTTTCGGCATCGTGGAGTACGCGGTCGATGGCATCCTCTTTATTCCGGCGCGGCGGGCCCGTTAACAAGCCGTGGGCGAGGTCGACCTCGCTTTCGTCGTCCCCAATGTGTTCGAGCAAGGTTTCCGGCGTTATCTCTTGCTTGGCGGCGTGTATTGCGTTAAACGCCGCAAATATTTCGGATGTCGAAAGATTCTCGAAATCGCTCGGTTCGAGCTGCGGCAAGATAATGTCACGCAGATCGCGGTCGAAAACGAGCAGCTCGAGCAGATGGCGTTCGGCGATTGTGATCTTTGCACGCGCGGCACGCGATACTTTTTGCGTTAGGGCCACTGTCTGCGTGTGGTGTCCGCCCGCGAACGACGACCAAAGCTCGCGTTTTAGCGGAGCGTCTTCCACGCTAAAGAATGTCATGGCCTGGTCAAAGCTCTCGCGTTTTTGAATGTTATTGCGGATCGCGGATATGATGGGCAAAAAATCCTCGATCGCCTCGGCTTTTTGCTTTGCGTTATTGATATTGCGTCCGACGACCGACGATTTAAGTGCGAACGAAAGAAACGGCTCGGCCTTTCCGCGCCGTTCGTTGTACTCGGCGGTCCCGTTTGCACGGATAAAGTCATCCGGATCTTTGCCGTCCGGCAGCACGAGAACCTTGATGTCAAATTCCTGCGGCAGCAAATGCTCAATCGCCCGCCGCGCGGCCTTGATTCCGGCCGAATCACCGTCATAGTTGATAACAACACTTTTGCAAAAACGGCTAAGCAGCTTTGACTGCTCTGGCGTGAAGGCAGTGCCAAGGCTTGCCGCCGTATTCGTGACGCCGAACTGAGCGAGAGCGATAAGGTCGAGATAACCTTCCACCAGAATGGCAAATTTTCGTTTGCGGATCTCATCTTTGCCCTGAAACAGGCCGTAAAGATGCTCGCCCTTTGTGTAAGCGGGCGTCTCAGGCGAATTGAGATATTTCGGTTCGTCCGCACCCATCGCACGGGCGCCGAAGGCGACCGGACGGCCATTTGCGTCCAAAACCGGAAACATTATACGCCCGCGAAAACGGTCGAAAACCCTTTTTTTTTCTTCGTTTACCGATACAAGGCCCGATTGCTCGATCAGCTTGTCATCGACGTTTCGCGTCCGAAGCAGATTGAGCAAGCCGTCCCATTTATCCGGCGAAAAACCGATGTGAAAGGCTTTTTGAATCTCATCCGAGATGCCGCGAATTTCGAGATATTCGCGGGCGGCCTTTGCTTTTGCGTTCTTCTTTTGCAGCTCGGATTCCCAAAAATCGAGAGCGATCTGGTTTAGCTCGATGATCTGATCGGCAATCTGTTTTTTCTCCGCACTCCGCTTTTTGCTCTTTTCGTAACTAACGTCATCGATGGGTTCGGGCAGCATCACGCCGCTGATCTCGGCGACCCGCTTTATCGCCTCGGGGAAATTCAGTCCTTCCATTTCCATCAGAAAGTTATAAACACTGCCACCCTTGCCGCAGCCAAAGCATTTATAAAATCCCTTCGCCGGACTCACCGAAAACGAGGGCGTTTTCTCATGGTGAAACGGGCAGCACCCCATCCAATTCGCCCCCTTTTTCTTCAAATCCTGCGCGTACGGCTGTATTATCCGCACAATGTCCGCGCGGTTTTTAAGATCGTCGATGAAGTATTGGTCGTAGAGCATTTACGAATTGTCCGTCCGGCAGATGCCGGTGTCAAATGTGTTACACGATGCGTTTTGGAAACATGGTTTTAGCTGTTTGGAAACACTATTTTCGGCGTTTGGAAACATGAATTTGGCATTTGGAAACGTCATTTTTGGAGCGTCATTCGGAGCGAACTCGCTGCGTCGATCTTAGTCATCTTCGTTTTCTTTCCGTCTTCGTGGTCATCTTTGTCATACAGGGTTTTTAAGGTCGTCGATGAAGTATTGGGGTAGAGCATCTAAGATTTCTTTGGCACGAACCAGTAGTCGTTTATTGGGATGACATAGCCCGCTAGTTTGCGATAGAAGTACCGGATCCGGTTGGAAGGTATGCCATTGAGAGCGGCTTTCGCCTCTACTAGTCCCGCACGACGATTTCGACGAGTCGCGGCATGAATTACCACATGAATACGTGCACCGGGATTCGCTCCCAAGTATTTCGTGAGTAAAGCGACATTTGGTGGCGATCCACACATCTCGGCAAAACCGCTGGTCCAAATAAACGGTTTGCTCTTCGGAGGTAGCGTGAAGTCCCATTCCGAGGACCAAGAAGTTGGAATGCTCGCACCCGGCGGAACCAGCCAGAACGACGCGCCCACGCCCTGAGAGGATGCTGCGTGTACGATCTCGACACGAGACGGGTCGTATCGACGTGCAGCGATGGCGTCGTCGAGCAAATGCGAGTAAGCCAACGGCGCCCCCTTATGGTTGTCATCGCCATTGATCACGAAGAACCCTCGTGCGGTTGGGTTGTTGTTAAGGGCGATGAAGAAATTGTCGGCTCTTGCAAGGAAGTCGTCACAGTTTACCTTTCCGAACTCGTCAACTTTTGTGGCTTCAGATTGCCCGCTGCCCAGCGCATAGAGAGCCAAAATCCAAACGAATATGGTTACTAACCTTCTCATTGTTTCAACTCCGCGATCGTCGCACCGTTGCCGCCCTGGTTGGACGGTGCGAAGCCGAACTTTAACACATGCGGATGGCCCTTTAGAAAATGGTGGACGTAATTTTTTAGTGCGCCGGTGCCGAAGCCGTGGATGATCCGCACGCATGGCAGCGACGACATGTAGGCTTCGTCGAGAAAGCGGTCGATCTCGTATTCGGCGTCGGCGGTGGTTTTGCCGATGAGGTTTAGTTCGGCGGGGATGTCGTAGCCGTCGATGTCTCGCATTGTTTGCAGGTCCGCCTTTCCGGAAGTCACACCCGCTGCCGGCCGTGTCTCCTCCTTTTGATCGTCAGCGGCAACTTGCAGATCGGCAATCTTTTCACGCAGATGCATTCCGCCGACGAGTATCTGGGCGACATCGTTGTCGAGCCGCTCGACGGTGCCGATATTGCCGAAAGAGGTGATGACGCGGGAGCCGATTGAAATAACGGTGTTGGCGGTGTTATGTCTGTCTTGAGCGGTTGCATTACCGAGCGGGAACCCAGTCGCTACCGCTCCAGGTTCTGACCTCCGAGAGACTTTCGCCGTTACCGCACGGTTGAGTTCTGCTTTTCTCGAAAGCCGCTCTTTTTCAAGTTTGTTCTTTAGAGCCTTGTCTTCGAGCGTTTGTATGAAGGCCTTTGACTGGCGGTCGAATTCGTCGATCGCAGTGGCCAACTCGCCTTCAAACTGTTTTCGCCGTTCTTTTTCCCTTTTGACCGCTTCGATTTCAAGACCGGCGTATTCAAGCGCGACGGCTTCGCGTTCCTCTTCGAGAGCGATGCGGAGGTCGGTCGCGATCTTGGTCTCGGTTTGCAGCTTTTTGAGGTAATTTTCGGCTTCCTGGGCCGAAATGTCTAGGTTTTCACGGGCACGGTTGATCACCTCGTTTGATATTCCGAAACGCCGGGCGATCTCGATGCCGGACGAAGCTCCCGCGAGGCCGAGCAGTAATTTATAGGTCGGCTGTAGTGTTTTTTCGTCGAATTCGACCGAGGCGTTGATCACGCTCTCGTCGTTCGCGGCGTATATTTTTAGGCCGCGGTAATGCGTCGATGCGATCAATTGAGCACCTATTCGTCGAAAATGATCGACTATCGCGACGCCCAAGGCCGAGCCTTCCTCGGGGTCGGTGCCGGTTCCGGCTTCATCCAACAGAACGAGTGACGGCGGTAGGCATTCGCGGATCATCGACGCGATATTCGACATATGCGACGAAAATGTCGAAAGATTGGCCGAGAGCGACTGGTGGTCGCCGATGTCGGCCAAAATGGAGCGGTAGAAGGGAATGCAAGCCTGTTTTGCGGGAACGGGCAGGCCGGAGATCGCCATCAATGAGAGCAGGCCGGCTGTTTTCAGCACAACGGTTTTACCGCCGGCGTTGGCACCGGAGATGATCATTACCGAGTGCTGTTTACTGAGCGTGAATGAGCTTGGGACGATCTCTGCCTTTTCTTGAGGCACACTCCCTACTGGTCGTGTTTCCGCCTTTTCTACCTTTGTGTCTTTGCGACTTTGCGTTGAAATATTTCTTAGATTTTCCTCCAGTAGCGGATGGCGGGCATCGACTAGGTCGAGTGTTTCTTCGTTAGAGATCTCAGGCACGACGGCGTTAAATTTTTGGGCGAATTCGACCTTTGCTTTAATAAAATCCAGCTCGCCGACAGCATTGACGGCCATTTCGACAGCCGGAAGTTGTTCGCGAAGCTCTTCTGTTAACGCAAATAATATGCGTGCGACCTCGCGCTCCTCTTTGCCTTTGAGATTTTGCAATTCATTATTGGCCTCTATGGCCGCCAAGGGTTCGACGAATACTGTCGATCCACTTGACGAGAAACCATGCGCGACACCCGCGACTTTTCCTCGAAAATCAGTCTTTACGGGGATAACAAAACGGTCGTTTCTGACGGTAACAATCTCGTCCTGAATCGCGGTTCCGGCGGCACGCATCGCGGATTCGAGCGATTTCGTGAGTCTCGCTTTTTGCGAGCTAATTTCACGCCGCAGTTTTGCCAGCTCCGGCGAGGCCGAATCGTCGATTTCGCCGCCGGGCAGCAGCTTTTTGTTAACCTGATTGATTACCGCGAGCAGAGTCGGCGGAATATTTTCAACGATTTGCCAGAGCGTCGGGGCGAATTCCTTTTCCGGTTGGATCGCCGAACGGGCAAAGAGAGCCTGATTGCAAATGCGTGCGATCTCAAGCATCAGATTCGGTTCGAGCGAAGCGTTTTGGATCTTTAGGATTGCAACGGCGTCGGCTGGATCTTCGAGTCCGCTGAAGGACCAAGTGACCTGTTTTTCTTCGTTGAGAGTGATGGTCTCGCTGATCGTAGCTAGCGCATAGTCGAGTTCGCGGCGGATGGCGATCGGCCTCAAAAGCGCGAAACGCTCCACGCCCATCGGTGTCTGGGCGTGACGGCTGACAAGCTCGAGGAGCTTGGCGTATTCTAGCGTTTCGAGTGAGTAATAATTCACAAAGAATTTTTCGCCGCAGATTTACGCAACTAACCGCAGATAAGAAAGCATAAAAAGACAAAGCTGTATCTAAGTATTCTGATCCGCGTCATCTGCGTTTATCGGCGGCAAATATTTACCTGACCTCGACGCCTTTCCAAAAAGCCACATAGCCCTGGATATTCTTGGCATCGTCTTTTGCTTCGGGGTAATACCACGCCGCATCCTTATTTTTGTCGCCATTTACGGCTATATCGTAATAGTTTGCCGTGCCTTTCCAGCCGCAGACAGTGTGTGTTGCCGATGTAGAAAAATACTCTCGTTTAATTGAATCGGCGGGAAAATAGTGATTTCCTTCGACGACGACCGTTTCATTGCTTTCGGCGATAACTTCGCCGTTCCATGTTGCTCTCATAATTATTTCCTTTTTATAAAAATCTCTCCCGCACATCCGGCGTCGGCAGCATGCATGAGTCTTTTCGGCCGAATAATCTATAGCGGTTTTTTGCGAAAAGCCGATAGCAAAAATCACGAATAAACGCCGGGATGATAATGAATGCATACGCGAGCGACCAGAAGCCGCCCAATCCTTTAGCTACACGCAGTCCGGCGGTTGACAGCGTAAATGCGCGTCCGTCTTCGACCAGGATTATCGTATCCACATCTTCGCCGATGCCGTATTTTGCCTGCATTTCCCGCCCAATCTCCGATTGCAGCGGAGCGAACTTAAACCGCTTTTCATCGTCGTGACGGATAATAAAGTTGACCGCGCCATTGCAAAAATTGCAGACGCCGTCGAAAAGTACGACCGAGCTCATATAAAAATTCTACCGCAATTTACAATAAGCCCTTAATCGGCGACATATCAAAATTACGCGGGTAAAATTACATGATGGATTTCGGATAGATTGCCCGTAGGTAAGCATATAAACTCTGAATCATGAGAAATACGCAGATCACAACATATGAACAATCGGTAGATTGGCGTTGGCGGGCGGTCGAAAGCAGAAATCGTGAATTCGACGGCATATTTTATTTCGGCGTTCGGACGACCGGTATATTTTGCCGACCTTCGTGCTCGTCGAGGTCGCCGAAGCGGCAGAATGTGACGTTTTTCATTACACCTGTTGAGGCTGAGAATGCTGGTTTTCGAGCGTGTCTGCGGTGCAAACCAAAGAACTTACACGAGCCGGGTGCGGGAGCGGTATTGATTCAAAAGGCGTTCGAGCTATTAAAGTCGGATGATATCGAGATACCGACGATAGACCAGCTGAGCATTCAACTCGATGTCAGCACAGGACATCTGCAAAAGACTTTTAAGGCTGTACTCGGCCTTGCACCAAAAGAGGTAATGGATATGATGCGAATGGAAAATTTTAAGCAAAACGTAAAGGAAACCGACGTGACGACGTCGCTGTATGAAAGCGGATTCGGATCGAGCCGGTCGCTTTACGAAAAAGCGGGTGAGTCACTGGGAATGACGCCCGCGACCTATAAAAAAGGCGGAAAAGATATGAAGATCAATTACACAATCGTCGATTCGCGTTTGGGCAAACTGATGGTCGCCTCTACCGAAAAAGGTATCTGCTCGGTCAGCTTTGGCGATAATGCCGACGAACTAAAGGGCGAATTGGAGAAGGAGTTTTTCGCCGCATCTATCGAAAATAACGATGCAACGCTAAAAGATGCGGTCATCGCAATCTTAAAAAGCCTCGACGGCGAAAAAACTATATTGACGCTGCCGCTCGATCTGCATGCAAGCGCGTTTCAGATGCGCGTCTGGTCGGAGCTTCGCAAGATTCCGTACGGCGAGATGCGTTCCTACGGACAGATCGCGGAAAAGCTCGGTAATCCAAAAGCTGTCCGCGCCGTTGCCCGTGCATGCGCAACCAACCCGGTTGCTCTGGTAAATCCATGTCACCGCGTGATCGCGGCGGATGGTAAACTGAGCGGCTATCGTTGGGGAGTTGAGAGAAAGAAACAGCTTTTAGAAAATGAACAGCTAAATCAAGATTAAATTAAAAAGTGATAGGAGTGAAAATGAATTATAAAATTACCCCAATTCCAAATATTTTAGCGGAGCGGGCTCGAGAAACGATGATGTCGCCGCAATACAAAAATCTGCCCGCACATTCGGCGGTCGCTACCGGTTATGGCCCGTGCCGAAGTTGTCTGCATACCTTTAATGAGGGCGAAGAAGAGCGTCTTTATATTACGTATAATCCGTTCGAAGGTCTGTCCGATCTTCCGCTGCCAGGCCATATTTTTATTCATACCAGACGTTGCGAGGAGTTTACCGGCGAAGGATTTCCCGATGATCTGCTCGAACTGCCGTTGTTATTTGAGGGATTTGCGGATGACAGCGAAATGGTAATGCGGGAAAAGATGAGCAGGGAAATTTTCGAAACCCAAATTGACACAATACTGTCGAACCGGTCCATCCGTTTTATTAACATTAGGAACGCCGAGGCAGGTTGTTTTGTCGCTCGAATCGATCGGGTTGACTAGAAAATTTTCGAGGCGATAGTACCGAAAGTTTCCGATTTCGCGGAGCCAATCTTTGCGTGTCTGAAACTTTTTCTATATTCTCTCCGTAACAAATTTTAAGTTCGGTTCCACTAACAGAATTAGGAAAGATATGAAATCAAAACTCTTTTTGGTTGCTTTTGCGGTTATCTGCTCGTTCTTCGCAGTAACTACGGACGCTCAGAGTTACGCGATAACCAATGCGCGGATCGTGACTGTTTCGGGTGCGACGATAGATAAAGGCACGATCGTCATTCGCAACGGCCTGATCGATGCAGTTGGGGCAAATGTTGCTACGCCCGCCGATGCTCAGGTGATCGACGCGGCCGGGCTGACAGTTTATCCCGGATTTATTGATGCATTAACGAGTCTCGGGCTGCCGCAGACGACTGCACCGGTTCGCGGGCCAGCAGGCGGCGGTGGTGGACAATCGGTTGCAGCTCCGGCTGCCCCGGCTTCGAATTCGAATTATCCGGCCGGCCTGCGTCCCGATGATTCAGCCGATGGCGATCTGCGCGCCGGGGAGGCTCAATTTGACGCAAATCGGAATGCCGGTTTTACGACGGTTTTAACGACCGGCCGCGGAGGCATCTTTAACGGCCAATCGGCGGTGATCGACCTCGCGGGCGACAGCGTGTCCGAGATGGTGGTCAAATCGCCGTTTGCCCAACACATATCGTTCGCGACGATCGGCGGCGGCTATCCGGGTTCGCTGCTCGGAACTTTTTCGGCGCTGCGGCAGATGTTTTACGACGCCAGACGGCTACAGGACATACAGAAAATGTACGCCGCCAGCCCGAAAGGGATGAAACGGCCAGGGGCGGACAAATCGCTCGAAGCCCTGTTCCCGGCGATAAGGCGGCAAATGCCGGTCGTTTTTAACGCAAATCGCGAGATCGAGATCATCCGTGCATTAGACCTGATTAAAGAATTCAATTTGATCGGCATTATCGCCGGCGGACAGGAGGCCTGGAAAGTCGCTGATCGCTTAAAAGCACAAAATGTCACGGTTCTGCTTTCATTAAATTTCCCCAAACGCACGGCGGCAGCTTCGCCTGAGTCGGACCCTGAAACCCTCGAAACACTTCGATTTCGTGCCGAAACGCCAAAAGGTCCTGGCAAGCTTGCGGCGGCGGGCGTTAAGTTTGCCTTTCAGTCGGGCGGCGCGACGGCGATCGGCGATTTTTTTACCAACGCCGGTAAAGCGGTCGAGAGCGGCCTTTCAAAAGATGCGGCGGTTCGCGCGATGACGCTTGGCTCGGCTGAAATCCTGGGCGTTGACAACCGCCTCGGCTCGATTGAGACCGGCAAGATCGCAAATCTCGTCGTAATTAAAGGCGATCTTTTCGGCCGGGACAGATTTGCCTCGCACATATTTGTTGATGGCAAACATTTCGAGCCTAAAGAGCAGCCGAAACAAGTGCCCGGACGCGGACCAGATCAGGGAACTTCGGCAGCGAATGTCGCCGGCACTTACAGTATAAATATCGACATCCCGGACCAACCGCTCAGTGCGACGCTTAATTTGACCCAGCAGGGATCGGTCCTTAGCGGGACGATGGTGTCGCAGCTTGGCACAACGCAGATCGGCGGCAAGGTGACGGCCGACGGGTTTAGCTTTGTCGGCAGCGTCCAATTTGGCGGAGCGGCTCTCGATATCAACGTGAAGGGAACCGTTAGCGGCAATCAGGTAAGCGGCACGATCGATTCATCGCAAGGGACAGTTCCATTTTCCGGGACAAAAAATCCTTAGCAAAGGCAAAAGTAAAAAGTAAAAAGGTAAAAATAATGAGAAAAGCCATAGTTTTTCTATTACTTATAGCGATCACTTCGATCTCGCCGACATTGGTACTGGCGCAATCGAAAAGTGATGTTTTGATCAAAAATGCGACGGTGATGACGGCGATCAAGGGAACACTGCAAAACACCGACATCCTGATCCAAAACGGCAAGATCGCTAAAATAGGCAAAGGTCTTACTGCCCCGGCGGGTGTCCGTACTATCGACGCGACCGGCAAATATGTCACGCCGGGAATCATCGATTGCCACTCGCACACGATGCTTGATGCCATCAATGAAGGTTCGCTTTCCGTGACGTCGATGACACGCACCCGCGACGTGCTAAATCCGAACGACATCGCGATCTATCGCGCTCTCGCGGGTGGCGTAACGTCCGCGAATATTCTGCATGGCTCGGCAAATTCGATCGGCGGGCAGAATACGGTCGTCAAATTCAAATGGGGTCACGCGGTCGAGGATTATCCGATCGCAGACGCACCGCCGGGCATCAAGTTTGCGATGGGCGAGAATCCGAAACGCACCAATTCAAACGCGCAGCCGGGCCAGCCGGCCCGCTATCCCCGTACGCGAATGGGCGTGATCGAAACAGACCGCGACGCATTTCTGCGTGCCCGCGATTACAAACAGCGATGGGACGATTATAGGGCCGGCAAGACAAAGGTGCAGCCGCGCAAGGATCTGGAATTGGAGCCGCTTGTCGAGGTGCTCGATGGCAAACGTCTCGTTCACGCCCACGGCTACCGCTCCGACGAGCATCTCAATTTGATGCTGCTGGCGGACGAATTCGGATTTAAGGTCGCCACGCTTCAGCACGGCCTCGAAGCCTACAAGATCGCACCCGAGATCGCAAAACACGGCACCGGCGTCTCGATCTTTACCGATAGTTGGAGTTACAAGCTCGAGGCTTATGATGCGATACCGTATGACGCGTATATTTTATGGAAAAACGGCGTGGTCGTGTCGATCAACTCAGACTCAGACGAACGGATGCGCCGGCTTAATCTGGATGCCGCCAAGGTCGAAAAATACGGCGGCGTTCCGGAGGAAGAGGCGTTAAAAATGATTACGCTAAACGCCGCAAAACAGCTCGGAATCGACAAGCATACGGGCACGATTGAGGTCGGCAAGGACGGCGACATCGTGATCTGGTCGGGACACCCGTTCAGCGTTTATTCACGTGTCGAAACTACCATTATCGAGGGCGATACGTATTTTGATCACGCGGCAGACGCTCAATTACGACTTGATATGGCCAAGGAACGCGAATCACTCGAAAAACTCGATATAAACAAAGCTCCGGGCACGGGCGGCGGACCGCCGAAAATTCCGAGCGAACGGCGGCAAGGCGATCGCGACGAGGCCGAATACGGCGACGGAGGCAATCGATAATGAAGGCAAAAGTAAAAAGTAAAAAGGCAAAATTATTCTTTAACCTGTGTGTGTCTGTGTTTATCTGTGGTTCGATCTCTTCGGTCAACGCTCAGAACGACGGGTCGGAGCAAAACCAGACCGGGCGTGCCGGGACGTTCGCAATCGTCGGCGCCCGGATCGTTACCGTATCAGGAGCGACGATCGAAAACGGAACTGTCGTTATTCAAAACGGCAAGATCGCGGCGGTTGGTGCCAATGTTAAGGTTCCCGCAAACGCAGAAAAGATCGACGGCAAGGGTTTGACTGTGTTTCCCGGAATGATCGACGCCGCTACGAATCTCGGACTTGCCGAGATAGGGCAGGGCGTGAACGGCTCGGTCGATGTTGCCGAAACCGGCCAGATGAATGCCAATGCAAAGGCGATCAAGGGAATTAACCCGCATTCGTCGCACGTCAACGTGACGCGGGTTAACGGTATAACGACCGTTATGTCGTATCCAACTGGCGGTATGATCGCCGGCGAAGCGGCGGTTATCAATCTTAACGGCTCGACGCAGGATGAGATGGCCGTGATTCGTGAATTTGGCCTCGTGATCAATTATCCGCGGTTGTCGGCTTTCGGAGGCTTCGGCGGCGGCGGATTTGGCCGCGGCGGTGGTCCGGCGGTCGATTTTAACGAACTCCTCAAGCGGAGAGACACGCAGATCGACGAGCTCAAAAAGATGTTTCGCGATGGCGATTCTTACATCCGTGCAAAAGAGGCGTACGCGAAAGACAAATCGCTGCCATATCCGGCAAATGATATTCGGCTTGAAGCGATGACGCCTTATATTCGCGGCGAGAAACCCGTGATCTTTGCGGCTGAACGCGAGCGTGACATTCGCAGCGTCGCTAAATTTGTCGCTGATATGAAACTCAAAGGCATCATCGTCGGCGGTCAGGATGCGTGGAAGGCGGCGGATGACCTAAAGAAAAACAATATTTCGGTTATCTACACCAACATTTATGCGTTGCCGGTGCAGGAAGATGACCCGTATGATTATCTATTCGCCACTCCGTCAAAAATGGCGGCGGCGGGCGTGAAATTCTGTATTTCGACCGGGAACAGCGGAGCCGAAGTTCGCGATCTGCCGTATCAGGCTGGTCTTGCTGCAGCCTTTGGCCTGTCTAAAGAGGACGCTCTTAAATCGGTGACTCTTTACGCAGCAAATGTGCTCGGCCTCGGCGACAAAATGGGATCGATCGATGTCGGCAAAGTCGCAAACATCGTCGTCGCCGATGGCGATATTTTGGAGGCGAGAACGAATATAACATACGTTTTCATCAATGGCCGTCTGCTGCCGCTGACCAGCCGGCATACGGAACTGTTTGATAGCTTTAAGGATAGAAAGTAATAATTGCCGCAAAAAGGCACAAAAGGTTTTTTGAGCCTTTTGCGCATTTTTACGGCTAATTTTTCTGAGGAATTTCTTCGCCGTCTTCAAAAAACTCGAGCGAAGCCGAATTGAGGCAATATCTTTGGCCGGTCGGTGGCGGGCCGTCGGGGAAGACGTGACCCTGATGGCCGCCGCATCTGGCGCAACGGATTTCGGTGCGGCGCATGCCGTATGCGTTGTCTTCGATGTTGGTGAGGTGATCTTTGTCGAACGGGCGATAAAATGACGGCCAGCCAGTGCCGGATTCGAATTTGTGGCTTGAGCTGAAGAGCGGCAGTCCGCATAAACGGCAGGCATAAACGCCATCCATCTTGTTATCGAGCAACGTCCCGCAAAATGCGGGTTCCGTCCCGTGATTTAATAAAATGCGACGTTCCTCTTCGTTCAGATCCTGTGCCAATCGCTCTATAGCTTCCGCCGACAATGGCGTGATGTCGTAACCCGCTTCCAATAATTCTTTTTCCATTTTTTCTCCCCCTTGAAATACTAATATACCGCACTTTTGCCTTTTTACTTTTGCCTTTTGACTTGTTTATCCCCACCAAAACGCCGCCGCGATGATGCAGTAGAGTCCGATTAACGCGAGGCCTTCGAGCCAGATCGATTCGCCATCGTAAATTATGACCGCTGAGACGACGACAGACAAGATCAACGCGGCAAGCAGCATCGGAGCAAGCACAAACGATAACACGGCCCCGCCGAGCACAAATGACAGCAGCACGAGGACGGGGAATAATCCTAACGCGATCTGCAGCGAGCTGTTGAGGATAACGCTGACGGCGTAATCGGCCTGATTCTTCCACGCGAGTTGGATGCCGATAAGATTCTCAATCGCGTTGCCCGCTATCGCCACCACAACAAGTCCCGCAAAGGCCTCAGAAATTCCAAGAGTTTTCATCGCCGGTTGTAGTGCCTCGACAAACCAGTCCGACACAAAAGCCGCTCCCGCACCAGCCGCCGCGAGTACGACTATGGTCAATTTCATCGACCATTTGGCATCGCCGCTCTCTTCGTGCCGTGGCGAGACCGACGGGTCGCCCTTGACCGAAAAGTAGATGCTGGCGGCAAGCAATATGAGCAAAATTATGGCCAGAAAAATATCCAGGCTCGCGATGTGCGGCTCGGCCGGCGTGTGCAATTCTTTGGCGAGTGTCGGCACGATCAAGACGGACGCCGCGAGCAGCATGAGGGCGACGATCATCTTCGGCGGCTCTGATTTGAACCGCTGTGTGCCGTTCTTGATACCGCCCAAAAATAGCGCGAGGCCGAGAACGAGCACCGAATTGCCTAGTATCGAGCCGATGAGCGCCGCTTTAACGACCGTGTCGAGTCCGGCCCGAAGAGCGAAAATACAGACAAAAAGCTCAGGTAGATTGCCGAGAGCGGATTGTAAAATGCCCGTCGCGCCGGGCCCCATGCGACTGCCGAGCTGCTCGGTCGCGTCTCCGACGATCACCGCAAGTAACGCCAATGCCGCCGCTGTCACGCCAAACGCCAAAACCGCGTTTGCTCCGGCAAAATGCAATACACCCGAGGCCACGGTGAAAATCACACACAGAGCGACAATGATCTTTTCTTTTCGCTGCATTATTTATTTTTCGTCGCCAAACACACGCTTTTCCAGTTTTCGCAGCCGACCCGCCATATCGCCGAGCCGACGAAAAGCCGCCGTCGACCGCAGCCAATCGCGACTGTCAAAGGCCGGAATGCCCGATATTACCTTACCCGGTTCGACGTCGTGCGAAGTCGCCGATTTGGCGGTAATGACGGCGTCGTCGCCAACCTTGAGATGTCCCGCGATGCCGACCTGACCGGTGAGGATGACGCGTTTGCCGATGTGCGAACTGCCGGCGAGCCCGGTTTGAGAGCAGATCAGGGCGTCTTCGTCTACCGTGCAGGAGTGTCCAATTTGGACAAGATTGTCGATCTTTGCCCCGCGTTTTATCCGCGTTTCGCCGACCGACGCGACATCGATGGCCGTATTTGCACCTATTTCGACATCGTCCTCGATCACGACCCGACCGGTTTGCGGTATCTTGAGCCAGTGCTTTTCTTCGGTCTTAGCATAGCCAAAGCCGTCAGAGCCGATCGTCGAATTATTGTGAATGATACATCGCTCGCCGACCTCACAATTTTCACGCAGGGAAACGCCCGAATGCAATACGGAACTGCGTCCAACCCGGGAATTGTCGTAAAGCGTGACATTCGGATAGATCTTAGCGCCGCTCTCAACGACGCAGTTTTTGCCGATCACAACATTTGCCAGAATCTCCGCGTCACCAGCGACCGTCGCCGTTTTATCAACGACCGCCGACGGATGAATGCCACCGATAACCGGTGGCGTCGGGAAAAACATCCTCAACGCGAGCGTATAGGCAACATATGCGTCTTTTGCACGGAGCACGGCTATATTGTCGCGTTCGATCTCGGCGTTTTCGTTAAGAAAAATTGCGGTAGCACGTGTTTCGGCGATCTGCGGAGTGTACTTAGGATTCGCGAGGAATGTGATGTCGCCCGGCCCGGCTATATCGAGGCCTGCAGCCGAGTTGATCTCGATATCGCCGGAGCCTTGCGAGATAGTTGCGAGGGTCGCTGCGGCCAATTGGGCAAGTTTCATTTAAATATTGTTGAAAAAAAGCGACGTTATGTGCAACACTAGTTTTAGCAAACAAATCAGCCCGCTCAAAGTGTCCACGCTTTGAAAACCGCACTTTCAGTTTCGCTTTGCCAAATCTACAGGAGTAACACATGGCTATGAATGATCGTATTTTGAATCAATCAGTTAAAAAATTGTCGCCGGACGGTAGCTTCAGGCAGGAGTTAATTCACGGGCAATCGGTCTCAAAAACGACCGGAAACCGATGGCATAATTTGATCGCCACCAACACGGCCATTGCAGTCGGCAGCCGTTTATCGGGCAAACAAGCCGAGATTTACATCAACGGCATGCGCGTCCAGCTTAGGAGTAATCTGATCTGCTATCCCGATGTCGTTATCGTGAGCGGTACGCCGCTGTTTACCGATCAAAATTGCGATGTTTTGCGTAATCCTACCATTGTGATCGAGATATTTTCGAGTGCGACCAACCTTACGGACAAAACCCAAAAGCTCGAGAGCTATCTCGCTATCGAGAGCGTCAAGGAGTGTTTACTCTTGAAAGCCGACGAGATGCGTGCCGAACATTATGCCCGCCAAAACGCTAAACAATGGCTCTATCGCATCTATGACGAACGCGACGACGTGATCTCGCTCGACTCGGTAAACTGCAAACTGTCGCTCGCCGAGATCTACGCTCAGGTCAACGTAAAACAGGCGGAACTGAGTTCGAAGGCGGTGAATTAGTGATCCGCGTTTGTCGGTTAAATCAAAAAGGGCTTCGCAACTAAAGCGAAGCCTTTTTCATACTGAGTTAGGATGCCCTCATTTCTTCATCATCGTCTGCTGTTCCGATTTGATCATCCATCGGCCATCTTTCTTTACAAATGAATCGGTCACGCGAGCGCGACCGGATTGGCCGGTTTTTAGCGTTACGTTTTGTGTATAACTAAGCACTGCTGAGTCGTCGCTAAAGCTAAGCAGATCCGTGTCGGTTATCGTCCACGCTTTGATATTCTTTTCTTTTTTGACATCGGCCAAAGCCTCGTTTTTGTCCTGCACTTTGCCGTCAACACCGGTAAGCTTAAAATCATCGGTCGTGTTCTTTGCTAGCAGCGTGATGTCGCCGTTGAGAGCGGCCTGCGTCATATCTTCCTCAAGCTTAACAAGTTCGGCCTTCACGGCTTCTTTGTCAGTCTTTGGAGACTGAGTTGATTTGGCCGGAGCCTGAGATGTATTCGACGGTGTCATTTCGCCGCCTTGTTTTTCACCGATGCCGCAGATGTACATTACGGCGGCCAGAATCACGAATGCCAGGATCGATTTCATGTGATTTATTTACCTCACTAATGGATTTCTGCTACCGAGATAGTATGTTAAGAGCGGTGGCAAGTCAAAAAACATCACGCGTTTGAGTTATCGAAAACGGCGGCGTAGCCGAAAAAAAGCGGTGTAAATTTACCTACATCAAATTCACCGGATCGATCTCGACATAAATAGTACGCATATCGCAGCCTTTTGATTCGGCGTCGGCGAGGGCGATCTGGAGCGTTTCGCGCAAAGATCGGCGGGTTGCTCCTTTTAGAATGATCTGGACGCGAAATTCGTTTTTCAAACGAGCAAGAGAGGCCGGTGCCGGGCCTAATATCCGGCAATTTCTATCCACATTTGCCGCTTCGAGCGAGCGCCGGAGAAGACTGGCGTTTCGCATCGCCTGGGCGTGTTCGCGGTGCTTTACCATGATGCTCGCGAGGACGAAAAACGGCGGATATCCGAGCCGCTGGCGGTACTTTATCTCTTCGGCGTAAAACCCTTCATAATCCTGTTCCTTCGCGTGCCGCAGAGCGTAATGTTCCGGATAATACGTCTGTATCAGCACTCGGCCGGCTCTTGCGCCGCGACCGGAGCGTCCGGCAACCTGCGTTATGAGATGAAACGTCCGCTCCGCCGAACGCAGATCGGGCAACCCCAAACCAATATCGACCGATATAACGCCGACGAGCGTTACATTTGGAAAATCGTGGCCTTTGGCGATCATCTGTGTTCCGACGAGCATATCGATGCCGCCGGACGCGAATTTTAGCAGCACGTCCTCGATCTCGCCCTTGTGGGCCATCGTATCGCGGTCGACCCGCTCGATGCGGAGGTCGGGAAATTTTTTCGTCAATTGTTCCGCAATATTCTCCGTGCCTTCGCCGACGAAATAGAGATATTCGCTCTCGCAATGCGGACAAATCCGCGGGCTATTTTCACGGTAATTGCAGTAATGGCAGATGAGCCTGTTGTCGCGGCGGTGAAATGTGAGCGTGATGTCGCAGTTCTTGCATTTCAAAGTCTCGCCGCACGTTCGGCACAGGACGAATTGCGAAAATCCGCGTCGATTGAGCAATATCATCGACTGCTCTCCCCGCTTATGCGTTTCCTTGATCGCCTCAAGCAGTTCCGGTGAAAGAGCCACATCTTTGCCCGCGCGTTTGAAAACCTCGCGCATGTCGATTAGCTTTGCCTCGGCGAGGCCGCGTCCGCCGATGCGGTCGGGCAGGTGTAGATATGTATATTTGCCGCTCTGAGCGTTGTAAAATGACTCCATCGCCGGGGTCGCGGATCCTAAAACGACGACCGCTCCGGCGAGGCTGGCACGCATTACGCCGACATCGCGGGCGTGATAAAAGGGCGATTCGTGTTGACGGTATGACGGATCATGTTCCTCGTCAACGATCATAAGTCCGATGTTTTCAAGCGGTGCGAATACCGCCGAACGTGTACCGATAGCAATTCGAGCGTCACCGCGACGTATCCGCCGCCATTCATCGTAACGCTCGCCGGGCGAGAGATTTGAGTGTAATATCGCCACATCCGCGCCAAAAACCGCCCGCAAACGTCTCGAAAATACCGGCGTCAGAGCGATCTCAGGCACAAGCATCAACGCCGAGCGGCCCGCGTCGAGCGTAAACCGCATCGCCCGAATATAGACCTCGGTCTTGCCGCTGCCAGTCACGCCGTGGAGCAGAAACGCCTTGAAAACATCATTTTCGACCGCTGCCGTGATCTGATCGAGTGCAGTTTGCTGTTCGTCGGTCAGCGTAAAATTATCGGGGGCCGGGAAGTGGGCTTTGGCGAGCGGATCGCGCATCACGTCCTCGACGTAAACCTCAAGCAACCCGCGTTTTACAAGTGTATTTATCGGCGACGCACCCACGTCCGCCTGCTCGATTACGTCGGTAAAGAGCATTTCACTGCTATTTGCGGCAAGCAGTTCGACGATCTTTCGCTGCGGCTCCGTCAATGGTTTCGCGTCCGGCTCCGCCTGCAATAACCTCACGGCTTTTCGCCGTTTCGGCCGTACTTTTTCACTATTTATACCGGCCGGGAGCGCCGCCTTGAGCATCTCGCCCCAAAAACTCGCGTAATAGTCCGCTGTCCATTGCGTCAGCCTTAGAATTTCGGGCGTGATGAGCGGCTCGTCGTCTGTGACCTCGATGATGTCCTTGATCTTTGATTCGTCAAACTCAATATCGGCGGGCAGCTCGGCGTGTAATTCAACCGCATAACCGGTAAGGCTTCGCTTGCCAAAAGGCACTTTCAGCCGCGTTCCGAGTTTGATCTCGCCCTGCATCGATTCGGGTATTCGATATGTGAACGAACGCCGCAACGGCAGGGGCAAAACGGCCTCGACATAGGCCGGAGCGGGTGAAATTTTGGCCTCGGGTTTGGACATTATCGCGTCTTCGGACAAAATGATAACCTATTGGAACCTTTTGCCGAAACTTGTTGTCTAAGATTAAGATGCGGGGAGAAAAGCAATTTAACGCAAAGTCGCGAGGCCGCAAAGACGCAGAAGACGGAGATTATTTTTTTTAACGTAAAGACGATCATTTTCTCTTCTTTGCGACTTCGCGTCTTTGTGGCTTGGCGTTAAAATTCTTACTAATAATGGAAGATCTATTCAAACCTCAAGAAAAGGGCGTAAACAAGGTGCTTATCGGCGGGGTGATCGTTGGTGTAGTCCTGATCGGTGTCGCGATCTGGCTGCTTTCCTTTAAACCCTCGATGGAGGATCAGACCGCGAAGATCCTACAGGGCTCGTTTCAGGAAGGCACGCCCGAATACGCCGAGCTTAACAAAGACATTGTCATCTCGACCGACGACTCGACCGTCGAATCACCGATGGGAACGGGCAAGATATCCATGTTCATCAACGGCAGGATCCGCAACAAAGGCATCCGGACGATCAACATTATCGAGGTCAGCGTTTCCGTCGTCACCCAGTTTAATCAGCCTCTCCGCGAGCGAAAGATCCTTGTCGTTCCCGTGCAGCATCCTTCTCTCGGCCCCGGCGATATCATACCGATCACACTCACGCTCGACGGCTTTGCCAAAGACGATGACCGCGCAAATATCCACTGGAAAGTCACCGCCATTCGTGCGACAAACTGATTTTAGCCGCAAAAAGGCGCAAAAAACGCAAAATTATTGATTCTCTTTTTTGTGCTTTTTGCGCCTTTTCGCGGCCAAACTATTCTGTTGTTTCTTTTACAAAGAGATCTTCGAGCGATTGTTTGACCGGCTGGATGGAGATTAGATGTCCGCCGGCTTTGCGGGTGATCGAGAGGACGGCGTTGATGTCGGACTCGTCGAGGACCTGAATAATTACCCCGTCCGGTTTGGCTGCGATTGATGCTCCGGCGACGAATTCGATCTGCTCGCTTATGGCGTCCGACGCAACGCCCTGGACGCTGATCTCGAGCAAGCGCTGTTCGCCGCTGTGTGCGAGCAACTCGCTCAGATGGCCGCTGGCGGCGAGTTTGCCACCGCGAAGTATGGCTACCTCATCGCAGAGGGCCTCGATATCGGACAGAATGTGGGTGGACATAAAGACGGTCACGCCTTTTTCACGCAGACCGGCGATCAGCTCGCGGACCTCGCGGCGGCCGATCGGGTCGAGACCGCTCATCGGTTCGTCCAGAAAGACGATCTCGGGGTCATTGATGAGCGATTGGGCAAGGCCGACGCGCTGGAGCATACCTTTAGAATATTTGCGAAGCTGTCGTTTCCAGTCTTTTTCCTGGAGGCCGACGGCGTTGAGTAATTCGGCGGATTTGTCCCGCCGCTTCGACGCGTTCAGGCCGAAAAGCCGGCCAAAATAATCCATAAGCTCGTTGGCCGTCAGGTAATCGTAAAAGTACGGATTTTCGGGACAGTAGCCGATCCGGGCGTGCATCTGCACGTCCGAGATGTCGTGGCCGAGTATTTTTGCCGAGCCTGTCGTGGGAAACTGCAGCCTTACAAGCGTCTTGATCGTCGTCGTTTTGCCCGCGCCGTTGCCGCCCAAAAAGCCAAATATCTGGCCGCTTTTCACATTCAACGTCAGATCGTCGAGCGCCCGCACTTTTTTCTTTTTCCAGAATCCGGTCTCGTAGTCCATCGACAGATTTTTGATCTCGACAGCGTATTTCATAACTTAGTTTATTTTAGCAAATCAAGTTCTTTCAGCCTTCGAGCGGCGGTAATGCGGATAGATTCGTCGTCGGAGCCATCAAGCATTTCCTGGTAGATGGCGCGTGCGGTTTCGCGGCTGCCGCCCGTCGTTTTCATCGACGTGGCCATCAGTTTCATAAATGACGGCGATCCCTGAATCGCCGCTCCCCGGTCGTAGATCTCAGCGGCTTTGTCATATTGCCCCAACCGCCAATATATGTAACCGAGATAATGGTACAGCCGCCATTCGGCGGGATTGTTGGTAATACCTTTGTTAGCAAATTCAATCGCTTTTTCCTTATCGATCGCCGGTAAAACAACTGCGCCGTAAGAGTATGCGGCAATAAAATGCGGGTCGAGATTGGTCGCGTTTTCGAGCATCGGATAGAGAAGGCGCGGATTCAGATCGCTGAGGTCGTCAATGTTTAGATTTTCGCTTTTTAGGCTCATCATCTTGTCGCCAATGTACTGTAGCGAACGCACAAAATACCAGTCAGCTATCAGGCCCTCGGCACCAAAGACGAAGCCTTTTAACCGCGAACCGTTCATGGTGAGATCTGAATCGCCAAAGTCTGCGGGCAGATGCGGACGCCGGCTTTCGATAAAGCCGCTCAAGGGTACAATAGCCGCAAATCCGGCGACAATTATCGCCGTCGGCAGCAGAACGTATTTTTGTAGAATCGTCCCGATCATTACTTAAAGTTACGCCGGCTAAATATGACTACGGTCGCGGTGAGCAAAATGATGTCGTAGATCACGGCGTAGATCACGGCACCGCCGATCATAGGTGATGGCGGCAGCATGCCGTTCGACGTTTCGGTTATAAAGCTAAAATGCGACAAGTTTGGCAGTAGATAATAGATCGCGTCAAAAAACAGCCGTGCCGACGATGATCCCATCTCCTGGGCCAGATCGCGGAGCGACGCGCTGAAATGTCCGGTAACGAATACAAAAAACGTCAATAGGGCCGATAACGCAGGCGTCGAGAATGATGAAAACATGATCGCGACCGCCGTTAGGATCGTGAGTTCGAGGAAAATCAACAAGATCGCCGGCCAAACTTGAGACGCGAGGCGTCCGCCGTGAACGTACAGTAGCGCTAAGGTTACGCCTGTTCCCATAACCGCGACATTGACGAACAGCGTCGCGCACAGGCCGAGATATTTGCCGGTTATAAATTCACCGCGTCCCACCGGTTTTGAAAAAATCGAATAAACCGTGCGCTTTTCGATCTCTTTCCAAACCAGGCTGACACCGACAAATATCGAGATAAATGTGCCGAATATGAGTATCGAGCTGAGACCGAGATTGACGATCACGCGGGCCTCTTGTCCGGCGGTAAGCTCACCCAGAAAGATGGCGCTTGCCGTGATGAGCAGCACAAAAAGGATCAGGTTATAGAGAATGCGGTCGCGCACGGCCTCGCGAAAAGCATTGGTCGCGATGGCCAAGATCCGGGGCAGAAATCCTGTTCCATTGTTGAGCATATTACAAGAATATTCCGCCGGTTGATCGGCTTTTCCTGATGATCTGGCTAATAAATATACCATAGACAGGTCAGATCATTCATTCCCGAATGGCGGACGCGTAGAGTAACGCGCTGCATTCGCGTAGCAAAGCGCTAAAAAGCGGGAACGAATCCGAAGATCCGACTCCCGCCTTTTTCAGAGGTGAGTCAAGTACTAGGGAGCAAGTGCGGGTGCCGCAGGACAGGTGGTAGCATCGTAAGCGACAGCCGGAGTAACGGCCTCGCCCCTTATAACGCCGTCCGTCTGAACACAGAACCGCCTTGTGCCAGTAGCCGTCAGCGAACCACTTGAATTAGGCGTAGTTCCAAAAAAGAATGTAGCCGGAGTGGTTGCGGTTGCCACAGCAGAGCTGATGGTGAAGGTGTAACCGGCCTTGGTGGTACTCGCCAATGTTGAGTCGATGAGACCATTACCGCCGAGGTCAGCGAAAGCCGCAGCGTATGAGCCGCTGCCATAGGTCGAAGCATATGTCATCTGAGCACCATGCAATGTACGCATGGCCGAGACAGCCGAACCTTCGTTAGCTGCACGACGAGCCGCCAGCAGATTCGGGATAGCGATGGCCGCGATGATACCGATGATCACGACAACGATTAAAAGTTCGATAAGGGAGAAACCTTTCTGATTTTTCATTTGTAATTCACGACTCCTTGTAATTTTGAAAACTCTTTTTGCATGCAGGCCGCAGATTGACATTGAACTCCAGCAAAAAATGATGAAACTGTCGTATCTAATAGAGTTCCACAAAAAAAGCGGGAGCGAATCCATAGACCCTGACTCCCGCCTTTTCCAGTGACGAGTCAAGTATTAGGGAGCAAGTGCGGGTGCCGCAGGACAGGTGGCAGCTGTGTAAGGAGTAGCTGGGGTAAGGGCCTCGCCCTTTATAACGCCGTCCGTC
The DNA here is from genome assembly GCA_043739565.1 of Chloracidobacterium sp. Lineage (GTDB taxonomy): Bacteria > Acidobacteriota > Blastocatellia > Pyrinomonadales > Pyrinomonadaceae > OLB17. The sequence continues at coordinate 25,072 of JAYUDV010000126.1, forward strand.
TGAATACAGAACCGCCGTGTGCCAGTAGCCGTGAGCGTACCACTGGAAGCAGGGGTAGTTCCGAAAAAGAATGTAGCCGGAACGGTGGCGGTTGCCACAGCAGAGCTGATGGTGAAGGCATAACCGGCCTTGGTTGCTCCCGCCAATGTTGAGTCGATGAGACCATTGCCGCCGAGGTCAGCGAAAGCCGCGGCGAAGGAGCCGTTGCCATAGGTCGAAGCATATGTCATCTGAGCACCATGCAATGTACGCATAGCCGAGACAGCCGAACCTTCGTTAGCTGCGCGACGAGCCGCCAGCAGATTCGGGATAGCGATGGCCGCGATGATACCGATGATCACGACAACGATTAAAAGTTCGATAAGCGAGAAACCTTTCTGATTTTTCATGTCTAATTCACAATCTCCTAAAGTTTTTAAAAATCTATGTACCTTTCCCAGGCCACATAAGATATATCAATCATCGTGCCAAAGATATTTAACTACCGGTTTTAGAGGCTAACTGCTGATATACGGCGGGTTAAGGCGTGAACTGCGATGTGGCGTGGTGTCGAGGTCAGGCGGCGTGGGGGCCGTATTTACAGTTTTTGGCAACTGTTTGCTGACAATAAGTGTCATTGATCGGAAGGGAAACGGGCGTGGTTGCGTTAGTTTCACAGTGCCGGGGCGACTGACACGGCGGCGGTGTTTGCGTAATGTGCCGTGAGGGTCGTATCGGTCCGCAGCACACCGTCTGTCGAGACGCCAAAGCGGTGGTTGCCCGTCCCCGTTAAAGGAGCCGCCGATATAGGAATAGCTGAGACAAAGAATTGGGCGGCAACCGACCCAGACGAAACCTCACGTCCGCCAACATAATTATAGCCGCTCTTGGTGCCGCTTCCCAGCACGTCGTCGACGAGCTTGTATCCTTCTAAAATATTAAGGGCCGTCAGCGTACCGCCGCCGATGTCACCGACGAAATCGCCCGCTCCATAGGTCGAGGCATATGTCATCTGCGCGCCGTGGAGTGTCCGTAACGATGAGATGGTCGATCCCTCATTCGCACTCCGGCGCGAAGCCAAAAGGTTAGGGATCGCTATCGCGGCAATTATGCCGATGATGACGACGACGATGAGCAATTCGACAAGCGAAAATCCTGATTTATTGTTTTTCATATTTGTTTTTGGGAGTTTCCGGGCGGAAATGGTTGGTTTGGTGGGATAAAAAAATGTCGTCGGCTTTAGAGAAAGGCCGATGAGCGATCAATCGGAGCCGCGCATTTGCGCTGACAGAGATCGAATATTATGTTTGTCGAGCAGGTGCCTGAGCGAGCGCACGGGCATTTGAAGCAAATCCGCAGCCTTTGTCTGATTTCCCGCCGTTGTTCGCAAAGCCTCGACAACATATGTTTTTTCGAGATTGTCGAGATGGCTGGTAAGGTTTATACCCGATTCGGGCAGGCTAAACTCGGTGCTTATCCGCTGCGGATTGTAATTCGTAATGTGGTCCGGAAGCTGTTCGGGTTGAATTTCACTTGACCGTTCGAGAGCGACGGCCCGTTCGATTGTGTGCTCAAGCTCTCGGACGTTGCCGTGCCACGCATAATTTTCGAGAATCTGAACCGCTTTCGGCGAGATAGTCAGGCTTTTGCCGGCCTGATCGCAAAACTTTTTGACGAAATGAGTGATCAGATCGGCAATATCATCGGCCCGTTCACGCAGCGGCGGTAAGTGGATCGGGATAACCGAAATTCGATAAAAGAGGTCTTCGCGAAACGTGCCTTCGTCGCTCATCTGCTTTAGATCTCGGTTTGTGGCCGCAATCACGCGGGCGTCAATCGCCATTTCGTCGTGTGCCCCGACCGGACGGACCCGCCTTTCCTGCAGCACACGCAAAAGTTTGACCTGCATGGCTGGCGACATCTCGCCAATCTCATCGAGAAAAATGGTCCCGCCGTGGGCCGCCTCGAATAATCCCTTGCGGTTAGAGTTTGCTCCGGTGAACGAACCTTTTATGTAACCAAAAAGCTCCGACTCAAGCAGCGTCTCGGTAAAGGCGCCGCAATTGATGGAAATAAACGGCTTTTCCGCACGCGGACTAAGGTCATGTATCGCTCGTGCGACCAATTCCTTACCGGTACCGCTTTCGCCGGTCAACAAAATTGTCGATTGGACCTCGGCGACTGTTTCGATCATCTGAAATATCGCATTCATCTTGGCCGAGGTGCCGACAATGTTTTTTATGCTGCCCCGTTCACGCTGGGCACGTTTAAATGCGCGATTTTCGTCGATCAGGGCTTGTTTTTCGAGGGTCTTGCGGACGATCAACTTTAATTCTTCGACATCGAACGGCTTTTGAATAAAATCGTCCGCTCCGAGCTTAAACGCCTCGCGGGCCGTTTCGACCGACGCAAACGCCGTCATTAAGATCACGCCGATGTCCGGCAGCGTCTCGCGAACAGCACGCAGCATCTCGATACCGTCCATATCAGGCATCTTGACGTCCGAAATAATGACATCCGAAGGCCCGGCGTGGAGCAATTCCAAGGCCTGCCGGCCGTTCATGGCCGTGCGGATGCTGTTGCCCTGTTCCTCGAAAACAAGGGTCAATAACTGGCGATAACTCTGTTCGTCGTCAACGATTAATATATTTGCCATTGGAACCAGGTCGAAATGCTTGCGAAAGGACTAGGCGGGAAACGCGAGCGGAACAGTCCTCACTACATTGTCACAAAAATACGGCTGTAAGTTCAAGAATTATTTTTTGTATCCGCAACTTTCAAAAAATCCTTCAGTTTCGAGTGCCCGGTCATTCCCTCAGTTTTTACTGCATGTTCCGGGGCCGTACGGCGATTATCACGAGGCATCTCGACGGTTATCGTGGTGCCTTTGCCCTCGTGGCTGCGGACGTTTATCGCTCCGTTATGATCCTTGACGATCTGATAGACGATCGACAGGCCGAGACCGGTGCCGCCCGTCGTTGAATTGGAAAAAGGCTCGAATAACTGCTCGACCTGGTCGGGCGACATTCCCATTCCAGTGTCCTCGAAAACGATGCGAATGCGATTGTTTGGAATGGTCACGATCCCGACGCGAAGCTCGCCGCCATCCGGCATCGCCTGTAGCGCGTTGCGTGCCAGATTCCAGAATATCTGCTTTAACTGCGTCGCGTCGGCTGAGATGACTATCGCTTCGTCGCCCAAATCGTTGACGAGGCTATGATTTTCTCTAACGTCCGGGCTGTGCCGAAGCAGCGTAAACGTATCTTTTATCGCCTCGCCGACATTCGTGTCCGTAAAATCTCCGGCCGTCGGCCGTGCGTAACCCAGAAAGTTTGTAATGATGCTGTTCAGCCGATCCGATTCCTTGAGGATGATGTCCATCAGGCTGGCCTGCATGGATTCGGGCGGCGTACTCGATTCGAGCACTTGTATCGCACCGCGCATCGCGCCAAGCGGATTGCGGATCTCGTGGGCGAGGCCGGCCGCCACACGCCCAACCGCCGCGAGCCGGTCCTTACGCCGGACGCTGTCTTCCATTGACCTAATTTCAGTCAGGTCCTGAAACGTAATTATAAGGCCCGACGCCTCGTTGGATTCCGATAAAAGCAGTGACACATTAAAGCCGATTCGCACGGCAAATCCGTCAGGCGTGACCAGATCCGCCTCAAATCGCGGCAACTGCTCGCCTTCGCCGGCGGCCGCGAGGGACAGATCAATCGGCTCCTGAATATCGCCGAAAAGGGAATTGATCGACATTCCCTTTACCTGATCCAGGCGGTAACCGGTGATCTCGGTTGCCGCCGCATTAAACGAGTAGATAGTGCCCTCGAGGTCTGTCGTTATGAGGCCCGAGCGAATGGATTCGACGATCCGCTCATGCAGAACACGCAAGTTGGCCAGCGTTTTCGCCGTTTCCTCAAGCTCCTTACCCGACGAATGGCGGTCGGACAATCTCGACGCGAGCAAACCGACCACGAGGAACGCCACGATATGAAAACTTACGATCTGGACCGCCTTGCCCATCGTCTGTTCCGGCCCAAATGTATCAATCAAAGCGGTACCCGTAAGAATAGCCAGCAATACAAACAGAAAAGTGCATTGAACCGCCATCAGCAGCGTCGAGAGCGGATTAAGGAAAAAACTCGCGACGCTGATAAGGACGATATACAGCGTTATATACGGCGAGGTCAGGTCGCCGGTCCGCCATACCAGCCAGGTTATGAGCAGCGAGTCTAGAAAAAATTGGGCGCGGATCTGCCAACTGTAATTCCCGCTCAGCCGCAGCAGAAAGAAATAAACGATCGTCAGCCCGACTGAGATCAAAAAGACGAGAAAGAGGCCTTGCGGAAAGTTTTCAAACGAAAGACGCAGCGTGCCGCTATTCCAAAACCAGCTCGTAACGAGCAGCAAAAAAATGACCATCAAACGCCCGATTATGAGCGTTAAGATCCGTTGCGTCTGCTTGGAATTGGCTGCCGTCTGCTTTTCGTCTAAACTAGTCATAATCGCCGAGCAGCTTTATGAAAACTACTGAAATCGAGGACAATTCGCCAGCCTATGAGTCAAGGCCCTGGGGCAGTTTCACTGTCCTGGACGAAGGTGATAATTACAAAGTAAAAAGAATTGAAGTTTTGCCCGGAAAACGCCTTAGCTATCAGCGCCACGCCCGCCGTGCCGAACATTGGTACGTCGTCCGCGGCATTGCTAAAGTAACATTAAACGGTGTTGAAAAACTAGTCAATGCTGGTGAATCCATTGATATTGCCCGGGAAACCGCCCATCGCGTCGAGAATCCAGCGGCCGAAGAATTGCTTATTTTTATAGAAACCCAAACCGGTGATTATTTCGGCGAGGACGATATCGTCCGGCTCGAAGATGATTTTGGACGGAACTAAATAGGTTGATTGCTTCCTGCCGTCGCCAATTTGAATTCAACGATTCCGGTCGCGGCTTCCATCAGATCGGCGGCGATAAGGTTTGGCGAGTATTCAAGTAACGATTTATGTTGTCTGCCGTAACCTGTTAAAACTAAAGCAGATAGAATATCCGCATTAAAACCGGTTTCGACATCGATCTTTTTGTCGCCGACCATCCACGAACGCTCCATATCTATATCAAAATCGGCGCATGCAGTCTCGATCATTCCAAGATTTGGTTTTCTGCACTTGCACCCGTCACACGGCAGATGCGGGCAGAAATAGAACCCGTCGATGGCTCCATTTAGTTCAATCTGAATCGACGCGTGAATGCCGTGCATCGCTGCCTCGGTATAGACCTCGCGGCCGATGCCGGATTGATTTGTTACGACAACGATCAGAAAGCCGTTGTCCTTAAGCAGCCTGACCGCCGCTCCGGTGAACGGGAAGATACGCAAGTCCTCAACGCGCGAAAGATAATTGACCTCTTCGATCAACGTCCCGTCGCGGTCGATAAATACGGCTGGCTGTTTCATAAAGTCAGAATTTAACGCTGGTGACCCCTGATGGGAATTTCTAACGCCAGAACGCAAAGACGCAAAGTCTCCAAGACACAAAGGGAAGAAAGAAAGCTAATTTTAATTGATCTCGTCCAAAAAAGTTTGCGTCTCCGCGTCTTGGCGACTTTGCGTTAATAACTTTTCCTCCGCCATCTCGAACACTTCTTCCACTGAGATACGCGTCATGCAGCGGTGATCGATCGGACAATCGCGAAGCATACATGGTGAACATTCTACCTCTTTTCGTACGACCTCCGCATTTTCGCCAAACGGCCGCGTAGTTTCGGGATTTGTCGGGCCGAAGATAGCGATCGTTTCGGTCCCGACCGCCGGCGCAATGTGTGCGAGGCCCATGTCGTTTGCGATGAGAAGATCGACCACGCTCAAAACTGCGGCAGCTTCGCCGAGGTCGGTTTTGCCTGTCAGATTGATCGGCTGCAAGCGACAAAAAGCCGAAACCTGCGCCGCAACATCCATTTCATCCTTTGATCCAACCAAAGTGATATTAACACCCAGGTCGAATCGGAGCCTGTCGGCGAGCTGAGCATACCGTTCGGCCGGCCAGCGTTTTGCACGCGAATTAGCCGATCCGACGCCTAGCGCGACCGTCTTTTTTGAAAGATCGACACCGGCCGCTGATAACATTTCGCGGGCGGTGGCCTTTCGCTCGTCCGAAATATTCAGCGTCGTGTCAGGCACGGTCAGCAAAACGGTATCACGCCCGAGCATTCGTTTTTCGACCTCGCTGACGAGACCGAGATAGTAATAAACCTCGTGCCGCCGATTTTTCCATTCCGGCACGGCGACCGCGTCAGTCAAAAGCAGCCCGCGGGCGTCTTTGTTATAGCCAAATCGGCGCGGAATACCGGTGAGATACGTCGTGATCGCGGATTCAAACGAATTAGGCAGCAAGACCGCTAATTCAAACCTGTCGTCACGCAGAAACTGAGAGTTGTCGTAAATGTCCTTTATCTTCCATCGCGCCTTATCGAACGTGACCAGTTCGTCAATAAAATCCGCGTCGCGAAACAACCCGTCCGCCCACGAACGCGTGTGCAGCGTAATCCGGTCGTCCGGAAAAATCCGCCGCAATTCGCGCAAAGCCG
>JAYUDV010000127.1:0-31606 GCA_043739565.1 Chloracidobacterium sp.
CATGGGCTTGCCGGGCTTGATGAATTCCAACTCGACTCCGTTCTGTTCGGCCCAATCTGCCACTGCCACGGCCGTAAACTCCGGCCCGTTGTCGAATCTGAGGCGTCGCGGCAGTCCACGCCATTCGGCTATCCGATCCAGCACTCTTACGACTCTCTGCGACGGAAGACTCAGATCTACTTCGATTCTCAATGCCTCGCGGTTAAAGTCGTCGACGACGTTGAAGGTCCGGAACCTTCGCCCATCCCACAGAGCGTCACTCATGAAATCAGCCGACCAGCACTGGTTGGCCGTCTCTGGAACCGCAAGCGGTCGAGGATTCCTTGCCGGCAATCTTCTCTTATGCTTTCGACGCTTATTGAGCTTCATAGAGCAGTAAACACGGTGCACACGCTTGTGGTTCCAACTTCTCCCACATCGTCTCAGCATGGCGTAGAACTTCCCGAATCCCATCTCAGGATGCTTAGCCGCAAGTTGCTGCAACCCTTTCTGGATCTCAAGATCACGGCTCGGCAAAGGCTCATATCTGTAAACCGTCCGCGACAGATCGATCGCCATACAAGAGCGCCGCTCGCTCATCTCAAACCCCGTTCTCAATTCCCTGACGGCCTTTCGCTTGTCAGCCGTCACCAATGCTTTTTTTCGATCAGATCCTTTAACGCCCGATTCTCTAAACTCAGGTCGGCAAACATCCGCTTTAATTGCCGGTTTTCTTCCTCAAGCTCCCGCAAACGCTTGATGTCGCTGGCCGTCATCCCACCATACTTCGCTTTCCAGTTGAAATACGTCGATGTCGATATCGTATTCTCACGGCAAACTTCCCCAACGGTGCGCCCCTTCTCCACCTCTTTCAATATCCCCAGCACCTGATGCTCGCTATACTTGCTCCTCTTCATATCCAACCTCCTCCTAGGTTATTCTACCAGCCGGATACTCCACTTTTGATTGGTTCTATTTTAGGGGATGCTTACAAGTTGGCCACCGGTGTTGAGTTTGATCGTCAGCCGCTGTTCGAGGGGGCTTTGCTCCACATTAGATGCCAAAGAACTCGGTGCCCGTGACGATGCGAACCTTGCAGAATGCTCGTATCTTTTCGAAATCCGAAACATTGTCGGTGACAAGCAAAGCATTTTCACGCCTCGCGGTTCGGGCGATTAGCACGTCGCGCATAATCCGTCGGGACTCTTCGGCAGAGATTTTTGGTGTTTTGCCTTTGTTTGCGGCTTTACGACCGCGTTGAAGTGAGTTTAGAGCTTTTCCGGCCAGAAACCAGTCTTCGCCGTTTGGAACAAGCAGTATGCCGTCGCGTTCATATTTGCATCGCTCTGCTTCTATCCTTCGCACTGCGGACGCATCTTCGGCTCCCACAGTAAGTTCATGCAAAACTACAGCCGTCATTCGAAATCCCTTAGGATTGACTGGCGGCTTGTACTTAATGAAAATGCAGGTATCAAAAGTTATGATCGGCATTAGGATTTTGGCTTGTGGTGAGCGTCGTAAATCATGTGCCACATTTCTAGTGCACTTTGGGCGCTCGGCGAATCGTCAACCCCGTATTTCTCGATCCATTTCTCGTACATCGATTTCTTAGGCTTAGCCGATTTAGGCTCGGCTCCGTTCGCGGACTTACCATTTTTGGACGCGGTGCCGTTTAACAGGATCGCTTTCGGTTTTGAGGTTTTGGTACTCATCTTTCGTCATTTTAGCACGATTATATTACCAAAATAAAAATGGTGGAGGCGGCGGGAATCGAACCCGCATCCAAAGGTTGCGACCAGTGAAATCTACACGTTTAGTCAATTCACTTAATTTTCGCCTGTCACAAGCAGATGAACCGACAAGACCTTGCGACAAGCTAACCCGACTAACTTTAAGTCCCGTTCGCAGGTGGTGAACGCGCCCGAGCCTGAACTGAGTTATGCCAAGTAGGGTCGCATCAGGCGGACTTCCCAGTTGACATTGCTGTAGCTAAAGTTAATTAGGCAGCAAGAGCTAATTCTTGATTAGCATTTGTTTTTGCAGAGTTTTTTTAACGAGCTAACCTTGCAAGCCCGACGTGCATTCAAAGATCTATACAAGCCCCTGTCGAAGCCTGTCGCCCCCATCGAGGAAGGTCAGTTTACAGTATTGAGATGAAAAATGAAAGGTTTGGATGGAATGAGGTGTAATCTCCGAGCAAACGAGGCAATTGAAGCAGGTGGGTCCTACCGGAGTCCCTCATGAAAACCATTTACCAATGATAAGCAACGTAATCGGTAATTACCCATAATAATAACCATATAATCAGTCCCAAAAGTATCGAGGAAATAATTCGACCGGGACCGTCAAGTTTCTTCGTATCATTAAATCCTTCCTGGGCCACCAAACACTTGCCGCTAATCCAGATATTTCCGAGAGGAACTAGTATTAACAGTGACCATAATGGATTCATTCCAATATTTTTCAGGCGGCTCACGACCAGAACAAAAACTAGAACCAAGATGATAATACCTGTCCTGGAAGAAGGTTCGTATAACCGACTTGTGCTTCCTGCACTTAGCAGCGAACTAAGGATGCCAATTCCGATCAGACCAAGAACAAACCAAAGTCGTCCTATGCCGCCTTATTCTTTAACTAATAACGCTGGCTTTGCGTCACCATCTTCCTCTGGAGTAGGGGACAATTTTTGCATACTCTAGTCTCAATAAAGCTACTTGGATCGGTTTTTGGATTGAAACCAACACATATTACTCCGAAAATAATTGGCTTGCAATCACGCCCACCTACTATTCATCTTCGAGCGGATTAGGCAGACCCACGCGCATAAAATACCGGGCAAATGCTTGTGATAAGTGTTCTTTATACGGTGACAGTAATCGAACCCTTTTGCCCAGCTTTTTTGTAAATTCGATCACAAAGGCCTTTGGTAAAGTAAAAACGGTGCGAAAGTCCACGACTCGTTTTTCAAATTCAAAACCTCGGATTTCACATTTCTCAACCATGTGAAGAGCTGGGCGTTGCTCTTTTCTGATCGAAACCCGGTCAGATTTTGAATGATTCGAGGAAGGAAAATGAGCACAAAGGAGAACCTGCGTAATCTTGTCTTGAGTCAAGTCACAGCTTTGGCTCATCACAATCAAATCTGCAAATTCGACAAGAAGAGGAGCACTTAGATTTTCGTCAGACTTCGACTCTGTCAGAATTAGCGAAAGGTTTTCGGGCGGAATCAGAATCGGACATTTAGGAAGTAGATCGCCTTGCTGCAAATCACTCCACTGTTCTACTTGATACCAAGGATAAATTGGCGGTGTGGGTGCATTCTCACTCATCAAAATAAACGAATTCTTCCTCTTCAATTGGAGGCTGGACAAAATAGCCGCCAATAATTAGGGGAGCCGTGACCCGGATAGATTTAACGCCTGTTCGACTAAACAAATCCATTACCTTAACTGAATCGATTGGGTCTTTAATGTAAGTTGCCACATGATCGATCCGATGAAAGTTATGAATAAACTCGTTAAGGTCAAAGAAGGTCGGGGCCACCTGAACCGTAGCTACTACTACATACTCGTCATCTCTCCGCGAAACGGAACGAGGTTGATACTTAGTTATGTCGTTTGTTGACAGGTCAATCATATGGCTCCATTCTTTCCCTCTGAAGGTCTGTGATTGACTTTTCAAAGGCAACAATAATCCGATTATGAGCTTTCTCTATAGTCTTCTTAAAAGCTCCTATTTCTAATTTAGGCGTAGGCGCCGTATACGAGATATTCAATATAACAGCATTTTCCGATTCATCCGATTGTATATTCTTTCCAGCAATTACCGCTATTTTATCGCCATCATTAAAAACCTGTTCCGTATGCCGACCAAAATTTGTAAGCTGATCTGCATAATCGACCTCATCCGGTAAAAATCTGACAAATTCAGAGGGTCGATTTTTTGAGAGATCGACCTCAATCCGATTGATATACGTCAATACCATTATAGACGCCTTCTTCGGTTTCGCAGTTTTTGAATAAATTTCAAAACCCTTTAATATGTGTGGACGAAAGGTCTCCCATCCTTTATACGGACTTCTTCTATTTGCCGCAAATAAATCCGGCCCAGCCTGCCAAAGTTCGGTCTTTTCCTGATTCCAAGTTTGAATCCGACCCGGGACCGGCTTTACTTTTGGAGGTTGGGTCTTTCCCGGACCTAGGGCAAAGTTAAACTGAAAGCTCTCGCCTGCATCTACTACATTAGGGAATCCCTCTTTCTCAGCCAAACTTGCAAACTTAATAAATGAACTCATGTTCCATTTCATTGGCGGGGCAAAACGGAGTTCACACACAGTTTCAATCAAGGAAGGATTCTGATAGGTCGCGTCGTTCAAAATTTAAGCACCTTATTCGCGTCTAAGCGCGGTCATTTACCAACATTCTAAGCTATCTTACGCTATTTTTCCAGAAAATGATTCGTACGAATGTCAGCGCCGTCACGCCGCCTTTCCGTTGGCGATTAAGGTCGGGTATTTCCCGGTCCAGCAGGCGGAGCAGGTTGTATCGGAGTCGAGGCCGATGGCTTCTAACATTCCGTCTAGTGAGAGGTAGCCGAGGCTGTCGGCGCCGATGTATTCGCAAACTTCCTCGACCGACATTTTGGCGGCGATGAGGTCGTCGCGGTGCGGCGTGTCGACGCCGTAATAGCATGAATGGGCGGTCGGCGGGCAGGAGATGCGCATATGAACCTCGGTCGCTCCGGCATCGCGGACCATCTCGACGATCTTTTTTGAAGTAGTGCCGCGAACTATCGAATCGTCAACCAGTATAATGCGGCGACCGTCGATCAAATCCCTGATGGGGTTGAGTTTGAGCCGCACGCCGAATGAGCGGATCGATTGGGAAGGCTCGATAAATGTGCGGCCGACATAGTGATTGCGAATGATCGCCTGGCGAAAATTGATTTCGGACTCGGCGGCATATCCGATCGCGGCGGCGACACCCGAATCCGGCACCGGGACGACGAGATCGGCGTCGCACGGCTGCTCGATGGCAAGACGCTTGCCCATTTTATGACGCGATTCGTTGACCGAGCGACCGAATATGGTCGAATCGGGCCGCGAAAAATAGACGTGTTCGAAAGTGCAGACCGACACCGGCTTTCGCCCAAGTGGCTTTGACGAATGCAGGCCTTCGGCGTCGATGATGAGCATCTCGCCCGGCTCGACCTCGCGGATATATTCGGCGTCAATGAGATCAAAGGCGCAAGTTTCCGAAGCGACGCACCACGCTCCCTGAAAACGCCCAAGCACGAGCGGGCGAAATCCGCGAGGGTCGCGAACGGCGATGAGCAATTTGGGCGTCAAAAATAGGAGCGAAAACGCTCCCTCGGTGTCGCTCAACACTTTTTGGATCGCTTCGACCGCATCTTTGGCAGGCGTCCGGGCGATGCCGTGAAGAATTGTCTCGGTATCCGACGTTGACGAAAATATCGCTCCGCCACGCTCAAGTTCGCGACGCCGGGCCTCGGCAAACGGCAGGTTTCCGTTATGGCAAACGGCGATTTTGCCATGCTGACACGTTACGGAAAACGGCTGAACTTCCTCGATAGTGTTTTTCCCCGTGGTCGAATATCGCGTGTGTCCGATAGCACTCGAACCGGTTAGTTTCTTTAAGACATCCTCGCTCAGCACATCGGCAACAAGCCCGATCTCCCGAAACTGGATCAAATTATCACCGTCCGCCGTCACGATGCCGCACGCCTCCTGCCCGCGATGCTGCAAGGCAAACAGCCCAAGCTGCGTCAACGTCGAGGCCTCAGCATGACCGAAAATGCCGAAAATACCGCATTCCTCGTGAAATTTGTCGAGAACCAGTTCCATCTTTATCTATCTTAAACGATTCACCACAGAGTCACAGAGCACATAGAGATATTTTAAGTGCAGAATTCAAAAAAAATGTTTCTATTAACTCTGTGCTCTCTGTGCCTCTGTGGTGAACTTCCTAATCCGCTGGAATTATTCGGCCGCGGCACTCGCCAAAGCCAATCCGACGAAAGCCTTCGCGTTCGCAATAGCCTTTCATTATTATTTCGTCGCCGTCTTCGAGAAAGCGGCGGGTTTCGCCGTTGGGGAGTTCGATCGGTTCGGTGCCGCGCCAGCTTAGCTCGAGCAGCGAGCCGCGCGTCGATTTTTCTTTGCCTGAGATCGTGCCGGTCGCGATCAGGTCGCCGGTTTGCAGGTTGCAGCCGCCGGACGCGTGATGCGTCAGCATCTGGCCGATCGTCCAGTAGAGGTCTTTCATATTCGAACGGCTAAGAAGATGCGGCTCGATGTTCTCGTCACGCATCTTCTGTGTTTGGATAAAGACCTCAAGATTGATGTCGATGCCGCCGAATTTTTCGTTGTTCTCGTCAGCGAGATAATCGAGCGGTGCTGGATCGCCCGGATCGCGATCGAAGGCCTTTGTGCGAAAAGGTGCGAGCGCCTCCATCGTGACGACGAACGGCGAGATCGTTGTCGCAAAATTCTTTGCGAGAAACGGCCCGAGCGGCTGGTATTCCCATGACTGGATATCACGGGCGGACCAGTCGTTGACGAGACACAGCCCGAAGATATGTTTCTCCGCCTCGCCGATCGGGATCGACGTTCCCAGTTCGTTTCCCTGCCCGACAAAAAATCCGACCTCCATCTCGTAATCGAGATTCTTGCACGGAATAAAAACCGGCGGAGCATCAGCGTCGCTCCGGTTCTGCCCGTGCGGCCGTTTGATGTCCGTCCCCGAGATCACGATTGACGAAGCCCGCCCGTGATAACCGATCGGCACATATTTGTAATTCGGCAGCAAAGGATTGTCCGGCCGAAACATCGACCCAACATTCGTCGCGTGATAGATCGAGCAGTAGAAGTCGGTGTAGTCGCCGATAATCGTTGGTAGCAGTATTTGCAATGATGAAAGCGGGTAGAGACATTTGGAAACCTTTTCCTTTAAATTCGAATTGCTCCGCTCCGAAAGCAATTCGGACACTCGACGACGAAAGATTGAATGGTCTTCGGCGCGCTCCTCCATCATCCTCTGAAGAGCGTCGTCACAGTCTGTATAAAGGCCCAGGAGAAATCCTTGATACTCTTTGTCGAAGAGTTTCAGTTCCGTCGCTATGCCAAGATCGAAAACTTGGTCGCCGATGACCATACCCGCTCCCCGCCTCACTGGTGTTGTATTTTTCCAGAAATCGCAAAACGGCAGATTCTGTATCGGAAAATCCGTATTCGGATCGTTGGCGGATTCGACCCAGCTTTTGAGGTTCGGGTCGTGGGTTTCGTTAATTTCGTAAGTCATAAGCAGTTAGCCACAAAATGCACAAAAAACACAAACAAGTCATTTTATGACTTTTGTGCATTTTGTGGCTATAAAATTCCTAGTTTTTGGAGATCGGACACGGGATCGTCGAATGAGCATGAGCCGAATGACTGGATGCCTTTGACGCGGAGGTTGTGGAGTTGAGCGGCGGTCAGCTTAAACTCGTCACGCCAGACGGCGGACTGGTTTTCGAAGCGGAATACCTCGTCAAATTCCTCTTCCATGATGTTTTCGAGCAGGCTCGTGCGGTAGCCTTCGCGGCCAAATCCGGTCATCAGAAACAGGTTGAGAAAGCCATGCATCGTGGCGTTTGGCGCATTCTCCTCATACGTCAGCGGCCGAAAGCAGCGTACCGGATGATGCAGGCCGGCGGTTGCTTTGAACGGCACATTAGCCGCCAAACACGTGCGGACAAAGCGAACAATGTCCGCCGAGCGCGGAAACGCTTCGGGTGTGATGCCCCCAGTCCGTATCTTGGCCCGCTGGCCCGTCAGAGCGAGCGTCGCTATCAGATCGGGCAATTGTGCATCGAGCGGCAACTCAAAATACGCGGTCACGTCCAACGGGAGGGACGCCGCGGCATTTTCTATCGCTCCGGCCGAATCGGCCTTGATCTCGACCGTGTCGCAGACGATGCCGGGGCCATAGAAAGCGTTAAAATCTTTGATCGCGTGGATCGTTTCGACGACCGTTTCGCCGACCACCACGCTGACGCGCCACGCTTCGCCGCCGTCACGCGAGATAAATTCGCGTGCGCTCTCGTGAAATTCGTCGAGGCGGGCCGCCGTCACGATAAATCGGCCCAGCATCCAGTTATAGTTGCTGTTTTTATACGTCGCGTAGTTAATTACGGCCTCGGGCATCGACAGACCGGCGGGCGGAAACAGCCCGGCATAGTCAATCGCCCCGGCGAGCAGGCAGCGCACCGATTGCTTCACATTAGAATCCGTAGCCGGCATGTCCATTTGAAAATTCGTGAGCGGGGCCGTAAAGTCTGATGATAAGAATATCGGCGCGATTTTACAACTTTCAGATAGATAAGAGATTTAACGCAAAGTCGCTAAGGACGCGAAGTAAGGGTAGCCAATTCGATCATTTCCTTTTCGTCATTTACGTCTTTGCGTCTTTGCGTGTTTGCGTTAAAAATCTCCTACACTTGCGTTTAACCAAAATATTAGAGTATCTTGTCCATAATCCGTAAGTGACGAAATGGAAATTTGATGCGCGTTTTAGGAATTGATCCCGGCAGCGAAACGCTCGGTTGGGGCGTAGTCGACGGGAGCGGCTCAAAATATGCGCTCGTCGCTTTCGGCACCGTCAAGTCGAATCCGAAAGAGCAATTTTCCAAACGGCTGCTGAATATTTACAATGGCGTCGCCGAGGTGATGGCTGAACATTCGCCGGACGTGCTGTCGGTCGAGGACACGTTTTACGCGGTCAACGCCCAAGTGGCGTTAAAGCTCGGTCAGGTTCGGGGTGTGATGCTGCTGCTCGCGGAGCAACGCGGAATCGAGATCGCCGAGTACGCACCTCGCCTTATTAAGCAAACAGTTGTCGGATACGGCAACGCCGAAAAGCATCAGGTCGGCCAAATGGTCAAGATCTTGCTCAATCTAAAGACCGTGCCGACGCCGCACGACGCAGCGGACGCGCTGGCAATCGCGATCTGTCATTTTCACCACGCCGGCGTTAATGACCGGATAAAACAGGCGAGCGGCAAACACCGCTAGAGCCTAAGTATTTAAGGAATACTCGATGAAATCCCTTTTTTCCACAATTTTGATCGTTTCGATCACGGCTTCCGGTATGAGCGTTTTTGCCCAAAAACGCGTTGCTCCCCGACCCGCAAAAATCAAGGCAGCTTCAGCAGTAAAATCTGGCGAGATCGGCCAGACGGCTATCGTCGCAGATGAAACTTTGTCCGTCCTGCGTGTCACCCCGAGCCTGTTTTCCGATTCGATCCAGCGGATGCGACGCGGCCGCAAGGTGCAGATCCTGGGCGTGGCCGAAGCCGACGGCGTGAAATTTTACAAGGTGACTGCGCCGCCCGCAAATTACGGCTGGGTGCAGTCGGACGCGGTTTTTGGCAAATTTCGTGCGGCCGATGAGGAGCGTCTGGCTCGTCTTGTTCAGGCCGTCGACGGTTTTGAGCAAATCGAAATCTCTATCGAATTCTTTAATCTTTACCCTGAATCGAAATTCAAGCCTTCGATCCTGCTGCTGTTTGGCGACCTGCTCGAAGAAGTAGCGGCAAAGCTCACAAAAGATTCAAACAGCAAGCTAAAACGAGCCGAGATGGCGGCGTCCGGAGCCCCGCTGCACAGCTATTTTCTTAATTACGTCAGCCTCGACCGCTATCGC
This sequence comes from Chloracidobacterium sp., assembly GCA_043739565.1. Classification (GTDB taxonomy): domain Bacteria; phylum Acidobacteriota; class Blastocatellia; order Pyrinomonadales; family Pyrinomonadaceae; genus OLB17. The sequence goes on from JAYUDV010000127.1 coordinate 9,681, forward strand.
AAACTCGGCATTGTTTTTTTGTTTAATTCCACGACACGTCAGTTTCATTATGACGGCGCGAAATGGAAAGAGATCGCCGTGAAGTTTGCCGCATCGCCCGAGGCGGTCGAGGCAGCTAAACGGCTGGAATCATTAAAGGTTAAGATGGAAAAGCCGGCCGTTAGGTAATCGAATTTCGATTCTCTCTGCGTCCTCAGCGGTCTCTGCGTTTAAGATATTTTTTAACGCGGAGACCGCAGGGGACGCAGAGAAAAATATTGAATGATCAATTGGTGGTTAGTGATTTTGCGATCTCAGCCGCAACGCGAGCGTTGTTTTCCAGCAAAGCGATATTTGCCGCGAGCGTGCGGCCACCGCTAAGTTGCGACATTTGGGCAAGTAGAAACGGCGTGATCTCTTTGCCGCGAATGCCGCGTGTCTCCGCGAGTTTAATCGCATCGGCAAGGATCGATTCGAGCTCGGTTCGCTCGATCTCAAAATGCACCGGCACCGGCACCGTGACGAGGATCGAGCTTTTCAGGCCAAGGCCGTCGCGGGCACGGGCAATGTCCGCTACGCCTTCCGCAGTCTCGATTCGCTCATCAACGCTCAATCCGCTGACGCGCGAGTAAAATGCGGGCATTTCGTCACATTGCCAGCCGAGAACCGCGATGCCGTAGGTTTCGAGCCGTTCGCGTGTCGCAGGCAGGTCGAGAACGATCTTTGCTCCCGAACAAACAACCGTGATCGGCGTCTGAGCAAGCTCAGGCAGATCGGCCGAAATATCCGCCGAAAACCCGCGATGCACTCCGCCGATGCCGCCGGTCGCAAACACCTTGATACCGGCTGCGTGAGCGATAAATGCGGTCGTCGCGACGGTCGTCGCACAATCGAGTTTGCGGGAGACGGCAATCGCGAGATCGCGGCGTGAAATTTTGCGGATGTTTTTGTCCGTCGCAAGCTGTTCGATCTGATCGCGATCGAGGCCGACGCAGAATTCACCGCCGAAAACCGCGATCGTCGCCGGTACCGCGCCATTTTCACGAATTATGGATTCAAGTTTTAACGCGGTCTCTAGATTTTGCGGATAGGGCAGGCCGTGGGCGATGACGGTCGATTCGAGAGCGACGACCGCAAGACCGTCGCGAAGAGAGTCGGAAACCTCAGTGCTGAATTTGATAGTCATTACGATCCGCGATTTCGTTTTTGCAAAAATGAATTGCCACTCGCTAAAGCTAGTGGCAATTCATGAACAGCTTACAACAAGCTATTTCACCATATGCCCGATTCGGCTGAGACGCGGATGCGTCAGGCAGCCAAAAAAATCGCCGTTTGACGCTCCGCGATCGCAAGACCAGTAGACAAACATTGCGCGCCCAATGATCAATTCGCGCGGGACAAAGCCCCAATAGCGGCCGTCTTCGCTGTTGTCGCGGCTGTCGCCCATGACAAAAAAGCTGTTTGGCGGCACGATCATCGTTTTGCCCGCGACGCCAAATTCATAGCCACGCCGCGAGAGATGCTGGCCCGCCTTAACCGCGTCCATCGTCTTCGCCGAATAGTAAACGCTGTATTTATCCTCCGGGCGGCGCTCCTCAAATTCGGATACCGTCAATGCCGACTGGTTGTCGTCAGCGTCGCCAATCATGCGGTGTTCGGGTAAAAGCTGATCGTTGATAAAGATCTGATTGTCGCGAAATTCGACCTTTTCACCCGGCAGGCCGATGACACGCTTTACATAATTTACTTGATACGGAGTGGCCGAGGCACCGTGCGATGCGTCCATTTCCGGATGCAGCTTATTGCCCGGATATTTGAATACAATGATGTCGCCGCGCTCGATCTCACGCTGCGGCAGAAACGGCAGTGAGCCGCCGCCCGGCGTGAAGATAAATTTGTTGACCAGCAAATAGTCGCCGATCAGGATCGTATTCTGCATCGAGCCGGTCGGCACCGTGACCGCCTGTAGGATAAACGTCATGCCGAAAATGGCCATGACGAGCGTCACGACAAAAGATTCAAAATACTCGCGCATCGTCGATTTTGGCGGCCCGGCCTGTTTTGGTGCGGCGTCGATCGCGCTCTCTTTGTTTTCGTCACTCATAGATAATCTCTAAATAATACGTTAATTTTGCTTTGCGCGTTTCACCTCAGAAGCGTTTTGCGGCCGGAGCATCTCCAGAGCCTCGGCGGCGGCCATCATTTCGGCTGTTTTAATTGAGTTTCCTGTGCCCCGTGTCTTTCCTGTGGCCCAAGTCGCCTCAACCAGAAAAACCCTCGCGTGCGGCGGGCCGTCGGTTTTTACGACCGCATAATCCGGTGCCGCCTGTCTGTCGGCCTGGAGCAGTTCCTGAAGCAGCGTCTTGTAATCGATCGAATTCTTTGGCGTCGCGCTTCGCATTTCGTCCTCAAATATACGTCCGAGAAATACGCGAGCGGCAATATAACCGCCATCCAGGAATACGGCGGCGATCACCGCTTCGAGCGAATTCGCCAGCAAAGCCTGTTTTTTACGCCCGCCAGTTTTCTCCTCGCCGCGGCCGACGCGGACAAATTCGCCAATGCCGATAACCTCGGCAATGCGTGCCAGCGTCACGGTGCTGACCAGATGATGCTTCATCAGCGTCAGATCGCCTTCGGTGTGGTGCGGGTTGTTTTGATACAGCTTTTCCGCGATAACGAGGCCGAGGACAGAATCGCCGACAAATTCCATCGATTCGTTCTCCGCCTCGCGGATCTTTTCGTCAGTCTCGCCCGGCAAATTTTCATACGCCCACGACCGGTGCGTAACGGCCCGCTGGAGCAAATCGGGATCCGCAAAGCGGTGGCCGATCAGATTTTCGAGTTTTGCGAGCTTCGGCGTCATTGTGCCTAATTCTAAGAAGTATGAAGGGAAAAAGAAAGTCGGATGTGGTTTTTCAACCCACATCCGACCGATTTTTAGACCGATACAGCGCGCTTTACGCTCCTTTTTTCTTTACAACTGGCTTCTTGACGACCGCCTGCGGTTTGGTTCCCGGACTGTTTTTGGACGGCGTCGCAACTGGCGGCTTAGTCGGATTAGACGCAGGTTTTGCCGGTGTTGTCACGGGCGGTTTGCCAGTCGTTGCCGCAGGCTTTACCGTCGTCGTGGTCGTCGCGCCCGTTGCTACGACCGGTTCCGGATCGCTGATCGGCGCAATGGGGAGCAGCGGATTCGGCAGCGGCTTTTTCACCGTATTCGCTATAAAGGCATCATACCCGTCGGGCTTTCCAAAGCGGACGTTGTAGAGGTCGTGTAGCTTTTTGTTAAGGCTCTCGACGTATGCTTTAGGTGACTTCGGATCTGCTTTCGCAAAATTGTAGGCTCTGGCATAAGCATCAAACGCAGCCTCGGCGGTGCCGTTTACCAATGCTACCTTCGCCTTGATAGCGTCAACTTTTTGCTTTGCGACTTCTTCGGCATCTTTCGGATCCTGGGCCTTAGCCAAGACGTCAACCTCAGCCGCAAGCCTGCGAACTTCGTCAAAATAATAGGAACCTATCGATTCGAAAACAACGGGATTTGTTTTCGTTTCCGAATTTAACTGAGACGCCTTATAGAGATAGCTCAGGCCCTGTTTTTTGTCGTTCTTATCAAAGTAGTAGAGGTATCCGATCGTATAATTCATCCAGCCGAGAGCGTTATCCTTACTTTTATATATGAACTGGCTAACACCGAATCTCTTAAACGTCTTGCCGCCCTCGAGGTCGGCAATCGACATCTTTGCGTATTTCAACGTGTCGTCGTTCCATTTAGTAACGCGCGGGGTTTTGGCGGTTTCGTCCAGACCGATTGAGCCAAGTACAAGCTCGGCATCACGAAATTCATCCGGCTTTTCCGAAAGGATCTGTTTGCCAGCGTCGTACACATCGTCCCAATTACTCGTCTTGAGGCCGTTGTCAAATTTTGTCAAAAGAGCGTTGAACCGCTCGCTCTCGATCCTCGCCGCAAGCGCCTTTTCGAGTGCCGGAACTGCGGTTTTCAGATAATCCGAAGAATCTTTGGCCGATTCGCACGAGCCATATTTTTCTAAAAACTGCTTGCCGGCAGCGATCGTCGCTTTTTTATCGTCGATAGTCGTTTTCGTAAAAAGTTCACCAAACCTATCGTACAGTTTTCCCTGTCCGTCGGCATCCGAGCAAGGGTCCTGGGCAAAGCCTGCCACAGCTCCCAACGCGATAAACGCGGCCATCATCAGGCCTAAAGCTAATTGTCTAAAAATCGTTTTCATCTAAATCCTTCCTCCGCTTTTGCGTAACTCTAAATAGATTCAATGTCTGCGCCAAACCCACGAGAATGGATCTCCGGTTTCGCGTGAAATCAGATGATGGGGCACGCTAAAAAGTTGCAAGTATTTGCGAGCGTCAACTGTATTTCAAACACAATATGATCAATCAAAAGAAATCTTTTGAAAAGTTAAATAATCCGTAAGTTCGGGGCCGCTGTCAAGTGAAAAGAAGATTTGGCAGTGTCCTAATTTTGTCTGCTTAAGGTTAATAGCGTTGTAGGTTTCGAAAAACAGCCACGAATGCACGAATGCTCCGCAGTGGCCGACGAGCGTATTCCGAGCATTCGTGGCAATTTTTCCGAACTTAAAGATGGTCGCGATATCTATTCGGGTTTGGATCCGGGATTGCCTTTCTTTTCTTTTCCGTCTTTATCAAATGTGATCACAACAGGTGGAAACATCGGCTTTGAATTGCCGGTTTTGGTGACCAATTTCTTTGGTGACTGTTGTATAGGAACAGCCTGTTTGGGTACGTTTGGAACGATAATCACATTGCTCCCATCAGCGACAACGCCGACGGCCATATTACTATTGGCGTCATTTACGCCCTCGGCATCCTCACCTTCGGCGTCGTTCAGTTTAGCGGCGGTCCTCGGGTCAATGCTCGTTTTTGACCTGAGCTTGAATTCGGTTTGAGCGAGGTTGCGGTTCGTTCTGACGATCTGGTTGGCCAATGCGTTATAGATCTGACCTGCGACGGCGGCGGCGTATTTGCCGCGTTCGCCCTGGCCGCGCGTGATGACGGCTACCGCGTATTTGGGTGATTCGATCGGTGCGACCGATGTAAATAATCCGACCCACGAACCCTTGTCGATGCACGAACCGGTTTTGCCCGCTATGCCTAAGCCCGCGTTTACGCCGCGATGCGCCGTGCCGTATTCGGCGGTGCCCATCATGCCTGGTATCATGCGGCGAACGTTTTGCTGCGGCAGATCAACGTTGGCCTTGTAAAATGTCTGAAATTTTGTCTGTTCGATGGTGTTGCGGGGAATTCGCGGCAAAACGCGGTGGCCGCCGTTTGTTATCGCCGATACCATTACGGCAAGCTGGAGCGTCGAAACCTCGGTATCGTCGCCGTGTGAATAGATACGGGCATTATTGTTGCCGCTCGGCAGCCGTCCGGTGGCTTCGCCAGGAAGGTTGAGCCCCGTTTGCTCGCCGAGGCCGAGCTTATGGCCGTAATCCGCTAACTTGCTGCTGCCAAGATTTGAGCCGACACGCTGAAAGTAGCCGTTATCGGAAAACGCGATCGCGTCGTCGAGATTTCGGCGGGTCGCTGTATTGCGAATCGAGCCGTCCTCTTTGCTGATGACACCCTCGTTCAATCCGGCAACGCCGGTCACGAGCTTTATCGTCGAGCACGGCCTGATTGCCGTGCGCACGGCCCAATCCTGATTAACGATGGTCAAAACCTTTCCGGTCTGCGCCTCCATCACGACGACGGACCCGGCGTGCGAGCCAAGCGCGTTGATGACGGCCGCGCGAATATTGAGGTCCTCGCCGTCGGTCACGTCTTTTGAGATATTTGCAACTGTTTCGGTTCGCAGGCCGCGTTCAAAAGCGATCTTGCGTGCCCGGGCCTCGCGTGCGGCTTGTTCGCGGCGGCGTTTTTCGGCGAGAATCGCCTGTCGGCGCTCCGCTTCCCTATGGCGGCGTTCGGCTGCGACACGTTTTGATTCAGCCGCTTTCTTTGGATCTTTTTTGGCAGCTTTAGCTGTCTGTTTTGCGTTCCTCTTATTGTCTCTCGCCGCAAGTTTCGCTCGCTCGCGATCTTTTCTGGCATCTTTCGACCGTGCTTCCGACTTCTTAACTGCGCCGTGTCTCTTCGATTGGGCCGAGATGTCGCCGGCCAACGCCAGGCTCAGACCAAGAATCGCCAGTATAGAGCCGGCAACAGACAATTTGGTGAACATTAACTTCATGCTTTACCTCGAATCGGAAGAATTAGTTTTTGAGATTATTGGAGGAGACCGAAAATCTCGATCTTTCGAAAATTTAGCCGTTTCCAGCGTTTGCGTCAAAACTGAAGTTGAATATAACATTCAAGCGTCGCTTAGGCAAGCACTTTTGATAGATGCCATGATTTTCGCTTAACATCGCTGCAATAGATGACTTTTTTCAATACATTCCGGGGCCGACTGCTGCTGATCCTGACGTTTCTGCTAATAACGACGCTTGGCGTGCAATACTACCTCAATCTGCTGACGGAGCGGGAGAACAATGATCTCCGCGAAGTGCAAACGCAGACTCTCGTCGCCGGCATTGCCATCGGGTCAAACGGCCTGACTTCCGGCGAATACATGCAGGATTTGATAAACAGAAACGATCAGACTTTTTTTGACGAAGCCGCGACCAACCGCATAAGCGACGTTTTGATAATTGATAATAATTGGCAAATTACGGACAGCCTAAATTCTGATTTGCTGCCGACGACCGACGAAAAAGGCGATGTCATTTATAAAAAGCTGTCGGATCTTACAAATCTGCCGCCGCTGATGGAGGGAGCAAGGCTCGGCGAAGACCTGTCACAATTTCCGAATAGAAAGGTCGAATCGAATAAGAATAACGACGATGAGGCGCACGCAATTCCAATTGAGACAAGCAAAGGCCGCTGGTACGTCATGGTGCTGCTCAAAAACGATCGAAGCGCGGCAGCCAGGCGTGCGGCACGTCCGCTGATATTCACGCTCGGCGTTTTGCTTGTGTCATCGCTTATAACATTCTTTTTGGTCTGGCGATTTTCCCGGCCGATAGCCGATCTTTCGGATGCGGCGCGGCAGGTGGCTGACGGAAATCTACAGGTTCGCGTACCCGCTGATCGCCGCGACGAGCTTGGTCGGCTGGCAGCAAATTTTAACGACATGACCGCAGAACTTGAGAAAAAGCGGGAACTCGAAACTCAGCTACAGCAGGCGGAAAAAAGCGCCGTCGTCGGGCGTCTCGGATCGGCCATCGCTCACGAAATACGCAATCCACTAAATTATATAAATTTGACGCTCGATCATCTGCGTTCAAAATACGCCCCCGAAGAGCCGGATCGTCACGAAAAATTTGTAAAGCTGACATCGCACTTAAAGGCCGAGGTGGCACGGATTGATCAGCAGATATCGGACTTTCTCAATTACTCACGCCCCGCCAAAGTTGATCTACAGCCCATCGACGCACGCAAAGTGATCGAAAACTCGCTGCGTATTGTCGAACCCGAGGCCGCGGAAAAAAGTGTGAAGATCGGCGTTGTCGAGCACGAAAATGTGCCAAAGATAATAGGTGACCCTGAGTTTCTGCGGTCGGTCTTTAACAATTTGTTTATCAACGCCGTGCAGTCGATGGAATCCGGCGGCGGCCATCTGAATATCAGAATATCGCCCGACGCCGATGGAGAATATGTAAACTTCGTGATCTCGGACACGGGCAAAGGCATAACCGAAGAAAACCTCTCAAACATATTCGAGCCTTATTTTTCGACAAAAGAAACGGGCACAGGCCTCGGTCTCGCGATCGTGCAAAAGATCGTTGAAATGCATAATGGCAAGATCGAAGTCGAATCGAGCGTGGGCGAGGGAACAAAGTTTACGGTGAGACTGCCGACGGCATCGGAGCTGAAACCACAGATGAACACAGATAAACATGGATAGAAGATCGACTTATCTAAGTTAATCTGTGTTCGCCTGTGGTTTCATCTCCATTACTTCTCATCTTCTCTGTGCTCTCTGTGGCAAAATGGATTTATGGCAAGAAAATCAATATTAGTCGTTGATGACGAAAAGAATCAACGCGAAATTTTAGAGACAATTTTATCGGACGAGGGCTACGACGTGACGACGGCGAGCTCGGGTGAGGCGGCGCTCAAATTTGTCGCCGACCGGCATTTTGATCTTGTTTTGACCGATCTGAAAATGACCGGTATGAGCGGCCTCGAGTTGCTCAAGGAACTTACGGATTTCGACAAATCGATCATCGTCATTCTACTGACGGCTCATGGCACGATTGATTCGGCGGTGGACGCACTGCGGCTCGGTGCTTTTGAGTATCTGCAAAAGCCGTATGACAGCGAAAAGCTGCTCGAAACGGTCTCGCGGGCGCTGAAAAAGCTGACGATGCTCGACGCTGAGATCGTGTCGGTCTCGCCGGAGATGGACAAGGTCAAAAAGCTGATCTTAAAGATCGCGAAATCAAATTCGACCGTCCTCATCCGCGGCGAAAGCGGCACTGGCAAGGAACTGATCGCCCGCTCGATCCACAAAAACAGCCTCCGTTCGAACGAAGTCTTTCAGGCCGTCAATTGTGCCGCGATCAACGAAAACCTGCTCGAATCTGAGCTATTCGGCCACGAAAAAGGTTCGTTTACGGGTGCCATCGCCGAAAAGAAAGGCCTTTTTGAGATCGCACACAATGGGACGCTTTTTCTCGATGAGATCGGTGAGCTCGATATTGCACTACAGGCCAAATTGCTGCGTGCACTTCAGGAAAAACAGATCCGTCGCGTCGGCGGGATCAAGGACATTGACGTTGACGTCCGTGTCGTGGCTGCGACAAACCGTGATCTACTCCACATGGTCGATGAAAAACGTTTTCGCGAGGACCTGTATTATCGGCTAAACGTACTCTCGATCGAGCTTCCCGCACTTCGCGAACGGCGAACTGACGTTCCGGTTCTGCTCGAATATTTTGTCAAAAAACACACGCGCGGCACAGACCGCAAGATCGCGATCACGACCGAAGCGAGGCATCTGCTCGAAGATTACGCCTATCCCGGCAACGTCCGTCAACTCGAATCGGCGCTCGAACGCGCGATCCTGCTTTGCGAGGACGACACCGTCACACTCGATGACATGCCGCCCGAAATGACCCAGGCCCGAGCGGCATCATCATCCGGCGACCTTTTCAAACTGCCGCCCGAAGGCGTGAATTTCGAAGAGGTCGAACGCAGCCTTATAATGCAGGCCATGGACCGCACCGATAACAACATTACAAAATCAGCAAAATTGCTAGGACTGACGTTTCGGACGCTGCAGTATCGGCTTGAGAAATTTGGGTTCAAAAAGGATGATACTGACGGAACTCAAGATAACGAGGAATCGTAATTGTATGTTAGAATCCTAGTAAAATAGAGGTGAGCCTTATGAATCAAAATTACAACACAGTAGTTGACGCCGCCTTACAATTGTCTCCTGAACAAAGAAAAAGGTTGATCGAACGCCTTTCAGAAATAAATGTCAGTAATGGCGAAAAAAATGGCGATGTTACGAAATATTTCGGGACTTTCCATAGTGACAACCCAAGATCCGGTGATAATGATGAAATCGACGAAGACCTTGCATTGGCATATTTAGATACCCATGAGCCTGAAAATTAATGTTGATTGACACATCTGGTTGGTACTGCACCCTGGTTGCGGAAGATATTCGTAATACAATCGCCATTTCACTCTATCGTTCCGCCACTCGAAAAATCACCCACAGCTGCATAATTGCTGAATTGGTGGCTCTATGCGATAAGCGAAGATTTTCTCGTACAAAAACTCTCGAATTCATTTCGTCTCTCTTCAATGATCCCTCCGTAGAGATTGTTTGGGTTGATGAATCATTGACCAAGGAAGCTTTTGAACTGGTCAGAAATCGTGTGGACAAGCGATGGTCCTTATGTGATGCTGTGAGTTTTGTGATTATGAAGCAACGCAATCTAAATGAGGCACCGACAACCGATCATCACTTCAAACAAGCAGGTTTTATTCAACTTTTGGAATCTTGATGAGGAAGTCGTTATGGAATGGTTCTCAACATTAAGTTTAGCTCTCGGCACCGCGTGGACATCCGGCATTAATCTGTATGCGACGGTCACCGTTCTAGGCTTGCTCGAAAAATTCGGTGGCACAAAGCTGCCCGGCGGGCTCGATGTGCTGGATAACTGGTGGATCATCGGCGTCGCGGGCGGGCTTTATCTGGTCGAGTTTTTTGCTGACAAGATACCGTATGTCGATAGTGTCTGGGATGTGGTGCACACGTTTATACGCGTTCCCGCCGGAGCGGTAGTGGCGTATGCGGCGACAAACCAAATGGACCCAAGCGTTTATATCCCAGCGGCGTTGATCGGCGGCGGGCTTGCGCTTTCGTCGCATGGCACTAAAACGGCGCTTCGCCTCGGAGCGAATCTCTCGCCCGAACCGGTTTCTAACTGGATCTTATCGCTTGCTGAGGATGTAATTGCATTTGCCGGAGTATTTTTGGCCGTTTTTGCACCGATGGCAATAGCAACGGTCCTGATAATCTTTGCCCTCTTTTTTATCTGGTTTTTTCCAAAAGCGTTTCGCGGACTGCGGCGAATGTTCCGGGCGGTTGGCTCATTTCTAAAAGGCGATGGATTTCGCGATGCGGCGGTACGCTGAGGCTGCAATGAAATTTGAACTAATATTTCAATTGCTGGCGGTCGCCCTCGGTGCGGCCGCCGTATTTTTCTTCTCGCAAGGAAATACGGACGGAACCTTTGTAATGGTGGTTCTCGCCGCAGTAAGCTTTTTGGTGAGCCTGCGTATCCAAATCAAGGCGCGAATAGCCGTGCGAAAGGCTGAAAAGCCGGAGCCAGAAGAATCTGATATCTAGATCGGCAGGCAATTGACACAGATACTCAAAGATATTTCGCGTTAGTTGGGCCACAAGGTTACACTATTTGTTCGGGCGACATATTGTGAACGAACTAAACCATTTACTCGAAAATAATAAGCGTTGGGCATCGCGAATGACCGACTGCGATCCGCATTTTTTTGCCGACTTGGCGGATCAGCAGGCTCCCGAATATCTATGGATCGGCTGCTCTGACAGCCGTGTCTCGGCAAACACAATCGTCGATCTGAAACCGGGCGGGATATTTGTCCATCGAAATGTCGCGAATCTCGTAAATCATACGGATATGAATTGCCTGTCGGTGATCCAATTTGCCGTCGAGGTGCTGCATGTAAAACACATTATCGTCTGCGGCCATTACAATTGCGGCGGCGTGCTCGCGGCTCTCGAGGGGCAGCGTCATGGCCTGATCGATAATTGGCTGCGGCACATCCAAGATACGGCGAATCAGATGGAAAAGCAGCTTGCGGCTATCGACGATTTTAGTGAGCGCTCAAACCTGCTCTGCGAACTAAATGTCTGTGCCCAGGTGATCAACGTGGGTGAAACGACTATTGTCCAGGGGGCATGGGAGCGCGGACAGGAATTGACCGTGAACGGCTGGATATACGGCCTAAAAAACGGGCATATCCGTGATCTCGAGATCTCGCTAAAAGGCGAAGCCGATCTACAGGAATTAAGAAAGAGTTTTTTTGGCGACAGCCGTCACGGCACGGTCGCCTCGGGTTAGAAGATATGAAGCGCTTTAAGAATTTGACCATCGCTCCGCTGCTGCTATTGCTCGTATTACTCGCGGTAGGCGCGCCGTCCCAAATGTCTCGCAAACCGTCGCCCACCCGCGAACCGATAGGAGCGATGGACAAAAAGCCGGATTCGACCAAGAATTCGCTGCCGAAAATATCGTCACGCAACGAATTTGATTCGATCGGACGCGTTTATCATCGGGGCACGCCGTACGCGTTGCCGCATTTGATGTTTGTGATAGACAGGCGTGCGAATAACAAGATCTATTTTGTAAATTCGCAAAAGTTTCGCTTTCATAAGGATTTTATGCTCGCGACGTATCTGATACCGCGCGGCACGGATGTTTTTAAGCCGATCTATGTCGATGCGGACCGGCGATTTATTGTCGGAACTGTAGCGTGGCAAGCTCCGGTCGAGAAATTTACGTGGGAACTGTGGGAAGGCGATCTCGCCACCGCCGACATGATAAAAGCGGCGAATAAGACGATCAATGATGCGTTTTACCAGAAAGTCTTTTTCAAGCCGAATTCGATCCGTCAGGAAGACGTAACTGCCACCATCGGTCTCGACCGTGTCCTACAGGACGAACTCAACCGAAATCAGGCATATCTGGCACTCAATACCGGCACGGCGGTCGGTCGCATACATATTATCGATAAGCTGGACGACACGGTCGAGATCGGCGATAACGAGATTCTGGTTTTGAAGGAACTGCCGCTCTCGATGCCGCAGGTTCGAGGCGTGATCGTCGCAAAACCCTCGTCGCCGCTCTCACATATTAATATCCTTGCTAAGGGTTGGAATATCCCGAACGTCTATATCAAGGACGCCGACATACTCTTTAAGGATTACAACACATACGTTTTTAAGCTCGAGGCAAACCTGACGGATTACCACTTTGACAGGGCCTCGCCCGAGGAGGTTGACGCAAAATTTATCTCGCCCGACGAACAGGTGCCGCCGGGTGATCTGAAAGTCACGCGTCTCGCCGGCCTTCGCGAAATGCGTAAAAAGGACAGCCTCGCCTATGGCTCCAAGGCGGCGAATCTCGGCGAGATGCTGCACGCAAAGGTGCCGGGAGTTACTTTCCCCGACGGGTTTTCCGTGCCGTATTACTGGTATTCCAAGTTCATGAAAGAAAACGGCCTCGACAAAGTGATCGGCGATTTGATGGACGACAATGCTTTTGTCCACAATCCGAAGGTCCGCCGTCAAAAGCTGGATGAATTTCGCGGGCTCGTGCAAAACGGCAAATTTGACGAAACTTTGCGCCAAGACATCATTTCACGCTGGAAATCGCAGCTCGGCGGCAAACCGGTTTTTGTCCGCAGCTCGTCAAACAGCGAGGACCTGCCAAATTTTAGCGGTGCCGGTCTTTATACGAGCGTCGCAAATGTGAGAGACGAGGCCAAGATCATCGAAGCGGTAAAAACCGTTTGGGCCTCTCTTTGGAATTTTCAGGGCTATGAGGCTCGCGTTCGCAATTATGTCAGCCAATCGGATGTGTATATGTCGGCCCTGATCCAGACGGGCGTCGATATGGATCGCGGCGGCGTGATGATCACAAAAGACCCGTTCGATGACCGGAACAAGAACGCTGTTTACATTAGCGCGGTGTGCGGGCATAACACCAAGGTTACGGCCAACGACGGCGTACCCGAACAGGTACTGTTTAATCCAAAATCAAACTCTGTAATTGTGATGACATTGTCGCAACAGCACGGGGCGCTCCGTTTTGACGAAAAGGGCGATCTAAAGGAAACAACCGACGTATGCGCGGGTGCGAAAAAGCGCGTGCTGACCGACTTGCAGGCGCGGGCCCTGGCAAAAGCGGCGATCAATATTCGAACCGCGTTCGGCGGCCGCAAGGAGCAGGACATAGAATGGGGTATAATGAACGGACGGATTTATGTCGTTCAGTCCCGGCCCTATATCGATAAGAAATAGTTTGGGTCTCACATTTTAGCGTGCCCCTTAGCTTTGCGGCTTTGCGTGAGAATCCGATTAAAACATTAGGGCTTTTGTCAGAAACAAAAGGTGTTTCACGCGAACGACGCCAAGTCCGAAAAGGAAGAATTGAATGAAATTAGTAATTATTTGCATTTCTACTTGTTTCGCCATCGGCTGCGGTAACGCCGCGCGACCTATCGCATCAAACGCCAATGCGGCAACGTCGGCTTCGACGCCGGAAAAATCGCAGACGGCGATCGCACATTCGCTCGAAAATCAGCAGCCTGGCGCCGATGCGAATGCAGCGGGTAAATCAAAATGGAAGCAGAGCGGCGATCCGATCGACACTAAAAAATTTGACGCAGACATCGCCGCCGCCGAGGTCGCTTTTAAGAAGACGCCCGATGACGCCGTTGCTAGAAAACGGCTCGGCGACGCTTATTTCAAACGGGCCATGGCCCTTACCGATCCCGCGCGACAGTATGCGTCCGCTCTGGGCGATTTCCGCCGTGCGGTAAAATATGATCCCGCTAATGCCGATGCAAAAGGTTGGATCGACAAGATCACGATGATCTATGACAGCATGAATCGCGAATCTCCAAAGGAAGGCGAGGAGCCGCCGCCACTGCCATTTACAAAAGGAAAATAAAACTATGAAAAAACTAATTCTGATCGCGTTCGCATTTTTTATGATGTCGATCTGCTCGGTGGCAGCTTCGGCCCAGGTGACCCGAATCCATTTCGCACCCGGTGCCACCAGCAAGGTCGTTACCGGCACGCTTCGCGGCTGGAAATCGCACAGAAAATATGTAATTTTCGTTAAAAAAGGACAAACCCTGACTACCGAATCGGTTAAAAACTCCATCACTATCGGTATCGATGCCCCTCCGGGCTCGACGTACGAACAGGACATGGCCGCTGATTGCCATGATAGAAATGAGGTCACGCCGACCGCCCGCGGTGATTACGGGATCACGGTCACCGAATGCAAAAAAGCCGACCCGTGGCGGGGCACATTCAAGTTCAAAGTTGTCGTCCGCTAGACAAAACAGTCCTCACAAAACTAAACTATCTCTTTTGTGTTTAGGCACATTTTTTGACATAACGGAGATAAAATCAAGTTTTATGGCTATTTCGGCAACCGATATTAGAAAGGGCATGGTGATCCTTCACGAAGGATCACCCGTCAAGGTGATGGAATTTCACCATCACACGCCCGGTAATCTGCGGGCAATGGTGCAGGCACGGCTGCGTAATTTGCGGACCGGCAACTCGTTCGAGTTTCGCTTTCGGTCAAACGACACGCTCGACAAAATTACGCTCGAACAGACCAAAATGGAGTATCTCTACTCCGACGGATCGCACCACCATTTTATGAACTCGGAGACGTACGAGCAGGTCGCTCTGACCGAACTAGAACTCGGCGATGCCGCCCAGTGGCTGATGCCCGGGCTAAAGATCGAGGTCGAGTTTTATGACGGAACACCGATCGGCGTCGCTTTGCCGGCGTCGATGGAGCTGACCGTCACCCGGACAGACCCGAATTTGAAGGGTGCAACCGCGTCAAACTCGAACAAACCGGCGACGCTCGAAAACGGCGTCACACTCTCGGTTCCGCCTTTTATCGAGGAAGGTGAAAAAATTCGGGTAAATCCCACCGAATCGAAATATATGGAAAGAGTAAAATAGTTCACCGAGTTACAGAGTTTTCAGAGTTACAGAGTCTGATTTAGAGTTATTGAGGTTGACGGATTAAACTCTGGTACTCTGCAAACTCCGCAAACTCTGCAACTCCAATGTTTTTTTTATACAGCCTAATCTACACGCTCGCTTTTATCCTGATGCTGCCGCTCTTTGGCCTGAGCGCGATATTTCGGGGCAAGCACGCGGCCGGTTTTTTTCAACGTTTAGGCTTTCTTCCAAAATTTAAACCCGATAAACGTCCTGCAGTCTGGATCCACTGCGTTTCCGTTGGCGAGACCAACGCCGCGCGTCCGCTCGTCGAGGCACTAAAAACCGCCGTACCTAATCATCGCCTCATCGTTTCGACCGTGACGCGGACAGGACAAAAGCTCGCCCGCTCGATCTTTGCCGACTCGGCGGAATGCGTTTTTTATGTTCCTTTCGACTGGAAATGGACCGTCCGCCGTGCGCTTCGCAGATTCGAGCCAAAGGCCTTGCTGCTTATGGAAACCGAGATATGGTTTAACCTGATCCGCGAAACTTACAAAAATGGCGGCCGCATAGCCATCGTCAACGGGCGTTTGTCCGAACGGTCGCTAAACAGATACGGCAAGATCAAGAAATTCATGAAACGCATTCTCGGGTACCTCGACCTCGCCTTGATGCAGGAAAACCCGGACGCGACGCGGCTGATGTCGCTCGGCATGCGGGCTAGTAAGGTTAAGGTGACGGGCAACCTGAAATTTGACCACGATCTCGACGAGCGGGAAAATGGATTGACGGTCGAGTTTCGCGAGCGATTTGGAATTTCGTCTGACGCCCCGCTCGTCATTGCCGCCAGCACGCACGCGCCGGAGGAAAAATGGCTGGTCGAGGCATTTAAGGAAGTTTGGAAATCGTCGCGCGAAAAATTGCCTCGCCTAATGATCGCTCCGCGCCATCCCGAGCGATTTGCCGAGGTCGTGGAGATAGTTAAAGCTACGGGTTTTACATGGGTTCGCCGGTCTGAAAAGGAATCGAGCCGTGACGCGACGGCCGAGATCATCTTGCTCGACAGCATCGGCGAACTGCGTGCCGCGTATCCGCTGGCCGAGATCGTCTTTGTTGGCGGCAGCCTGATACCACATGGCGGCCAGAGCATCTTTGAGCCGGCTGCGGCCGGAAAAGCAATCGTCACCGGCCCATATACGACAAATTTTGACGCGGCGGTTAATGAATTCCTCGATAAAGAAGCTCTCGTGCAGATTGAAGGCGTCACGGAAAAAAACGCCGTTTCAAAGATTGCCGCCACCCTCAAAGAACTACTAGCGAATGCCGAAAAACGAGATTCCCTTGGTGCAAATGCACTGGAAGTAATTGATCACAATCGCGGTGCGTCTAGGCGGACCATTGAATACATCTTGCCGCTGATCCAGCATCACGAACACCGATGATATTCGTTTTCTACTTTTTCGCCGCCGTACTGTTATGGCTAAGTTTTAAGTCGTTTCGCGGCGGGTTCGAATATCTCAGGTTTTTCCGCACTGAGCTAGCCAAACCGCGATCTACGTTTACTCCGTTTGCAACCGTTATCGTTCCATGTCGAGGCTTGGATGCTGGTATGTACGAAAATCTGGGCGCGTTGTTTGAGCAGGACTACCCCGAATACGAAATTGTGTTTGCTGTCGATGACGCGGCCGATAGTGCCGCATCGGTCATCGAGGAAGTTTCATGCAAATCCGCAAACGACGCAAAAAGATCGAGGCTGATTATCGCGCCAAAAGCTGTTGATTGCGGCCAAAAAGTAGAAAATCTTCGCGAATCGGTGCTGCATGTCTCCGCCAAATCGATGGTCTTTGTCTTTGTCGATTCTGATGCAAGACCGTCGAAAGATTGGCTCGCCTCTTTAGTCTCGCCGCTTGCAAGTGACAATGTAGGTGCGTCGACCGGTTACCGTTGGTTCATTTCAAAAGATCCGTCGTTTGGGTCGGAGCTGCGGTCGGTTTGGAATGCCTCTATCGCATCGGCGCTCGGGCCGAACACAAAGTCTAATTTCTGTTGGGGCGGTTCGATGGCGATCAGGCGTGATGTTTTCGAACGTGTCGATATGCGAGAAAAATGGCACGGCACGCTCTCGGATGATTTTGCCGTCACGCGTGCGATGAAGGCGGCGAATCTGCCCATCGTGTTTGTTCCGCAGGCGTTGACCGCCTCGGTTGAAAATTGTTCGCTGCGTGAAACGTTGGAATTCACGACGCGACAGATGAAAATTACACGTGTCTATGCAATGCCGCTGTGGCTCGTGTCGCTGGTCGGCTCCGCTCTTTTTAACGCCGTGATGCTGACCGCTGCCTTGATCGTTATATTGAACAGAACCAACAGTTTGCCGGTTTGGGTTAGTCTCGCCGTGCTGTTTTTCGTCTCATTCTTTAGCGTCGGCAAGGCGTGGCTGCGGCTAAATGCGGTGCGCCTCGTTCTGACGGACTACGACTCCGACCTCAAGCGGCAGTTTTGGACACAGAATACCATGGGGATTTTGTCGCCGGCATTATTTTTTGTTAATTCGGTCGCCGCCTGGTTGTCGCGGCGAATGACATGGCGCGGAACGCGGTACGAATTGAAATCGCCGTCCAAAACTGTCATCATACGCGATTAGTACAGGAAAAAATTAGTAATGCCAAACGGAATCTTTGACTTTGACGACGCGGAAAATAAGGACGACGAAGAACGAAAAAAGCCGCCCGAGGCCGAGCTCTTTGCACCGCTGCAATTCACGTCCGCATCGACCGAGGAAACGGTTCGTCGCAGCGGGCTGGCATGGTCGGCTGGTATCGTATTTTTCAGCGCGATCGCCTTTATGCTGTTTTTGGGCTGGGGCGCCGATCTGTTGCTGGGCAGTTCGCCGTGGGGATTGGTCGGCGGTATCGTGATCGGATCGATCATCGGATTTGCCCAGTTTTTTCGTCTTACTTCGCAGATCTTCCCCACAAAAACCGGGCCCGCCGAGCGGCCGCTCATGCCTCATGATGAAGATGATAAATAGCCGATCCA
Organism: Chloracidobacterium sp.; assembly: GCA_043739565.1. Classification (GTDB taxonomy): domain Bacteria; phylum Acidobacteriota; class Blastocatellia; order Pyrinomonadales; family Pyrinomonadaceae; genus OLB17. Next base: position 27,997 of record JAYUDV010000127.1, read on the forward strand.
AAACCGCACAACTCTCTTTTGAGTTTTCACGCATTTCTTTGTAAAATTTAAGGTTCGCAATGAGCGAAAATTTTGACCCTTTGCCAACCGAAAAGATGCCGCCCGAGATCTCGCACCGGCGGATGTTGCTTGAGATGGCCAGTGTTATTGTTGTCGGGGCGCTTGCGGGGTTTGCTTTGTTTTCAGCTCAGGCCGGATTTGGGGTTTTGATAGGCGGCGTTTTGTCATTTGCCAATTATTTTTGGCAGAAATACTCGCTCAAAGCAATTTTCGCCAGAGCCGTCGAAGGCAAAAAGTCGCGATTATTGGCCGCGAGATTTATTTTGCGGTATGTCGTCATCGGAGCGGCTCTAGCGATAGTTTATTTTTCGCAAAGAGTTTCGATATTCGCGGTAATCTTCGGCTTGGCGAGTTTTGCCATCGCGGTCATGATCGAGGGATTTATAAGTATTTTTTCAAGTTCTAATAGATAGGAAAGTTAAGAATGTTTTTATTTGCGGAGAGTGTGGAGCACACGCCTTTAATAGTCCAGTTTATCAATCACTATTTGGGTGAGCCGGTCCATAATTTTCAGATGGCGTACACGCATCCGATATGGGTGAAGGTGTTTGCGAATCTCGGCACGACGCCCGAGGCAGTGTTTGGCGCATACACGGTTGAGAACGCCATTCCGTGGTACACGATCATGTTTGTGATCGCCTGCCTATTGACGTTTTTCCTTGTCTGGTTGTTTAAGGGCAAGCTATCCGAGGATGACCCGACGCACGGCCAATTGACCCTCGAAGCCGGATTTTTGACGCTCAAGGATATGGTCGTCAACGTCATCGGCGAGGACGGTTTTAAGTATTTTCCGGTTGTGGCGACGTTTGGCGTTCTGATCCTGGTCTCAAATCTGATGGGCATGGTGCCGCTGTTTCTGGCTCCGACGGGGTCGGTAAATGTAACATTTGCTCTCGGGATCACGTCGTTCGTTTATTTTAATTACGCGGGGATCAAAGAAAACGGCCTCTGGGGCTATATCGCCCATTTTGCGGGGCCAAAACTGCCGTTGTATATGATCCCGATAACCGCCCTCATTTTCGGCATTGAGATAGTGAGCACATCGATCCGGCCGTTGACACTCGGTGTCCGGCTGTTTGCCAACATGTTTGCCGACGAGCAGATCTCATCGCAAATCGCGGGTCTTGCTCCGCCATATACACAGATCCTGGTGCCGATCTTTCTGATGCCGCTGGCGGTATTTGTGGCATTCGTGCAGACGCTGGTATTTACGCTGCTCTCGATGATCTATATAAGTTTGGTCGTTTCGCACGACCATGGACACGAAGAGCACGCTGACGCTCATGGCGAAACGGCGGCGGCACACGCATAAAGTTTAGGAAAAGGAGGCGAAAAGCGGATAAATTTTGTTAACCTGCGTTTTATAGCAGCTATGCCCGCACGCGACAGGAGACTTGACTCCACGGAGTAGAAATCAAGGCATACCGGAAGCGAGGCGAAATCATACCACCAAGCAGGTTGCGAAAGCATCCGTGATGCGCCTTCTAAATTAATAAAAATAGGAGATAGAACAATGAACAAATTAGCTAAATTTAAATATGTCGGCTATTCGACCCTCGCATTGGCATTGATGGCTCTGCCGGCAATGGCTCAGGCGGGTGCGGCAGCGGGCGACAATGCATTTACGGTGAGCGCTTCGAAAGCGATCGGTGCGGGAATCGGGTTCGGCATCGCGGCCGGTTTTGCGGGCATCGGCCAGGGTCTTGTCGGCAAAGGCGCGACCGAGGGCGTGGCACGCAATCCGGGAGCAGCCGGAACTGTTCAGACGATCATGATCATCGCCCTCGCGCTGATCGAATCATTGGTGCTTTTTGCGCTTCTTATCGTTTTTGTCGTTCTTAGATAACAAGGCGCAGATTCAACAGATTCGTGGGTGAGGCTTGATGAAAGTCTCATCCGCGTTTTTTTTCTTAGCTTACCCTGACCTCTTGAAACTATCGCCCCCGGAGATTTATCCTTTTAGTTGCAACCTCACGCTGTTTTGAGCGTTCTAATATCAGATGACAGACGATTTTTCGGGAAAACTTATAGCGGATAAATATCGTATCCTGAGCCTGCTCCGCGAGGAAGGCGCGGGCGATCTCTATCTCGGCCGACACGAATTCATGGACAAGCCGGTGACGATCAAGATCCTACCGCAGGCCCTGGCTATCGATGCCCGCTGGAGCAAACGTTTTCTCGACGAAGCTAAGAGTGCGTCGTCCGTCAGCCATCCAAACGTCCTGAACGTCACGGATTTCGGAACGGATTCGAAGGGCGTGGTTTATACGGTCTTCGAACCGTCGGAGGACCAGACTTTGCGTTCGGTCGTCGAAGGTAAAGGTTCGTTTGACGTTGCCACGACGCTTGATATCGCAAAACAATCTGCCGCCGGGGTCGCCGCCGCTCACGCTAAAAATGTGATCCACGGCCAGTTAACGCCCGAAGACATTTTTCTATTTGCCAAAGGACACGAAAGCCAATCGGTCAAAGTTTATGGATTCGGCGCCGATCCGATGAGTGTCCCGCGTGACGCCGATCCGCGATATTTGTCGCCGGAGCAGTGTACCGATTTTCCCGTCGCGGATCAGCGTTCGGATATATATTCACTCGGTGTGATCATTTACGAGATGCTCGCTGGTGTCGCCCCGTTCGAGGGAAAGACGATCGCCGAGGTAAAGCAAAAACGTGAGGCGGAACCGCCGCCGCCGTTATCGGCTTTTCGCAGGGACCTTCCCGCCGATCTCGAACCGATGATCCTGAGCGCTCTCGCCGGTGACCCCGAAAGGCGTTATCCGACTATGGCCGCTTTCGCCGAGGATCTCGACCTTTTATCAGGCGGTGTCGCTGCTCCCGTTGCGGCAGCCGTTGCGACTACACCTTCAAAGAAAAACATCTGGCAGACAGCATTCATTGTTTTGGCCGGAATATCGCTGCTCGCCGTGGCGCTGATCTATGCGACTTCGGTGAAAAAGACAGATCCGACGGCCCGGTTACAGGCCGACGCGGGCGGCCTGCCGGTCCAGCCGATCGGCCCTGCGACCGGAGCTCAAGAGGAAAACCTTGCTAAACTTCCGGAGATGACCGATGCCGAGATAACCGCGGCCGCTACCGGAACAATGGAAGCGCCGCCGGGAACATTACCGGGCGGCGATGGTTACAATGCGTGGTCGAATGGCGGTGCGCCGCCGATCGGAGCGCCCCCGCCGCAATATGTCCCGCCCGGGCAGACTGTAACCGTCGACCCGAATGGCGGAAGCCAGTTTATGCCTTCGGAAATACCTCCGGGATGTTCAATGCTTCCGAGCGGTTTGGTACTTTGTCCAAAACCGATAGGTTCGGATGGTCCGGCCAAACCGACGCTGACGCCGAAGAATTCGAATGCAAATGCTGCCGTGCAGCCGACACCGGTTCCGGTCGCCACACCAAAACCGATGGCGACGCCGCCGACTAAGAACAACAAACCGGGAACCAACCCGCCGGGCAAAGATAAGCCGGCTCCGGCCACGAAACCGGCCGCGAGTGGCAAGCCAAAGATATCCGAATAATAGACTACTAGATCATCGCGGCA
>JAYUDV010000128.1:0-13106 GCA_043739565.1 Chloracidobacterium sp.
GCGTAATGCAAGTCGTTATAGCCATTCCACGAGCCACCGTTATACAGGGCTGGGTTGCATTCCCCAAAGTCACCAGCCCCCGCAATTTGTTTGGTACCCGCAGTAGAGGCATAGACCGCAATTGTTACCCACGGGTCTCTACAGGGGCCGCTGCGCCGGGCTTGTTCGGTCTGTTGAGACGTGGGATCGGGAAAACGATACTGAGCATTCGCAGTCGCTGAAGACAGGAACACCAGAACACTCGCTGTGAGCAGCATGAATATTATTGATTTTAACTTAAACATAATTATTCTCCTTTTAGGTTACTGATAGGCTTTGCCGTCCCGACGCGGGAGTCGGGTTCACACGGATACGCCTTGTCATCGTTACTTATAGACCACAACACCCATTCCGGCGGTGCCGCTGCCCTTGGCGTAAACACCCGTAAATGGATTACCGCTCAGGCCCCATGCGTCCGAAAGGTCAGCCAAAGCCAAGTTATATCCGTCGAAATTGGTCACGTAGAGAGTTTTAGAGTCATAGCCAAAAGCGACAACCCAGTGAGCACCGCTTTGCATTGAATACTTCCCTCTTGGCAACGCTCCCAGATCGATCATTATCGCAACCGGACGGCCGGCGGCGAGCTGAGTCTTTATGTCGGCAAGACCCTTGACCCAAGCGTACTTGATGCCGGCGCTTTTGTACTGATCCAGCCCATAGTTAAATTGCCGCCAGTCCATTCCGACCAAAGCGTTAATCGGCACCCATCCGCCGAGCGTGATCTTAGGCGGAGCCTTTCTCATAACTTCGTGAGCAAATTTTACCTGGTCAAAATTGTAGGTACGCTTCAGACCAGCCGCCCACATCGCACTCGCAATTGCAGCCGGGCCGCACGCTCGGTCTCGTAACCATGCGTCACTGGTCATGTCCTGGTTTGTAAAACTGACCATGGCGTCCAGTCCTCTGTAAGATGAGTTGTTGGCGGCATACAGGTTATCGGAGCGGGTCCTTCGTTTTGGCGCGGCCGCGGCCGAAACAGCAGGCGTCGCCGGCGTTAGCGGTTTGGCATTTTTTTTTGACTGGTATTCTCGCCAAGTTTTAGAGCCTTCATCTTCACCCGTTTGGCTTGGAGCGTTCCCTGTGATCTTTGGTCCAGTCTTATTGGCATCTGTTTGAGCAAATATGCTTGTTGACATAAAAGCAGGCACAACCAGAACCACAAGAAAAGCTGTTAAGACTAACCGAGCTTGAATATTTTTTTGTATTTTCATTTTGTTTTTATCTCCTTTTATAAATCAGCAATTCACCTTTCCACTACCGAAAAAGCGTTATTTCCAAACAACTGCGGCCCTGCCCGACGTTCCGTGACCTTTCGCGAGAGTCCCATCTCTAAATGCGTCGCTCAATTGCTTCCACGACATTTTATTGTTCGGAAAATTCGAGACATAAATATACGTCGGGTCATAACCAAAAGCCGCCACCCAGTGACCCGTCCACCACTTATAGTTGTATTGCGGCAAGGTTCCCGTATCGAGCATTATCACGACCGGGAGGTTCATATTTAAGTATTTCTTAATCTCCGCCTCGCCATCAACCCATGTGTATTTGATACCCTGGTTTTTGTAGCCATCCATTCCGTAATTGAATTGCCGCCAGTCTGTGCCGAGCGAACCCTGCAACTGAAGAATGTTGGCGAGGGTGATTTTCGGTGGCGCGTAGTTGTAAATGCTCTTGGCCAACGCTTTAGGATCGCCATTGTAAGTCAACCCGAGATTCCACATCGCTGTAGCCATCGCCGCTTGAGCGCAGGTGTTGCCGGTGGACGGAAAATCGTAATTTGTAAACTGAAACAGATCGCATCGGCCATGATACCCGGCTCCGCCGCATCCGGAGGCTTTGACATTTTCACCTCGCTGGCGCTGTTGCGGTGGTTTCTGTCTACTCGCCAATATAAGTTGGAGAATGTTCATTGAAACCTGCGCATACAGCATAGCCTTGGACACCTGCGGTTCAGCATATTGAGGCATTTCAAACTGCTTTCCTTCGACCTTCGGCTCTGCGGTCTTCACCATCGGGTCAGCCGGTTTCATCGCTGGATCCGGTGATGGCGGCGGATCATTCTGAGCATAAAGCCCCTGACACATTGTCACCGTCAATATCAAAGCGGGGACTGCGGCTGTCATCGATATACGGATACCTGCGGCGGCCGCAAATATCGATTTAACAAGATAAATTATTTGCATTCTATTTGTCCTCCAAGATAAATTCTGACTCCAATGCCGCGTAAGCGACGCCACAGTAGGTCAGATGTCTTAATCCAGTCTGAAGTCAATTACATATGATCCATTTCTTTTGTGTAAACGGGACGTTGTACGGCGTCGCACTGCCGCTTGCGCAAAATTGCTCGTCTCCCACGTCCAGTGCCTGGCCTCGCGGCGCGACTTGCTTATGCGTCTCGGCAGTTTCAAATTTGATGAGTGTCGTTCCGTTCTGAGATCTGGTCTGGCGCGGATTTGTAACTATCGTGAGGTCCGGGACTCCATTTGGAGAGTAATCCTGGGTCCACGCTCGTCCGTCGGCGGCGTTCCAAAACGCTTTGTCCCATTCCTGCACACAGTTTCTGTCGCCACCGGCAATAAGACTAGACGCCGCGTTTTTTTCCGCTTGGCCGGCCGAAGGTGAACCGCCGCACATTTTCCCGTTGGGATTCGAGATACAACAATTATCGTGTTTAATGCTGCCCACGGAAATCCACATGCGGTACCAACCATTTGACAAGGTCGTCCGACCGGCCTTGAAATCGTACACACCAAGCTGTAGAGCATCGCATCCAGATCCCTCAGCGCCAAAGCAACGTTCTTTCGTTTTGGTCGGATCACCGGCAAAAAACGAGGCCCGGACTTTATTTTTCAAATCTTCGTAGCCGGACCAATTGCCGCCGCCATAAAGTTTGTAGTTGCATTCGCCCGTGTCTCCCGAGCCGCGGGCCGCGCGCCCGATGATCTCGTTTATCGCTTGGCCCACCCAGGCATCACGGCATTGCGCCTTCGCTGACATAGCGCAGATACCGGTTAAAAAAAGTACCGCCATCAAAGTAATTACGTTCATTCTCAATTTGTTCATTTTCTAAAACCTCCGATTTTTTCTCTTTCGCGACCGGACTGGCCGCAATTTTTTGGTGCGTACACATATCACCGGGCCAGTAGACTCTTTAGCGAATAAATCAGATTCCGGTAAACTAAAATACAGCTTTGCCCATCTGAATATCGCGTCGTTAATGCGAACTTGACGGCAGTTTAGGATCAAATGTGTCGAAAATATTTTGCCGTCACTACCTAATGCGACAAATCTTTAAATATAAGCTCAAAAATAATCGCTGTTCGCTTAAATTTCTTGATTATCCGGTCGATTCCCATTATTCTTAACCTATCCGCCACATGAACGATCGGCCGATCACAGAAATATTAGCTGAACTGCGCAGCGAAAGCCGTGAGGGTTTCGACGAGTTGCTGCCGATGGTCTACGCCGAGCTGCGGCGGCTGGCTGGCCACCACCTCTCGCACGAGCGGGCCGAACATACGCTACAGCCGACGGCTCTCGTTCACGAAGCATATATCCGTCTAATTGGCCAAAACTCAGTTGACTGGCAGGGTCGAGCCCATTTTTTTGGTATTGCCTCCCGTCTCATGCGGGAAATTTTGATCGAGTACGCGCGTACCAGAAACTGCCTTAAACGAGGCGGCGAATTCAAAACGCAGATCGCACTGGACGACGCGGTCAGCTTTGGCGACCAGCAGCCGCTTGACGTGATTGCGGTAAACGAGGCGTTGACCAAGCTTGAGCAGCTCGATCCTCAACAGGCTCGGGTCGTCGAACTAAAGTTTTTCGGCGGGCTCGGCGTTGACGAGATCGCCGAGGTTATGAAAATCTCACCCGCCACGATCAAGCGAGAATGGTCGATCGCAAAACTTTTTCTATACAAGACTCTGAAAGAATCGTGAGCTTAACCGTATCTCTAACCGATGGATCAGGAGCGTTGGAAAAAAATTAAACCTATCCTCGATGATGCGCTTGCGGCCGGGACGGCCGGCCGCACGGCGTTTCTCGTCAAAGCGTGCGGCGGAGACGAAGGGCTTTTGGGCGAGGTGCGGGAATTTCTCGAACTTGAGCATTCGGATGCTGATCCGCTCGATCAACCGGCGCATTCCTATCTTTTTTCGGCGAACGGAAAAGACTCTCCGGGCGACCTGATCGACAAATATAAGATAATTTCGGAACTCGGTACCGGCGGAATGGGCTCGGTCTATTTTGCCGAGCGAGTTGACGGTGCCTACACGCAAAAGATCGCCCTCAAGGTTATAAAAGAGGGCATTACATCGAGCGAAATTCTGGCCAGATTTATTAATGAGCGCCAAATCCTGGCAACGCTCCAACACGATCACATCGCCCACCTGATCGATGGCGGCACGACAAATGACGGACGGCCATTCATCGCAATGGAATACGTTGAGGGAACGCCGGTCACCGATTTCATTTCGGAAAATAATCTGGGGCTCAACGATAGGCTCGAATTATTTACTGAGATCTGTTCGGCTGTTTCGTTCGCTCACAAAAATCTAATAATCCATCGCGACCTTAAGCCGTCGAATATACTCGTGACGAAAAAAGGGGTTCCGAAATTACTCGATTTCGGCATCGCAAAGTTGCTCCCCGCCGAGTCGTCCGAAATCGTCCCCGCAACTCAGCGTTTTATCTTCACCCCTGAATATGCTTCCCCGGAGCAAGTCCGAGGCGAAACGCTTACGACCGCGACGGACATTTATTCGCTAGGAGTGATACTGTACGAGCTGCTTGCCGGCCGTCGCCCATATCCTACCGACGGCTCGAATATTAGTCAGATCATTCACGTCGTCTGCGAATCCGAGCCGGCGCCTCCTAGCCGCACACTCGTTCACACGGCCTCCGACGGGTGCGTAGACGCAAAACCTAAAACCCTCGATTTCGCTCCACAATTAAGAGGCGATCTCGACAATATCGTCCTCAAGGCTCTACGAAAAGAGCCTGAGCGGCGTTATTCTTCGGTCGATCAGTTTTCAGAGGACATACGACGCTACTTGGACGGACAACCGGTGATCGCAAGCGCGGACACCTGGCGGTATCGGACGGCTAAATTCATCCGCCGTCACCGGGTTGCCGCAGCCGGAGCGATCCTCGTGTTAATTAGTTTGCTGATCGGCTTGGGAGCGACGGTTTATCAGGCACGGATCGCCCGGGCGGAACGCGCAAAAGCCGAAAAACGGTTTAACGACGTTCGCCAACTCGCTAACTCATTCGTTTTCGAAATAAATGACGAGATCGATAAGAGTCCGATCAAAGCGCGGGCATTACTCGTTCATCGGGCGATCGAGTATCTCGATAATCTGAGCGCCGAATCAAGCGGCGACGATTCGCTAACGGCCGAACTCGCCGCCGCGTATGAAAAAATCGGCGACGTTCAGGCAGAAATATTTAATGCAAGCCTCGGTAACGCCGGCGGCGCATTGGAAAGCCACAACAAAGCTCTGGGATTGCGGACTCAGTTGTTTGAAAAAAGCCCCAATGACGTGCAACGGGGCATAGACCTGGCCAAAAGCTATCAAAAGGTGGGAAATATCCTGACCGTCACCGGTGATATTAAAAGTGCCGAGGAAAACTATCGGGACGCAGTTGCAATCAGCGAAAAAGTAGCCAGCCTAGATCCGGCCGACGTAAATGTAAGAAAACAACTCAGTAATTCCTACATCACGCTCGGACAGGCTATCCTTCGCAGCGGTTCCCTTTCGGAAAGTTTGAAAAACTATTCAAAAGGATTTGAGATCAACCGCAAATTGGTCCTAGACGATCCGACAAATTCCGAGCTCGTCCGGCGCCAGGCGGTAACATACTCGTATATCGGATATGTGCGAATGCTGATGGGAAATTACGAACAGGCGGTTGGAGATTTTGAAAATGCCCTTGACATTGAGCGAAACAACCTCGAAATCGATCCCGCAAACTTGCGATTTCGGAGAAACGCCAGCGTCGCATATTTATGGGTCGGGATCGGCTACCGTGAAGCCGGACGCCTTACCGAAAGCCTGGCGAACATCAAAAAATCGCTCGTTTTGGAGCAAACGATATTAGATTCTGATAAACAAAACTACGGCGAGCAAAATTCAATGGCGGACTGCTGGGCAGAACTCGCGATGACTAGCTCAAAATCCTCAAATTACGCCGAGGCCATACATGCTTTCCAGACCGCGATCGGTCAATACTCGGCTGTTGCCGCTAACGACCAAAATAATCTCTCAGCCCTTGCTCAAATACAATTAACCCGGCGTATGTTGGCCGATACGCTTGGAAAGCAGGGCCAGAACCGGGAAGCCCTGAAAAAATACGAAGAATCGCTTGCTGTTCTGACCGACCTCGCAACTCGTGATCCGGGCAACCTTGAGTGGAAATATGAGTTGGCCGAGTGCCGCGTCGGAATGGGCCGGGCCTTACGGGCACTAAACGACAGGGCGGGGGCGACTGAAAATTATCGCACGGCCCTGCCGATATTTGAGAGCCTTTCCGAGGTTTCTCCCGAAAACGTCAAATACTGGAACGGCCTCAACGAGATCAGAGACAATCTCGCCGCACTTACACCCGCTTAAATCCTTCCAGGGATCAAACCTTTTGCGATAAGTAATTCCGCATTCAGGACTGCGCAGCCCGCCGCGCCGCGGATAGTATTGTGGCTTAATGAAACAAAACGGTAGTCGAATATATTGTCGGGGAACACGCGACCGACGGTGATCGTCATACCGTTTCCATTGTCCCGGTCAAGACGCGGCTGTGGACGCGAAGGCTCATCCGTGACGTCAATGAATGTGGCAGGCGACGAATGCAGATCAAGCGACGGGAATGATCTCATTGCATCCACAACTTCTTCCAGCGTCGCGGTCTGTTTCAGATTCACACGCACTGACGCCGTGTGGCCGTCAATCACACTGACCCGAAAGCACTGCGCCGATACCGTAAAATCTGCTTTACGGATCGCTCCATCGACAAAATCCCCCAGTATCTTTTGCGCTTCGGTCTCGACCTTTGGCTCTTCGCCGGCGATGTACGGGAACACATTATCCACAATATCCATCGAAGCGACACCCGGATAACCGGCGCCGGAGATCGCCTGCATCGTAGTGACGATCACCGATTCAACGCCAAATTTGCGGTGCAGGGCCGCGAGCGGCGGCGCAAAGCTGACAACCGCGCAGTTCGGGTTAGTCACAATAAATCCGGTCGTAAACCCGCGATTCACGCGTTGGCGCTCGATCAGGCGAACGTGGTCATGATTGATCTCAGGAATAAGTAGCGGCACATCCTCATCCATGCGATAGCTCGACGAATTGCTGATCACCGGATAACCGGCTCTGGCAAACGCCTCTTCGGTTTCGCGAGCTACGCTTGACGGCAAGCTCGAAAACACGAGATCGCATTCAAGCGGCGGCTCGATCGGCTGAACGACAATGTCGCGAACCGACGCGGGGATTGACCCGGGAAGTTTCCACGCGCACGCCTCGGAATACGGCTTCCCCGCCGAACGATCCGACGCCGCCAGCGCCGTTATCTCAAACTGCGGATGATCCTCCAACAACTGAGCAAACCGCTGCCCGACCGTTCCCGTCGCTCCTAATATTCCTACTCGGTATTTCTTTGACATTTCTTATCGTCAGTTTGGTTCTATCTTCTCTTCCCCGGTGCAGACAACCTGCACCATCGCCAATTTTCCTCTATTTTTGGCCCGCGTAGCCAAATCAATTTGTTTGAATCCGTCGTCGTAACTGGACTGCGTCACCGCAAATGATAATACCGAATTTTGAGTGCGCCTTTTAGATTTAGAAATCAGCAAATAAATCGAAATCGCACTTGTTAAATTGCCATGGAACTTCATGTCGTCATCAAAAAAGACTTCAACATAAGTGTAGAGATCAGTTCCCGGAATCCTAATATTCCTCGAATACCGTGTTCCCTCAGTAACACCCGAGAAATCAAATTTTGACAGTTCCTTAGGCTTAGAGTTTTCTATCTTCCTTAAGGCTGATGGCGTGTCTCTCAAACTTAATGCTGAAATAACGCAAGCATTCGAATCCTGAGCTTTCGACGTAATCGCTGATAAGCCGACTACCAAGAAGACAAATATAAGGACGCGAAATTTGACCGAAAATCCCGGCATCACTTTGCTAGAGCCTCCTTCATGCGACTCACGCCTTCGACCATCTTCGCCTCGGTATTGCAAAACGAAATTCTCAAAAAGCCCTTCGCCTCCGACCCAAACGCCACACCGGGAACTGTAATGACACGATTTTGCAAGCATTTTTCGGCAACCTCGATATCGTCTCCTAAGCTTCGAACGTCCAGCATCGTGTAAAACGCGCCTTCTGAAGAAGTTGCTCGTAAACCCAATTCCTTTTGGAGCAGATCAACCAAAAACGTGCCGCGTTTTTTGTAAACGTCGCGAGCGTTCTGCTTTGCCGCCTCCGCTTGCGTAGTCCAACCGAGAAGCACTGCCTTTTGCGTGATCGCCGACGTGCAAACGGTCAGAAAACCGTGCAGGATCTGGATCGCCTGCATAACATCGGCTTGCGAACTTGCCGCCCAGCCAAGCCGCCAGCCCGTCATGCTGAGCGATTTTGATAAACCACTGATAATAATCGTTTTATCGTAATATTCCGACGCCGAATGCGGTCTTGTCTCAAAATACAAGTCGCCGTAGATCTCGTCCGCGATCAGATAAATTCCCGTATCTTTCAACACGGCGGCTATCTGTTTCAGATCGTCCGGCGTCAAGATTTTCCCGGTCGGATTTGACGGACTGATGACAACCGCCGCTTTCGTTTTTGGAGTGATCGCCGCCTTAAATTCCTCAATATCGAACGCAAAATCGTTGTCCGCCGGAAGCCGATAAGGGACGGGAACACCTTGAGCGATCCTCACACATGCTTCGTAAGCCGGAAAACCTGGATTTGGTATCAAAACCTCATCGCCGTCATCAACGATGCACATAAACGCCGCCGTCATCGCCTCCTGCGAACCAACCGTCACGACGACGCCTGTGAGTGGCAAATTCAAATGCGGATACTGCTCGGCGATCTTCAACCGCAAAGCCGGAATGCCGGGATGCGAGGTGTAGCCATTCTGCTCGTCAAGCGCGACCCGCGCCGCCTCGGCCCGCATAAATTGCGGCGTCGGCAGATCAGGCTCGCCAAGGCCGAAATTGATGCTGTCGGGCAACGAACGCTCAAAAAACTGCCGGATCAGAGTCGGCTGTAATCCCTGCATCCGCTTAGGCAAAACAAAATTATCGATTCCCTGTGCAGGCATCATCGTCTACTTATTTTCTTTTTCTGCCGCATCTTCGAGTTCTTCACGAACAGTACCGACCTCGACATTAAATTCGCCCTCAGCCTGAGCAAGCGGATCGGCGTTTACGACACCGGCGAGCGATTCGATCTCGCCGATTATCACCTGTCCGAAACCAGTAATGCTCTCTTTTAATCCGTGTTTTTGATCTTTTTCGCCTTCGTTTTCAGCCATGTAAAAAGTTACCTCATCTACATCTTAGCCAATTTGAGTGTGAGTTGAAAATTGAGTTTGGTGTCACCGGTTAACGGCAAAATCGATAAATCCGTTATTCGGATTGGCGGAAAGCAGTCTGACGCCGATCTTATCACCAACATGCACGCCCGCCTCGCCCTGCACAATTCGCCCATCAACCGGTGGCCGCAAGATACGTGCAAACACTCCGGCCGAAGTGTCACCCGTGACGATCGCATCAAAATCCTCACCGATATGACGCTGCATCACCGTGGCCGCGACGATCTTTCGCATTTTTCGCTCGACCTTTCTCGATGCACGCTCCTGTTCGTTTGCATGTGCGGCGATCGCATCGAGTTCTTCGCCGGTGTATGGCGACGGACCGTTTGTGATAACAGCCTTAACGAGCCGCTGAACGACGATGTCCGTAAACCGGCGATTTGGAGCCGTCGAATGTGCATAATCGCGAACGGCCAGGCCAAAATGACCGCCTGCATCTTCGCCCTGCCGTTGCACGACATACTCGCCGCTGCCGATAAGCTTGATGATCGAAAGCGAAAGATCGGGAAAATGATCAGGGTCGGCCGCACGGCGTTTTTCCAGGAAAGCCGCAAGCGCAGGTTGGTCAGGCTGTTCCGGCAAATGCTCGCCATACTCGGCGGCGATCCGGCGGATGCCATCCCAACGCTCGGGCGTTTTAACGATGCGACGAAGTGACAATGCTCCGTTATTCTCGAGAAACTCGGCCATCTCAACATTCGCCGCGACCATAAAATTTTCGATCAATTTTCGGGCTGAATTTGGCACGACCGACTTGATACTCTTTATCTGGCCGTCCTCGACAACCGCCGTCGATTCAATCGACTCAAATTCCAGAGCGCCTTTTGTCGTCCTATAACTCTGTAGCCTGACGGCGGCCCGCTGCTGAAGTTCTATCTGTTCTTTCAATCCGGCAGTACTCGCGACCTTCGCCGGCATCTCGCCCTTTCCATCCAACCACGCACCGAGATCCTCGTAGGCAAGTTTCGCGTAATTATGAACCAAAGCCCGATAAAACGTACTCTCCGGCACATCGCCATTTTCCTTGATCGTCATATCAGCGATGACGGCAAGGCGGTCAACGCCTTCGTTCAGTGACGTGAGATCGGTCGAAAGCTCCTCAGGCATCATCGGAAATATCTTGGTTTCGGTATAGACCGTGACAGTGTTTTGAGCGGCGTGTTTGTCGATCGGAGAGTCTTTCGGTACGAGAGCGTCAACATCCGCGATACCAACCAGCACTCGAATATCGCCATTAGGCAACGTCTCGGCGAATTCGATCTGATCAAGATCGTGCGAACTCGCATTGTCGATCGAGGACCAAAGGGTAGAACGCATGTCGCGGATCGACGTGTCAGACGAAACGACAACACGCGATTCGATGTTTTTGACCTGATTCCAGACCTCAGGCGAAAACTCCGGCTCAAAGCCGTTGTCGATCATCGCCTGATGTGCTCGTTCGCTTAACCAGTTACTCGATCCGTGATCGTTCATCTTTCCTCTTGATTTCTTTAGCTTCTTATCGTCTTTGCGGGAGACCTTATCTCAAATAATCCTCAAGCTTGGTCGAGGCGTCCGTTTTTTCGTCGCGGTATTTCACGATGATCGGGCAATAGATCGAGAGTCCGTTTTCCTTTCCAAAGCCTTTGGTTACGGCACGTGAACCCTGGACAACGACGGCTCCGGCGGGAATTTCGAGTGGTTTGTCGCCGTCTGACTTGATGATCGTGCCGTTGACGAGATCAAACAGCGGCGTCGAGCGCGTCAGGATTACACCGCTCGCAAGCACCGCGCCTTCACGAACGATCGTGCCTTCGTAAACGCCTGTGTTGCCACCGACCAGCACGTCGTCTTCAATAATCACTGGAACCGCGCCGACCGGCTCCAGAACGCCGCCTATCTGCGCCGCCGCCGAGAGATGAACCCGCTTGCCGATCTGTGCGCAGCTCCCGACCAGAGCGTGCGAATCGATCATCGTGCCTTCGTCAACATAAGCACCGACATTGACGTAACACGGCGGCATGAGCACCACGTTTGCAGCGACATACGAGCCATCGCGGATCGTAGAGCCGCCGGGAACGATGCGAACCTTGTCGTCGAGCGTCATCGGACGAAGCGGAAACGTATCTTTGTCGAAAAATCGAAACGTCTCGGTCGGTTTCGACATTTCGACCATCCTGCCCATTCGAAATCCAAGCAAAATCCCCTGTTTGACCCACGCGTTAGCGTACCAATTCCCGTCCGAACCTTTCTCAGCCGAGCGGATCTCGCCACGGCGAAGGGCGGATTTGAATTCCTCATAGACAGCCCGATCACCTGTAGAGAATTCCATTTGGGTGAATAACATTTGAATTTTCTTTTGCAAATCAGTCATTTGTAAGTGATTGTGTACAGCAATGGGGCACCAAGGAAGATTCCGCTCCTGCTCGGGACAAATTGCGAGAAGATCTTGTCCCCAGAATAGCTTACTGATCCAGTTTCGCTTTTGATCGAAATCTCGTTTAGTCCCGATTTAAACACTGGCTCTTCGTCAATGTCGCGGATATCCACCATAGTCAAAAACAATATCTCTTGGTCTTTCAATTCAACCCCATAGATTAAATTGCCAGCATCAATCGTAATTCTTTCCTGCGGCAATGTATCGTAGTTGTTATGCTCCTGGAACTGTTTCACGGTCGAAATCCCAAGCATCGGAAATGCGATCAGATTATCGGATTTGTGAAGCTGATATGTAACCTTTATAGGCTTCCCAGATTCATTGACAAGGATAAACTGCGCTCGGTAGCTGCATCCGGTAAGTAATGCCGTGCCAATGAGCAAGAAAAAAGCAACGGTAAACCTTTGCATTGAAAATGTCACCCACCCTCCGACTCGTGAGCAAATCACAGCCTGAGCTCCTTTATGATCGCCCTCAGCGTCTCCTGCGTCGGCTTTGTCACAGGCACGAGTGGCAGCCGCAGATTTTCTTCGCACAGCCCTAATTCTTTCATCACAAATTTGCACGGAGCCGGCGACGATTCGATGAAGTTTGCTTCCATTAGCGGCATAATTTGGTAGTGAATTTTGCGGGCGAAGTGGAACGAGCCGTTGAGGGCGTGTTCGACCATTTTCGAGGTTTCCTTTGGAATTTCGTTAGCGCATACGGAAACTAGGCCGTCGGCGCCTAAGCTTATAAGCGGCAGCGTTGAGGAGTCGTCGCCGGAAAAGACCTTGAAATTTTTTGGCCGCCCGTCGATAATATGCGACACCTGCGAATAGTCGCCTGATGCCTCTTTGATCGCAACTATATTGTCGTAAGCGGCGGCAAGCCGCAGCGTCGTCACGGCAGAGATATTCGAAGCGGTTCGCGACGGAACGTTGTAAAGCATGATCGGAAAGCCCTTGACAGATTTTGCGATCTCCGAAAAATGGGCAAACATCCCTTCCTGCGTCGGTTTGTTGTAATACGGCGCGACGATTAGAGCCGCGTCGGCACCAGCCTCGCGAGCTTT
>JAYUDV010000129.1:0-5410 GCA_043739565.1 Chloracidobacterium sp.
GCCCCGGCAGCGCCGCCAATATCGCCGACGCCAATTCCGGCTGGGGATTCGACCAGGTCTACGGTGGTAGCCACGACCCCAACGCCCGTGCCGACACCGACGCCAACCCCCGATCCGATGGGATCTTCGGTATTTTCGGGATTAAAGTTTCGCTCGATCGGCCCGGCGGTGACATCCGGACGCGTGAACGCTTTCGCGGTTGACCCAAATGATCGAACGAAATATTACGTAGCGGTTGCCTCCGGCGGAGTGTGGAAAACTGGTAACGGCGGCACAACATGGACGCCAGTCTTTGAGAATGAGGGTTCGTATTCGATCGGCGCGATAGCGCTTGACCCAAAGAATCCGTCAACCATCTGGGTCGGAACCGGCGAATGCAACAGTCAGCGAAGCGTCGGCTACGGCGACGGAATTTACCGTTCGGATGACGGCGGACGAACCTGGCGAAATATGGGTTTAAAGACATCCGAGCATATCGGAAAGATCGCCATCGACCCGCGAGACAGCAATGTCGTTTTCGTCGCCGCTCAAGGCCCGTTGTGGTCGGCGGGCGGCGAACGCGGCCTTTACAAAACAACGGACGGCGGCAAAACCTGGAAAGCGGTTATAACTGTCAGCGAAAATACCGGCGTAACGGACGTTGTTATCGACTCGGCAAATCCCGATACGATGTATGCGGCTACGTGGCAGCGTCGCCGCCATTTTTTCACGCTCGTTAACGGCGGTCCCGAAAGCGCGATGTACAAATCCACCGATGGCGGCAACACGTGGACAAAATTGCGCGGAGGTCTGCCTCCCGGAGATATCGGACGCATCGGTTTGTCAATCTCGCCGGCAAATACGAGCGTGGTTTATGCGACGGTCGAAGCAACCGGCGTGCTGAGCGGAATATTTCGGTCAAACGATCGCGGAGCAACCTGGGAACGGATGAGCCCGACCATCGCGCAGGGAATGTATTACGGCCAGATCATTGCCGATCCTAAAAATGTTGACCGGGTTTATATTCCAAACGTGGTTTTTCAGGTATCCGATGATGGTGGCCGAACCCAGCATGGCCTGGGCGAACGCCTCAAACACGTTGACAATCACGCGATCTGGGTTGACCCGAACAATACGGATTATATTCTCGTCGGCTGTGATGGCGGCATTTATGAGAGCTTTGACAAAGGCTCAAGTTGGAATTTCAAGTCTAATCTGCCGATCGCCCAATTTTACGATGTTGTTGTCGATAACAATTTGCCTTTTTACCATGTTTACGGCGGGACTCAGGACAATAACTCGCTCGGCGGACCAGCCCGGACACGGAGCAGCGGCGGAATAGTCAATTCTGACTGGTATGCAACGGCCGGAGGTGACGGCTTTCATTCACAGGTAGATCCGATCGATTCGAATATTGTCTACGCCGAGAGCCAAAATGGCGGAATCGTAAGATTTGATAAACGCACAGGCGAACGCATCGGAATCGCACCGGTCGAGGGCAAGGACGTCGAATCCCAGCGTTACAATTGGGATACTCCGTTTATCATCAGCCCGCATTCCAATTCCCGTCTTTATTTTGCCGGACACAAACTTTACAGGTCAGATAACCGCGGCGACGACTGGAAGGTCATCAGCGGCGACCTGTCTCGCAGCCTCGATCGAAATGCAATACCCGTGATGGGCAAGATATGGGGACCGGACGCGGTCGAAAAAAACGTATCAACCGCGCTTTACGGTAACGCTTCGGCGTTGTCCGAGTCGCCCAAAAAACAGGGCATGATCTACGTCGGGACCGATGACGGTTTGATCCAGGTTACCGAAAACGATGGTGGAAGCTGGCGTAAAATCGACAAGATCAACGGCGTGCCCGACATGAGCTATGTCGCACGCATTTTAGCCTCGCAGCACGATACAAATACCGTTTACGCACTCTTTAACAATCATCAGAACGGCGACTTCAAACCATATTTAATGAAGAGCACCGATGCCGGCAAAACGTGGACGGCGATCAATGGTAATTTGCCGGCCCGGGGTTCGCTCTACGCGATTGCAGAGGACCACGTTAATCCTAGTCTGCTCTTTGTAGGCACGGAATTCGGACTTTTCATGACTGTTGACGGCGGCGGAAAATGGGTGCAGATGAAAGGTGGTTTGCCGACGATTGCGATCCGCGATATTGCTATTCAACGGACAGAAAACGACCTCGTTTTAGCGACATTCGGACGCGGTTTTTACGTTTTAGACGATTACTCTGCCTTGCGGCAGATCAGGCGAGAGGCATTGGATCAAAATTCGATCCTGTTTCCAGTGAAAGATGCCCTGATGTATGTCCGCTCAAACACATCATTTTCGGGTTCGCAGGGGGCGTCATTTTTTACCGCACCCAATCCGCCATACGGCGCGTCATTTACATTCTATTTAAAGGAGTCGCCCAAAACCCTGAAACAGCGGCGGCAGGAAGCCGAACGCACAGCAGATAAGCGAAAGGAGGCATTTCATTATCCCTCAATCGAAGAATTGCGGATCGAATCGGAAGAGGAACCTCCCGCATTGCTCTTTACGATCGCTGATTCGGAAGGCAGGATCGTTCGACGCCTCAATGCCCCGGCTGGTCAGGGTATCCAACGCGCTGTCTGGGATATGCGCTCCACGGCGCCGTCAATTTCGGCAAACCCGCCGGGAGGAGGTTTCGGCGGTCAGGGCGGACCACCACCTGAAGGCGGCGGCGGATTTGGCCCGCAAGGCCCGTTCGTCATGCCCGGTAAATATACGGTGTCGATGGCGATGCGTGTAAACGGAGCCGTCACCACGCTTACCGGCTCACAAAGTTTTAATGTTGTCGTCGAAGGCAGAGAGAAGATGTCTGCTGCCGAGATAGCGGTTTTGGCTGAATTTCAACGCAAGGTTGCGACGCTTCAACGCTCGGTCAGCGGAGCGTCGGACGCCGCAGGTGCCGCTAAAACACGGATCGGATTACTAAAACGTGCGGCACAGGATGCCCCGGTCGAGAATAAAAAACTTATCGAGCAGGCTGAGGCTTATGATAACGAGATTGATTCGTTGCTAAACAGCATTCGCGGCGGACGTGAAAACTCTGATATACCGCCACCGTCGATCGGTTCGCGGGTCGGTAATATTGCGGGTACAATCCGGCTGTCAACGGTTAAACCGACACAAACTCAGCTCGAACAATACGATGTTTCCGTCGCGGAATTTAAGCCAGTCTTGGGGCGATTAAAGACTTTGATCGAGATCGACTTGCCGAAATTTGAGAAAGTACTTGAGGAAGCCGGAGCGCCGCTGACGCCCGGCCGCCTACCGCAATAGAAAGCTTGCGATCGTGATCCTTGCCTGTTGATGCGGATGTCTAAGCACTTCGTATCATTCCGGCAGACCCATCCGTTTTATTAAGTCGCAGAATCGCGGGTCGTAGGGGAGAGATTCATCAAACATCGAGTCGCGTAGCGACAATATGACTTTAGCTGTGGGTTTAAAACCCACGGTCAATATTAAAACAGATTTCCGTCGCGTAGTGACGGCTGAAATAATGGTAGACCACGATTTTGTCAGCAATTATTCAATTGTCACTACGCGACAAAGGCTTTTGTTTTAACTTTCCGTGGGTTGAAACCCACGGCTAAATTCAATTCATCGCTACGCGATTTATCGGAATCTTCTATTCCAACGACTTTCAAATTCATTCCGGCAGACCCATCCGTTTCAGCAGATCCTTATATCGCGTGTCGTCGCGGAGAGATTCAAAAGGGATTTGCCCTCGAATGACCCCTAGATCCCCTTTGGCCTGAAATCCTCTTTCCAACCAGTCAAATGCCTTGTCTTTTTCACCCAACCCGGCATACACGGCAGCAACATACATTCCATTTGATTCCCTTCTCGCATATTTTTCCTCCAAGTCTTTGGCAATGGAAAGTGCTTCGATTCGTTTTCCAGTCACGGCATAAACATAGCCTAGGTTACCGAGAATAAGATCAAATCTGTTTAACTGCACCCCCTTTTCCAACGCGGCAACGGCTTCTGCGTTGCGCCCAAGTTTCAGATACGACAATCCCAAAGTATCGTAGGCTGGCGCGAAGTTCGGATCGAGTTCGATTAGCTTGAGCAAATTCTCAATGCACGCCTGATGGTTATTACGTGATTGCTGCACCCACGCGACGGTCGAGCTGATCACGCTCGACAGAGGATCAAGCTCGTGTGCCCGCTGAATCATTGCGAGCGACTCGTCGGAACGTCCCAAAGTAAGGAGCAGTATCGAATACCAATGATATGCCGTCGCGTAATTTGGATTAAGTTCGATTGCCCGTTTGTATTCCTTTTCGGATTTCGCCCATTGCCACAATTGGCTATTGACTATTCCAAGTGTTGCGTGCGGTTCGCCTAATTGGTCGTCAATGGCTATCGCTCGCTCGGCATATGCCTTCGCTTGCGGTGCGGTTTCGCTGGTCGGCGTTCCCGCGTATTCGGGCAATAGAGCGTAGCAGTCGGCGAGGCCGGCGTAGGCGAGTGCGTAATTCGGGTCGCGGTCAGTCGCGGCTTTAAATTGCTCGATCGCTTTTTTGAGGTTTTCCGCTGTCCGCCGGTTCCAGTAATACCGTCCTTTCAAATACGCTTGATAGGCTTCCGGGTCGACGGTCGCAGATTTGGTCACCTTCGCTTCGTCCGCACCCGAAAGTTTCAATTTTAGTTTGGCCGAAACATCCTTGGCGATCTCGCTTTGCAAGCTGACAAGGTCGGATTGTTTTCGATTATATTGCTCGCTCCAAAGCACAACGTCTTTTTGAACATCGATGAGTTCCAAATTAAGGGTCAGTTGGTCGCCACGCTGGGTCACTCTGCCATTCAAAATTGCCTGAACATTCAGTTCCTTGCCGATGGTTTTTGCATCCGTTTCCTTGCCCTTGTAACGAAAGACCGACGAACGAGGTTTGACCTGCAAATTAGCCAATTGCGACAAACTCCTGATCAACGTCTCCGTCATCCCGTCAGAGAGATATTCAACATCCGGGTTGCCGCTGTCGTTGACGAACGGCATTACGGCGATCGATTCGATCTGTTTTGAGTTTGCTCCGGCGAAGTACCGGTAACCGAAGTAACTGCCGAGGACAATTATTGTAAGCAGAACCGGAACAACCAGCAGCCGCTTGTCGAAACCACGAGGGTTTGGAACAACGTCGCCCGCGCCAGTCGGCAAGATCGCCGTGTGATCGGTCGTGTGTATCTGCGCACGGGTGGCCGCTTCGTTCGGCGGCGGGGTCTCGTGTAGTATCTCCGTCACCGGCTCATCCATCGACGCCGGGCCGTAGAGCAACTCGGCCCCGTCATCGAGACAGAAGCTCATCGAATCGTCGTTGTAATTCCTACCGCATTCAGGGCATCGTTTCATAATTTCTATTCCGGCAGATTCATCCGTTTC
>JAYUDV010000130.1:0-31168 GCA_043739565.1 Chloracidobacterium sp.
GCATCTACCTTGACATCATTGACCACGCGCTTTTTGAAGCCTTGCTGTTCGACCGTAATTGAATACAGGCCCGGAGCAAGATTCGTAAAACGGTAAAAACCTTCATCACTAGCCTGGGTCTGCTGCGATTGATTTGTCTCTTTGTTTGTAAGTGTCACCTTTGCGCCCGCGACAGTTCCGCCGCCGGTATCGGTAACCGTTCCCTGAACACCGGCCCTAAACTGGGCATGCCCCACCACGGCCAAAAGAGAGAGAAAGAATAAACTGACAAGAAAATTTGTTAGCGTTAGTCTCGATCGCAGCATAAGATCCTCCGGATATTTTGTCTTAGGTCTCGCAACGATTTAAGGAAAAAACGCCCACCACACTTTCTTCTGCATAGGATTCGACGGGGGCTTGCCCTGTGGCTCTATTTAGCGAGTGAAACGTTTAAGTAAATCGTTTTAGTAACATTGATATTACATTATTGTTTTTAAGTGTCAAGAGATTTCCGTTCGCGACTCGTCATTATTTTATCGAAGACGATCATCGCTGGCCGGCCAGGCAAAGAAATCGAGGATTTTTTGAGTGAATATAGGTAATCACCTTGATTTGTCGGGCGTTGTTATGTGAATATTTATTCGCATGCCGGACAAGAGCAAATCTGAGACTGAAAAAGAAAAGGGCGCGGCGAGAGGCTCCGTGAGCCTTAAGCAATTGGCGAAACATCTGAAGCTTTCGACCACCACTCTTTCTCTGGTATTAAATGCCGCTCCGTCAGCCGTCTCGATCCCAAAGGAAACAAAAGACAGGATATTTACCGCGGCGAAAGAACTTAACTACCGGCCAAATTATTTGGCCCGTTCTTTGCGCTTTCAGCGCACGCATACTCTCGGCATTATTGTTTCTGAAGTAAGCGACAATTATTCAGCAATGGTTCTGAACGGAATCGAAGCGGTTTTATCGAAAAAAGGGTATTTATATCTTCTGGCAAGCCACTTACATCGCGATGATCTGCTCGAAAAACATTTGCAAATATTGGTGGAACGGCAAGTTGAAGGTCTTATTGCCGTTAATTCGGCAATTCGTTTTCACCCGCCTTTGCCGCTTGTAAATATTTCAGGACACAAAGACATCGAAGGCGTAACAAACGTAATCCTTAATCATCATTACGCGGCCGAGTTAGGTGTAGGGCATCTCTTTGACTTGGGACACCGGAAAATTGCCGTCATCAAAGGCCAGCAATTCAGTGCAGATACCGAAGTTCGTTGGAAAACGATCGCTGAAGCCGCTCAAAAGCGAGGAATTCCGATCGGCGGGAAATTGATCGTCCAACTCGAAGGCGATATGCGTTCGCCGGAGGTCGGTTACGTAGCTATGAAAAAGCTGCTGTCAACGGGTGAGAAGTTTACGGCGGTTTTTGCGTTCAACGATATTTCCGCAATCGGTGCGATTCGCGCTCTGCAGGAATCAGATTCCCGCGTGCCAGAAGATTTTTCGGTACTCGGTTTTGACGACATTTATGCCGCCGAGTTTCATAATCCAGCGCTAACGACGATTCGCCAACCTCTTTTTGAAATGGGCAAGCTTGCCGCCACAACTCTTCTGGAAATGCTGAAAGGCAATTTTGATACTGCCGATCCGAAAGTTATGACGGTCGAGCCGACACTGGTCGTCAGGGAATCGACTGCACCCGCGCCAAAGCCTTAGCTTAAAGCCGGTCTCCGACTGATTTGAACACCACCTCCAATAATTTATACTTGGATCAACAACGTCGCCAAAAATATGTCCGAAACCGGCTCAATCGAATCCATTTTGAATGAACACCGCCTCTTCCCGCCGCCGCCGGAGTTTGCTGCAAATGCTCATATTAAAAGCTTTGAAGAGTACGAACGGCTCTACGCTGAGGCCGCCGCCGACCCCGAAGGTTTTTGGGCAAAGCAGGCGGAGAGCCTCGATTGGTTTCGTAAATGGGACACCGTCCTAGAATGGAATGAGCCGTTTGCCAAGTGGTTTGTCGGCGGCAAGATCAACATCGCATACAACTGCCTCGACCGGCATATTACAACGTGGCGAAAAAATAAGGCGGCGATCATCTGGGAAGGCGAGACGGGCGAAATTAAGACGATCACTTACCTCCAGTTGCACGGGGAAGTCTCAAGATTCGCGAATGTCCTAAAAAGCCTGGGCGTGCAGACCGGCGACCGCGTCGCATTATACATGCCGCTAATTCCGGCCCTGGCCGTGGCGATGCTCGCCTGCGCGCGGATCGGCGCGACGCACACCGTCATATTCGGCGGGTTTTCGGCTGACGCGATCCGCGACCGGGTAAATGATTGCCAATGCAAAGTGATCGTGACAGCCGATGGCGGCTACCGGCGCGGTGCTGAGATCAAACTCAAAGAAATAGTCGACGAAGCCGCCAAAGAATGTCCGGGCGTCGAGAATATAGTTGTCTTTCAGCGAACGAATTCCAAAGTGTCGATGAAACCTGGACGCGACCATTGGTGGCACGAATTGACGGAAACGGTAAGTGGCGCTTGCCCCGCCGAAGAACTTGATTCCGAGCATCCGCTCTATATTCTGTACACATCCGGAACCACCGGTAAACCAAAAGGCATACTCCACACGACCGGGGGTTATCTGACGCAGGCGGCGTACACGTCAAAGATCGTTTTCGATCTGAAAGACGAGGACGTGTATTGGTGTACCGCAGATATCGGTTGGGTGACCGGCCACAGCTACGTTGTCTACGGGCCGCTGGCAAATGGCGCGACGGTGTTTATGTACGAAGGCGCGCCGAATTTCCCCGACTTTGACCGTTTTTGGGACATTATCGAGCGGCACAAGATCACGATCTTTTACACGGCTCCGACCGCGATCCGCTCGTTTATCAAATGGGGCGAACAGTATCCGCTCAAACACGATCTATCGTCTCTGCGGCTGCTTGGCACTGTCGGTGAGCCGATCAATCCCGAGGCGTGGATGTGGTACCACGAAATAATCGGTAAGCGAAAATGCCCGATCGTCGACACCTGGTGGCAGACGGAGACAGGCTGCATAATGATCTCGCCTTTGCCCGGTGCAACGCCCACTAAACCCGGAACAGCGACGCGGCCAATCCCCGGAATTCTTCTCGATGTAGTCACTAAAGCGGGCGTTTCCGTCGGCACAAACGAGGGCGGCTATCTCGTCGCTACTCATCCGTGGCCATCGATGCTCCGCACGCTGTGGGGCGATGACGAGCGTTACAAACAGGCGTATTGGTCCGAAATTCCAGGATTCTATTTCGCCGGTGACGGCGCCCGGCGTGACGAGCATGGCTATTACTGGATAATGGGCCGTGTTGATGACGTGATCAACGTCAGCGGCCACCGCCTTGGAACTGCCGAGATCGAATCGGCGCTCGTGTCGCACCCGGCCGTTGCCGAGGCTGCGGTTGTTGGACGCCCCGATGAGATAAAAGGCCAGGCGATCTCGGCCTTTGTCACGCTCGAAGGCGGACGGGTCGGTGGCGATGAGCTAAAAAATGAGCTTCGTGCCCATGTCGCAAAAGAGATCGGCGCTCTCGCTAAACCCGATGACATCCGCTTTACCGACATGCTGCCAAAAACGCGTTCGGGCAAGATCATGCGCCGCCTGCTTCGCGAACTCGCTACCGGCGGAAAAGTCGCTGGTGACGTCACGACGCTCGAAGATCTTTCTGTGCTCGAAAAATTACGTGAAGATGAAGAATAAGTTTTACTCAGCGAACTCGCGGGTGGTCTCTCCGCCCTCTGCGTGGAATGCAGTTTAACAGTAAGTCCACGCTGAGATCGCAGAGAAAAAACGCAGAGATAAAAGAGATGAGATAAGAATCGAAAAATAATGTCTGATAACCCAAACATCCCAAGCCCAACCCAAGAATTAACCGCCGCCGGACGCGAATTTTACCGCCGTGGGTGGGCACGCGGTGCAAGTGGCAATTTCAGCGTCTTGCTGGCCAGAAAACCGCTCCGCCTTTGCATAACTGCCGCCGGAAACGATAAAGGTACGCTCGACGAGACCAATTTTCTCGAACTCGATGACGACGCCGAGATTCTGCAAGGTTTTGGCCGTCCGTCTGACGAGACGCTGCTGCACCTCTCGATCTATCGCCTCCGGCCGAGGGCACGATGCATCCTATATTCGCAAACGGTCTGGGGCACGCTCCTGTCGGACAAGTTTTTTGTGGACGGCTCAATAGCGATGCAAGGTTACGAGGTTCTCAAAGGCCTGTCAGGCGTGACGACCCACGAATATACAGAACGAGTCCCGATCGTCGAAAATTCGCAGGATCAGATCGCCCTTTCACACGTCATCGAAAATGTCCTGATCGAAAATCCTCTCATCCACGGCATCTACATCCGCCGCCACGGACTATATTCATGGGGCGAAACCGTTGAGGAAGCTCGTCGGAATATCGAGATATTTGAGTTTTTGTTCGAGGTGATAGGCCGGAGCTAACGGCGAGGTATCAAATTATCCGTTTGAAACCCGCTTGTTCAAAATCACTGTCTCCGGTGAATGCCTCGGTAATTTTTCGATCTTCCATGACAACAAAACTTGTGCAATCGACCAGGCTCCATTCCTTGTCCAACCGGTCCCGATAGAGTTCAAGACCTGCTGAAAATAACTCGGAGCTTGCCGAACTGATCTCCACATCAGGCGAGTTTCTTAGACCGTCGATGAAGATCGCCGCTTTACCACGAAAATTAGTCCCACAAAGGGAATTTGCGAATTCGAGCAAAACAAATTCGGTAGTAATAAATTGATACTTTTGTTTCCGTAGGTCAGCGAAAATCTTCTTCACCCTTTCGTGCATTGAATCTCGCGAATTCAGTAACGCGATCCACGCGAAGGTGTCAACAAAAGTTTCCCGCATTGCTTATTTTTTCGGGGTGCCGTAAAGATAATGATCGTGTTGAGAGGCAAGGTCAGAAATTCCAGTGTCCATTTCACACTTTGAAATCAAATCTTCTAACGACTGAGAGCCATTTTTCCGTTTTGGAACGTTTTTTCTTAGATCATCATCCATGAATGTAATGATAACGCTCCGCCCCTCATCAGTTTTCTTGACCGGTTGGAGTGGTAAGGCGACGCCGTTTTTGATTTTTCCTTTGACCGAAATCATTGTTTTAGTTTAACTGAAAAAATCTTCCATAAATCTTCTCACATCTTTAATCATTGACTCAACATCATTTTTTGTAAATCCACCTAATCCATGTGCAGCTTTATTTCGCAAATCTGCTAATGCTGTAATTTGTTTTTGTTTGAGCAAATTATAAACACCAGCTTTTGCCAAATCAGAGTTCATCGAATCGAGTTTTGGTTTTGCTGGAAGAGTCATCCCGTTTTTCGAACAAAGTTTTCGAAGACCATCTTCTAAGACGCTCCCGCCAATAACAGCCGCTGCTGTAAAATAACCTTTCACAAGAAGCTGCTCAGCTTGATCAAGAAAATCATCAAAAATTTCTGCTTCAATTAATGTCCTAACATTAAAAAGATAATCGTTTTCATAATCTTCTTTAGCTGCCCTTACAACGCTTACAATTACCTCGAAAGAAATCATCGCGGAATCAGTGCTTATGTCGAAATAATCGTCAAACTCTTTAGGATATGTGTTTTCGTCACCAAAAACAGTTTTAAGAAAACTTATGCAGCTTACTTTCCACTGTACAGCCGCAGCACTGTTAAAAGAAAAAGAACCGCCACGGTGTGATTTAAATGACCTTCCAATCTCTTCTCCTCGACTAATCAATTCTTCAAGTCTAGTAACAATTTTCTTGTCGATCTTCATAACATCTAACTCTCATTCACCTTCAATACCGCCAGAAAAGCTTCCTGCGGTATCTCTACGCGCCCGACTTTTTTCATACGCTTTTTGCCTTCTTTTTGCTTTTCGAGCAGTTTGCGTTTTCGTGAGATGTCGCCGCCGTAGCATTTGGCGATGACGTTTTTGCCCATTGCCTTGACGGTTTCGCGGGCGATGACCTTATTGCCGATGGCGGCCTGAATCGCGACCTCGAACATCTGACGCGGAATGAGCTCTTTCATTTTTGCGGTGAGCAAACGGCCCTTGGCGGCGGCGGTGTCACTATGGAGAATGAGCGAAAGAGCATCGACCGGCTCGCCGGAGACGAGAACGTCGAGCTTGACGAGCTTGCTCTCTTTATAGCCCGACAAATGGTAGTCGAGCGATGCATAGCCCTTGGAAACGCTCTTCAAACGGTCGTAAAAATCGAGCACGATCTCGTTTAGCGGCAGTTCGTAGACCAGCATTACGCGGTCTGTCGTCACGTATTCAAACTTTTTCTGAACACCGCGTTTTTCGTCGAGCAGCGGTAAGATTCCGCCGAGATATGTGTCATTCGTAAGGATCGTCGCCTCGATAAACGGCTCTTCGATCTTGGTAATGCGTCCGGTGTCGGGCATTTTCGACGGTGAATCAATCTCAGCGACGACGCCGTCCGTCGTGGTTACGCGGTAACGCACGCCCGGGGCGGTAGTGATCAGTTCGAGATTAAATTCGCGTTCGAGCCGCTCCTGGATGATCTCCATGTGAAGCAGGCCGAGAAATCCGCACCGAAAACCAAATCCCAACGCGGTCGACGATTCCGGCTCGTAAAAAAACGAAGCGTCGTTGAGCCGCAGCTTGTCCATCGCATCGCGTAGGTCCTCGTACTGAACCGCATCTATCGGATAAAGGCCGGCGAAAACCATCGGCTTTACTTCCTGAAATCCCGGCAGAGCCTCGGTCACGGGCCTTGCCGCGTCGGTGATCGTGTCGCCGATCTGCACGTCGGCGACGGTTTTGATCGACGCGGTCAGAAAGCCAACTTCGCCGGGCCCGAGCTCGTTGATAGGCGTCGGACGCGGCCGATTGACGCCGATCATTTCGACCAGATATTCGCGGCCGGTGTTGAAAAACTTAATCTTTGTTCCTTTTTTGACCGTGCCGTCAATCACCCGAAACAGCACGATCACCCCGCGATACGAATCGTACCAACTGTCAAAGATCAGAGCTTTTAGCGGTGCGCTCCGGTCGCCTTTTGGCGGTGGAACCTTGGCGACTATCGCTTCGAGAACCTCCTCGATGCCGATGCCGGTCTTGGCGGATGTCAGCACCGCTTCGCTTGCATCGAGGCCGATGATGTTTTCGATCTGCTCCTTGATACGGTCGGGTTCGGCGGACGGCAGATCGATCTTGTTCAGGACGGGAATAATCTCAAGGTCATTCTCGATAGCAAGATAGGTATTTGCCAGCGTTTGAGCCTCTACGCCCTGCGATGCGTCGACTATAAGCAATGCTCCCTCACACGCGGACAGCGAACGCGAAACCTCGTACGAAAAATCGACATGGCCCGGCGTATCAATGAGATTCAAAACGTAATCTTTTCCATCTTTTGCCGTGTAATCAAGCCGTACGGCGTGTGCCTTGATCGTGATGCCGCGTTCACGCTCAAGATCCATATCGTCAAGCAACTGTTCCTCCATATCGCGGTCGGCAACGGCACCCGTAAGCTGCAAAATGCGGTCAGCGAGCGTCGATTTGCCATGATCGATGTGGGCAATGATGGAGAAATTTCTAATCTGCTCAAGATTCATAATTGAAAAAAGCTAAACTAATAACACTATCAAAACATGAGTAAATCTGCATCTCCCGGCTGAATGATCGGCAACGTATGATACCGCACATACGCGCGGGCCGGTCCTTGCCTACAATTTGATTTTGACGCGGGAAAATTTGCTCGACGATCAGGTGAATCCATATCGATCAAACCGACGAATACGCAGATGTTAAAAATAACAGAGTTTTTTGCAGAGCAATTTATGGATGGACGTTTTCTATAGATAAACGCGATGCCTTAAATTGTTCTGAAAAAAACGTATCAACAAGGGGGATTTATGAAGATGAGAACTACGGGACACGGCCGCTCGGCGGTCACGTCTTTTCTTTCTCATTTTTTCTGCCTAAATGGCATCCACCGCAATGTTTTCAATTGTCATTCGAGGATAAGACCTCGGATAAGCTTAACGAGAAGTACCAAAAGGGGGAAAAATGAAGAACAGTTTTATTAAAAGGGTCGAAAAGGGGCTCGCCGTACTGGCTTTGACCTTTTCGATGTCCGCAGTTCCCGTATGGGCGTCAAGCCATGGGGAAGCTCCACTCATCAGCATGGACAGATTTGCTGATAACACAGATACCTACGCATTTCGCAGCGTCGAAGCGGGACGCAGCGGTTTTGTTACCTTGATCGCAAATTACATTCCATTACAGGACCCTTCGGCCGGCCCGCAGTGGTTTCGCTGGGATGACTCGGTAATGTATGAGATCAAAATCGATAACACTGGCGACGGTCGCGAAGACATCATCTACCAGTTTCAGTTTAAGACGCAGATAGTCAACAGCAATACGGTCCTAGGCCAATCAACCGTAAATCAAGACGGCGTCATCAGCAGCCTGACCGATCCTGACTACAACATGCCGCAAACCTATACTGTCCGGCGCATCGATCTGTCGGAGGGCGATAACGCGGGCCGCATAATCGCAAGCGGGCTCCGGACGCCGCCGGCCAACATCGGGCCAAGAGTAACGCCCAATTACGAGGCCGCTCTGGGCCAACCGGCCGTCTATCCGTTACGCAACGGCGGGAAAGTTTTTGCGGGCCAACGGGACGAGTATTTTTACATTGACCTCGGTGCCTTTGACGCTCTAAATCTCCGTTCGATCGGAGTGTCAGGCGGAATAGATAGCACCAAAAACTATAACGTAAGTACGCTTGCTATCGAGGTTCCGATCGAAGAGCTTACCCGTTCGCGAGCTGTTCCGTCCGGTCCTACGGCTCCGGATGCGGTTATTGGCGTGTGGGCAACCGCAAGCCGACAATCGGTAAGAGTTATCAACGACAATGGATCGCGGGACCAATCGGGCGCCTGGCGGCAGGTATCGCGTTTAGGCAGTCCGCTTGTCAACGAGTTAGTCATTCCGCTCGGCTTGAAAGATGCTTTCAACAGCCTTTCACCTCGGGTTGACGGCACAATTCCGCAGGTCGTGCAGGCAATAACCGATCCTGAGCTTTCGCGCTTATTGGCGGCGGTTTACGGCATTACCATTCCGCCTCCGCCGCGAAACGACCTCGTCCAAATTTTTGGTACGGGAATTCCGGTAAATTCCGTGACTGGGCCAAACTATACGACGTTTCTGTCCGATGGCACCGCCCACGAGTATCTGCGGTTAAATGTCGCGATCCCTCCAACGCCGATCGGCAGCCAGAACCGACTGGGTTTGCTCGGCGGCGATGTTGCGGGCTTTCCTAACGGCCGCCGCGTATTTGACGATGTCACGGATATCGAACTGCGCGCCTTGGCCGGTGGTACGCCATTCACACCGGCAACAAATATAGCGCCCAACAATATGCTGGGCGATGGTGTGAGTTTTAACCCGGAAGGGCCGCTGCTTACCCGTTTCCCCTATTTGCTTCCACCAAATCAGGGAAATCAGCCGCGTCCATCGAGTACGCCGACAACAACGGCTACGCTTCCCAGCGTTGACCAGTCTGGTCGTCCGATGATCCCGACGGTTGATAGCGACGGTTTTCTAACTAACCGCTAACTCTAATACGCCCGGGAGAGACCAAAACCTCCCGGGCGTTTCTTTACCATCATTCTTTTTACGAGGGTTCCGTGCAATCAAAATCAATAAATTTCGCCGTAATATTGTCGGTTTCGTTGCTCCTGGGCATCGGCGGCGGATGTTCTATGGACTCGTCATACAGCCCAACGGCTAAAGCGGCCGGCCATATTCCATTAAGTGAGAACGACCCTGAGGCCGAATCCGCATTAAAATTTATCGAAAAAATGCCGGACTCGCCCGATGGATATACACAGCTTGCAGTTCTAAATATTCAGCGTGCGAGGCGGACAGGTGACTTTAGCCTTAACACCAAGGCCGAAACGGCTGTAAATCGTGCTCTTGAAATCGCTCCGCAGGACCTGCCCAGCCGGAAATTGAGCGCGTCTCTGCTGCTTACTTTTCATCGCTTCGCCAAAGCACTCGAACGCGGAAAACAGCTCAATCAGGAGTTTCCGGATGACGCCTTTGTATTCGGCGTTTTGACTGACGCAAATTTTGAACTGGGCAATTACGACGAAGCAGTTGCGGCGGCGCAAAAAATGGTCGATATAAAGCCCAACAGCACTTCTTATTCACGCGTCGCACATATTCGTTCGATATATGGCGATCAAACCGGAGCGGTCGAAATGTACACTGCCGCCGCCCGATCGACCGATCCTAAGGATGCCGAGGGCCAAAGCTGGTGCTTAGTGCAGCTCGGAGACGAATATTTCAAATACGGCAAATTTGTTGAGGCAGAAAAAGTTTATGACGAAGCACTTTCGGTCTTTCCCGATTTTTATATGGCTCTTGCCGCAAAAGGAAAGATCCGAGCCGCACAAAACGATTTTGACGGTGCGGAAAAATTTCTGAAAGCTGTTCTGGATCGAGTGCCAAACGTCGAAACCGCCGTACTGCTCGGCGATATCTACTCCAGAAAAGGGGACGTGGACAAAGCGAAAGCCCAATACGATCTGGTCGAGGTAATGGAGCAAAAGATTGGACTTAACAACGACCAGAAAAGATTAGCTCTCATGTGGGCCGACCAAAATACCCGGTTAGGCGAGGCTCTCGAAATACTACAGCGGGAACAGCTCGCCCGAAAGGATATTTTTACCGAAGATGCTCTCGCCTGGTGCCTCTTCAAAAATGGCCGAATTAAAGAAGCAAATGAGTCGATCAAAAGGGCTATGCGTTTGAAATCCAACGATGCGCGAATTTTGTATCACGCTGGCATGATCGAAAAAGGCCTGGGACATCGCGCTGAAGCTAAACGGCTCATCGAGTCCGCCCTAAAACTCAATCCGGCGTTCGATCTGATTCGAAACAAAAACGCCACACGTGCGTTACAGGATTTGAAGACAAAAGGTTGATCTGGAATGACAAAAGCACGTATCCAAATTTTATTTGTTTTCGCAATGTTGGTATTCGCGAATTCGGCGCTGGCGCATCCGCTTGGCAATTTCAGTGTAAATCAATTCGCGCGGGTTGAGGTCGGACGATCGGAAATAAAGGTCCATCAGGTTCTCGACATGGCGGAGATTCCGACCTTTCAGGAATCCGCCGCCATCGACACTGACAAGGACGGAACCCTATCGCAGATCGAACTGGCCGCATATGCCGCAAACCTGACGCCTGCGTATGTGTCAAAACTCTCACTATCGATCAATGGCGTGCCCGCTGAGCTAAAGGTCAGTGAGAAAAATATACTGCTTGTCGCCGGTGCCGGAAACTTGCCAACCCTAAGAATCGAATGGGACCTGATGGCACCTATTTCGACCGTCGAAACCGCCAACAAAGTGACCTATCAGAACGATAATTATCCGGATCGCATCGGATGGCGCGAAATTGTGGTTAGCAGCACGGCGGGTGTAACTGTCTATGACAGTTCGGCTTACGCGAGCGGCCTGTCCGATGAGCTAAGGTCATATCCGCAGGATCTATTGTCATCACCATTGTCCGAACGATCGGCGACATTCTCGATGACCAACGGAAAGCTTCCCGAAAATGCTGTGATTTTGACCAATCGCGATGGCCGTCCGGCTGTTTCGATTCAAAAAGATCGTCTCGCCGAATTGATCGCGGTTCCCGAGATCACGCCGCTGATCGCGCTTTTTGGGCTTTTTGTGGCGTTCGGTCTGGGAGCAGTTCATGCCATGTCGCCGGGCCACGGCAAAACTGTCGTCGGTGCATATTTAGTAGGATCTAAGGGTACGCCTAAACACGCGGTTTTCCTCGGGTTGACAGTGACGATCACGCATACGCTCGGCGTCTTTGCGCTCGGATTCATAACGTTGTTTGCGTCAAATTACATTCTTCCTGAGCGAATAATGCCTTTTTTAGGGTTTGTTTCCGGCCTGCTTGTCTTCTTTATCGGCATATCGCTTTTCAAGGAAAGATTGTTCACCTTTTTTGGTAGGAACAGAGAGACCGGCCATCATCATTCTGACCACGACAATGCGGGCCACGATGGTGAATCGACCCATTCGCATGACGGTGTGACACACACACACGGCGGCTCGACTCATAGCCACGCTCCGATCGAAAACCTTACCTGGCGAAAGCTGCTGGCTCTCGGAATTTCGGGTGGATTGCTGCCCTGTCCATCGGCGCTCGTCCTGATGCTCTCAGCCATATCGCTTGGACGGATCGGTTACGGGCTCGTGTTGACGCTCGTCTTTAGCTTTGGCCTCGCCGCGACGCTGACGACCGTCGGTTTGCTCTTTCTGTATATCGGAAAGGCAGTTGGCGGAACGGCGTTTGCAAACAACAGGTTAATTAAGGCCCTTCCGGTTTTTAGCGCCTTTGTTGTCGCGTCATTAGGGGCCGTTATCTGCTACAACTCTCTGGGGTAAGTATATGGACGAACTCGCTTTTCTGCTTGCGGTTATACCGACTTTTGCGATCTTGGGCCTCGGATTTCTGCTCGGTCTCAAACACGCCACCGAAGCCGATCATCTGGCGGCCGTTTCGACCATGGTCGCACGGCGGCGGAGCCTGTGGAGCTCGGCCTTAACGGGTGGCCTATGGGGTTTGGGGCATACCATTTCGCTTTTTGTGGCGGGCATTGCCGTTTTACTGCTTAATTTTCAGATCAGCGAGGTCACGGAGCGGTGGCTGGAGCTATGCGTTGGAATTATGCTCACGCTCTTGGGTTTAAATGTAGTCAGAAAATTGGTTCAGGGTGGGCACCTGCATTTTCACGATCACGAACATGGCGGACATGCCCACGCACATCCGCATATTCACGAATTTTCCGAAGACGGCCACGCGGAGATGCATCATGGTCTCACATTTAGCCCGCGCGCGCTGCTGGTAGGAATGGTTCACGGGATGGCCGGCAGCGCAGCGCTGATGCTGTTGGTTATTCCAACAATACCGTCCAGAACCGTAGGTTTGCTCTACGTCGCCATCTTTGGCATCGGATCGATCGGGGGAATGATGCTGATGAGCTTTCTCGTGGGCCTACCGTTTCACTTCACCGCGCTGCGATATAGCCGTTTCAATCAGGTCCTCCAGCTCGGAGCCGGTTTTGTAAGCATAATACTCGGACTCTGGATCGTCTATGAAAAGGGTTTCGGTGAAGGCTTATTCGTATAGCCCGCGTCCATAAATGGCGGAATTGCAAAACTGTCTCAAAAAATTCGTTGCCCCTAAAGCTAAAATTTTGTTATAATGGCCACATAGCAAACTATTGTTATATTTAGCGCATTTTCAAAGTGCGTGGGAGGAAAATATGGGACGTAATCACGAGAGCGAAGAAGCGAGTGCAGCTACAAAGCTGACTTATTTATTGGTTGGCGGCGGCATCGGAGCGGTGCTCGCGCTGCTGTTTGCACCGAAATCGGGTGTGGAATTACGCGAGGATATCGCGGATGC
This sequence comes from Chloracidobacterium sp., assembly GCA_043739565.1. Classification (GTDB taxonomy): domain Bacteria; phylum Acidobacteriota; class Blastocatellia; order Pyrinomonadales; family Pyrinomonadaceae; genus OLB17. The sequence continues at coordinate 13,493 of JAYUDV010000130.1, forward strand.
CACTCGAAAAGGCATTGAAAAGAGTAAAGAGGCTGCAGCACAGATTCAGGTAAAGGCCGGCGACTATTATGAAGTTTCGCGGGACAAGGCGGCTGAGCTTTATCAAACGGCGGCTGAAAAGGCCGGCGATTTGACCGAAAAGGCCAAGGCAGCGGCGGCAAGCACCGCAAATCCTTTTTCGGCTGCTATCGAAGCCGGTAAAGACGCCTACACTGCGGAAAAGCGTAAGAATGAGTCGAAATCCATTACCGAAGGCCGGGCAAGCTATCCGATCGACGAAAACGAAAATAAGTAGCTTATGAATACGAACGATCCTCAATTCTGGCAGATGATCTCGTCGATCGTGATCGCGGTCAGCTTTGTATTTATGGCGGTCGCCTTATTGTGGATCGCTCTTACGGTCAGACGTGTAATCAAAACGGTCCAAAATATCGAGGAGCGCGTCGAACCGCTTATCGTCAAGGTCGATGCGATCAGCGCTCAGGGACGCGAGATCTCGGTGCATTTTAATGAGATCTCGGCTAATCTGTCGAACGCAACGAAATACCTGGCCGAATCGACCGAGATCATTAAGGATGAGGTCGCGGAATTGCGTGCCCTTGTCGGCGAAACGGCCCTCACTGCCCGAAACAAGGTCGAAATGGTCAGCCGCACCATCGACCGTACGCATATGCAGGTTACGGACACGACCGAATTTGTAAATCAAAAGATCGTCGTCCCCGCTCGCGAGGTCGCCGCCCTAATGGCCGGCGTTAAGAAAGGGCTTGAGGTTTTATTCGCACCGGCCCCGAAACAGATAGACCGTGCCTATACCGAGGACGAGATGTTTATCGGCTGATCGGCCAGAATAAATAAAATAGTAAAGGCGTGAAGATTGGTCTTCACGCCTTTTTTTGGTCTGTGGGGTGATATATAGCTGATCTTCGGTTTATCGGTCGCGGCCGGTTTGTCCTGGCGATGTTCGCGGCGATCCTCAAACTTTTCCTTCATTTCCGTTCTTCGCTGTTTGATCTGGGCTTTTTGCTCAGCCGTTAAAACGTTTTCCATTTGTTCGCGAACGGTTTTTCCTTTTGCATGAACCTGCGTTTTTAGAGCTGTAAGGCGTGTCTGCTGGTCGGCGGTGATCGTACCGTCATGCTTGGCCCTGCCGAGCGTACGAAATTCTTCCATCGTCGCCTTGTCCGGTTTGTTGGCCATTCGGATCGAGCGGATCTGTTCCTTTTGTGCGTCGGTAAGGTTGAGAGCGCTCATCATGCCCTTGTCGCCCATTTTGCCTTCGCCGTGATGGCCGCGCATTCCATCGCGTCCCTCTTTACGGTCCCCATATTCGCCGTCGCCTTTATGTCGCCGTTCGACCTTGTCGGGAGTGGTGGTCGTGGTGGTTGTAGTCTTGTCGTCCTGTGCGAATGCACCCGTCGAAAATACGACGACGCCCGCCGCCAGAGTGATGATCGAAAATAATTTAGCTTTTAATGACATTTTTTACCTCTAATTTTTTATTTAACTTTCGCTTGTCCTAGTCTTTGACGCCGGAAAACGGCTATAAGTCGAAGGTTTTTCAGTAACCTTATGTAAAGAAATGTAAAATTCGTAGACCGCGCCGCGGTAACGCAAACAGTCCGTCATTTAACATTTGCCTAACCCTCAGCTAAAATGGGAAATTCGGGCGTTATTTGCCACTACGACTAAATGAGATTTTTATCCGAAATTAATTCACCCGCCGATCTGCGGCAACTTCGCGTCGAGGATCTCCAGGAGGTCGCGGACGAGGTACGGCAGTTTATAATCGACACGTGCTCGCGTGTCGGCGGCCACACCGGCGCAAGCCTTGGCGCGGTCGAGCTGGCCGTCGCGATGCATTATGTTTTTGACACGCCAAATGACAGATTGGTGTGGGATGTCGGCCATCAGGCGTACGCACACAAGATACTGACCGGTCGCCGCGACGCGCTGCATACGATAAAGACGTACGGCGGTTTGTCCGGCTTTTTGAGACGCGACGAGTCGGTTTACGACACGTTTGGCGCGGGCCATGCGTCCACATCAATCTCCGCAGCGCTCGGTATGGCGGTGGCCCGCGATACGAAAAAGGAAGATTTCCACGTCTGTGCTCTCATCGGCGATTCGTCACTTGCCGGCGGCATGGCGATGGAGGCGATCAATCAGGCGGGCCATCTCAAATCGCGGCTGATCGTTCTGCTCAACGACAATGGTATGTCGATCGCCCCGGCAGTCGGTTCGCTTAGCGGCTATTTGAATAGAATAAAAGAAGCTCAGAGCTACCAACACTTAAAAGAAGAGATCGGCGACGCGCTCGAGAGCGTGCCGCATTTCGGCGGGCGTTTGAGACGTGTCGCGAAATCCGTCAAAGACGCGATCGCCGCCGCCGTATTGCCCGGAGCGCTGGTCAATGAGCTTGGTTTCAAATACATCGGCTATGTTGACGGACACAATGTCCCGATGCTCGTCCGCGCGCTACAGGATGCAAAAAAGGTCGATGACGGGCCTGTCATCGTCCACGCTCTGACCACCAAAGGCAAAGGCTTTCCGAATCCGGAAGAGAATTACTACGCATATCACGCGACGGGGCCGTTCGACCCGATAACTGGTCTGCCGTACAAATCTAGCAAGATCGCCGCCCCGACGTACACCCAGATATTTGGCGATACGATGTGCGAACTCATGGCAAAGGACGACGCCATCGTCGCCTTGAGCGCCGCGATGCCGGACGGCACCGGCATCGACAAGGTTCTTGAAAAGTTTCCGGATCGTTCGTTTGACGTCGGCATCGCCGAGCAGCACGCCGTGACGTTTTGCGCAGGTATGGCGTGTGAGGGGTTAAAGCCCGTCGCGGCGATTTATTCGACGTTTCTCCAGCGGGCGTTCGATCAGGTGATCCACGATGTCTGTCTCCAAAACCTCAACGTGACCTTTGCGATGGACCGGGCCGGCATCGTCGGTGCCGATGGGCCGACGCATCACGGTCTGCTCGACATCGCGTACCTACGCGGCTATCCGAATATCGTGCTAATGGCGCCAAAGAACGAGGCCGAAATGCGCGATATGCTGTACACCGCGATCGAATATCCCGGTCCGGCCGCCCTGCGTTATCCGCGTGGCAATGGCTTTGGCGTTGACATCAGCGAGGCTCCCAAAAAGATTGAGATCGGTAAGGCTGAGATTTTGCGCGATGGCGGCGACGTCGCGATCATCGCGTATGGCTCGATGGTCTATCCGGCTATGGAAGCGGCTAAAAATTTAGAGAAAATTGGCATCGAATCGACCGTCATCAACGCCCGTTTCGTTAAGCCGCTCGATAGCGAATTGATCATCGCCACGGCGCGCATCAGCCGTCTGATCGTGACCGTCGAGGACGCATATCTCGCCGGCGGATTTGGCTCGGCCATTCTCGAACTGCTTGAGGAAAACTCACTTTCCGACAAAATAAAGGTCGTCCGCATGGGCGTCCCCGACCGCATCGTCACCCACGGCGACCCAAAACTCCTTATGGCCGAATACGGCCTCGACGCCGACGGCATTTACTCAAGGGTAAAAGAGACGCTGGATGTGATGGACGAAAAACGCGTCGGCAGCAAGCAGATTAGGGCCGTGAAGTAGATCTTGGAACGTACTTGAAGAAAACGGCGTAACCGGTAAAATAAAAATTTGTTAAGATAATATTTACCTTTAGAATCGTCGTAAAATATATCTCAGATCGAAAGAGCTAAAAAGAATAAATGAAGAACATACCCGAGAAAAAAAGTAATACTCCGATGCTCATAATCGGAGCCGTTTTGGTAATCGCGTTGCTGGGCGGCTGGTATATGTTTAGTTCGGCCAAATCCGTGTCGAACTCGAATACGGCAAAGGCGAATAACGGAAACACAGCAAATCCGGCGAAAACACCCGGTATTCCGGCTAATGCGCCCCAGGGGGCGATGCCGCCAAATCAGTCCGGTTCGGCGACGGCCCTGGTAACGCTCGAGGAATTTGCCGATTTTCAGTGCCCGCAGTGTGCAGCCACGCATCCGATCATGAACGAGATCAAATCGACGTATGGCAGCCGCATAAAGTTTATCTACCGCGATTTTCCGCTCGATATTCCGGCCCACGACAAGTCGTACGAGGCGTCGGTCGCGGCCGAGGCCGCCGGAATGCAGAACAAATTCTGGGACATGCAAAACATGCTCTTTACCAACCAAAAAGCCTGGACCGCCGACAACGTGGGATATAAGGCGACGTGGAAAGAATACGCGCAAAAGATCGGCCTTGACATTCCAAAATGGGAAAATGATATGGCCGGTATCGCCGCCAAGTCGCGGGTTGACGAAGACAAAAAACGCGGCAAGGCGATAGGCGTTAATTCGACGCCGACGCTTTATGTTAATAATGTCGAGGTCCCGTTTGCTCAGCTCAACGTCGCCGGCCTGCGGCAGATTATCGACGCTGAGCTGGCAAAAGCCGCTCCGCAAAGCCAACCGGCACCGGCGGCAAATACAAACAAGTGACCGAAACCCCTGACTCCGGTCTAACGCGGGCGACCGCCAAACTGCCTATTGCGGCGGCGATCGTTGCCCTGCTCGGCATTGCCGATGCAGTTTACCTGACGGTCCACCATTACACCACCGAGCCGGTTCCGTGCGGAGCGGCGTTTGACTGCGAAATGGTTTTAACCAGCCCGTATGCCGAGATTGCCGGGTTGCCACTCGCTGCATTTGGCGCTGCCGCCTATTTTATCGCGTTTTCGCTTGCTCTTTTGGCGGCATTTGGCGATCGCCGGATGTGGAAGCTGTTCGGTGTGCAAGTGACTTTAATGGCGTGCTTTACCGGCTGGCTCATCTATTTGCAGGCGGCGGTCATCGGCGCATTTTGCCAATTTTGTCTTATCTCGGCGGCGACGACCATAACGCTTTTCGTGATCTACCTCGTTTCCATCTTCTCTAAACCTAAAGTTACCGTTTGAATCCAAACAACCCAAACCCGCGAAATCTATCGTGGAGGTTATGACGTTGCACACATGCCGCTAATTTGGCATTTGCTGTTCAAATAAGGTAGCTTTAGTAAATAACAGTTCGATTTCACGAATTTTTAGTGACTCAAGCCATCTTACAACGCATAGCTGACGGAGACGGAGACGCGGTCCAGGATTGTCTGGCCAAATACGGCGGCCTTGTATGGTCGATTGCGCGTAAAATGCTCCGGAATTCGGATGATGCGGAGGACGCTGTGCAGGAGATTTTCGTCGATATTTGGAAAAACGCGGAACGCTTTGATGAATCGAAAGCTTCTGAGACCACCTTTATCGCAATGATCGCACGGCGGCGTCTGATCGACCGGATCAGGTATTCGACGCGGCGGATCTCGGCGGATTCACTTGACGATGTTTTGCTCGAACCATTTACCCGGGCCGATAAGGAGATGCAGATCAGCATTGAGGCGGGACAGGCAGCCGAAGCGATGCGTGAGCTTCGGCCCGAGCAGCAGCAGGTGCTGAGGCTCTCGATCATCCAGGGTATGTCCCATCAAGAGATCTCGGATGCAACCGGAATGCCGCTGGGGACCGTAAAAACACACTCGCGACGCGGGCTTCTCCAGGTAAGAGAGACTTTAGGATTGGGCGATTCGAATATATCAAAGGAGGCAACTGTATGAACGAAGCAACACAAGACATACTATTTGACCTCCTGACAAAAAAGGCCATTTACGGACTGGATGAGAGCGAGCAGCGGGAGTTGGATGAATTGGATTCGGGAACGGCGGATACAGAGTTGCATTCGCTCGAGATCGCGGCTGCGGCCGTCATGATGATCGGCCTTGAGGAAGAACAGCTTCCGGCACATTTGAGTGCAAAAATACTCGCGAACGCGGCCCAATACGCAACCTCCGACGAGACGATAGAAATGGCCAATGTCTGGCCGCCCGCGACCGACCGCGTTGAGCCGAGCTATGCTTCAAATATTGAAACCACGCCGGGAAATTCGTGGTTTGGTTGGTTTGGTTGGGCGGCGGCGGCAGCGGCTTGTATAGCGTTGGCCTTAAATATTTGGTTTACGCATTTGCAACCAAATGTAGAGGTTGCGCGAAATCCACCTCCGGTCGACACGCCCCGGTCTCTGACACCAGCCGAGCTGCGTGACGAAATGCTGCGGGCGGCTTCCGGGACAATAAAGGCGACCTGGGCGGCCGGTAACGTTAAGGAACTGGCGCAGCTTGTCGGCGATGTGGTCTGGAGCGACGAAAAACAGGCCGGCTACATGCGTCTGCGCGGTCTGCCGGTAAACGATAAGTCAAAAGAGACATACCAGCTCTGGATCTTCGACAAGACGCAGGATAAGGCAACGCCGATTGATGGCGGCACATTTGACGTAACATCGGCCGGAGAGATCGTAATACCGATCAACGCAAAGCTAAAGGCCCAAGGGGCCGAAATGTTTGCGATCACGGTCGAAAAACCCGGTGGTGTGGTGGTTTCAAAACGCGATAAGCTGGCGGCGATCGCCAAGGTTGAAACCAAAACACAACCAAACACGTAGAACAGTTCAAAACAAAGATTCGGTTGGCGGCTTTTTCACAAAAAGTGAGAGCTTCCGGCCTTTTTCCGTTTATCTAAGTAGTCAAAAAGGAGTTTAAGATGCGAAACAAAAAGTTTTCTCTCTGTTTGCTCGTCGGCATATTTCTCATGTCGACAGTTGCATTTGCACAGTCAGGCGACAAGCTGCCGCCGATCAATGTTAAGGAATACAAACTTAAAAACGGTCTCACCGTGCTAATGCATCAGGATCATTCAACGCCCATAGTGGCCGTAAACCTCTGGTATCATGTCGGTTCCAAAAATGAGGCTCCCGGCCGCACCGGTTTTGCCCATTTATTCGAACATATGATGTTTCAAGGGTCGAAAAACTACGTTGACGGCTGGCGGGGCGTTGATGAGCTCGGGGGCAATGTCAACGGTACGACAAACGAGGACCGCACGTATTATTTCGAGGCCGTACCATCAAATTATCTCGAGCGAGTGCTCTATTTGGAAGCTGATCGGATGGGAAACCTGCTCGACGCCATGAGCCAGGAGAAGCTCGACAACCAGCGTGACGTCGTCAAAAACGAACGCCGCTTTCGCGTCGATAACGTGCCGTACGGCACTATGGGCGAGCGTATAGGCGACATCCTGTATCCCGAGGGCCATCCGTACCACTGGTCGGTGATCGGCTCGATGTTGGACCTCTCGGCCGCGTCGCTCGACGACGTCAAATCTTTTTTTCGCCAGTATTATGTGCCAAATAACACGGTGCTCGTCCTTTCCGGCGATCTGAATGAAAAGGAGACCATGGGCTGGGTCAAGAAATACTTTGGCCCGATCAAGGCGGGTGCCGCGATCAATCGGCCAAGTCCCGCTCAGCCGCAGCTCAGCAGTATCGTCCGCAAGGTCTATGAGGATCCATTCGCACAGCTCTCACGTATAGCGCTGGTCTGGCCGGGCGTGCGGCAATACGCCGCAGACGAGGCGGCGCTCGACATCCTCGCAAACGTACTTTCGTCCGGTCGCGGGTCGCGTCTACAGAGCAGCCTTGTTTACGGAAAGGAATTGGCTCTACAGATTGGTGCTAGTAATGGAACTAATGAGGTCGGGGGCCTTTTTCAGGTCGCCGCAACGGCACGCCCCGGCAAAGCTCTCGACGATATCGAAAAGGAGATCAACATTGAGATCGAACGGATCAAAAAGGATGGGCCGACCGCTGATGAGATCAGCCGTGCTGTAAACGGCCGTGAAGCACAGGCGATCTATGGCCTTCAAACGGTTCTCGGCAAGGGTGGCCGTATTGCGGACTACGCAGGTTATCTCAACAAACCCAATTACTTTCAGGCCGACCTCGACCGGTATGGCAAGATCACGCCTAACGACGTAAAACGCATGGCCAATCAATATCTCGTGGCAAATCATCTCGTGATGAGCTATGTGCCAAGCAAGACGCCGCCTCCGTCAGCCCAGTCTGACAAGCCGGCGTCTACCGAGTCGAAGAAAAAGAACGATGCGCTGATCGCTAAACAGGATGCGATGCTGCCAAAGGCCGGCCCGGATCCAAAATTTAGCCTGCCCGCGATCGAGAAAACGACGCTCTCGAACGGCCTCAACCTCTGGGTTGTTCGCCAAAGTGAGTTGCCGATCGTGTCGATGAACCTTGTCGTCAACGCCGGCGGAACAATTGAAAGTGCTGAGAAATCGGGTGTCGCTGCAATTACGGCGGCCATGCTCAACCAAGGCACCAAAAACCATTCGGCCACCGACATCTCAAATAGTTTACAGTCAATCGGTACACAGATAAACGCCGGAGCTTCGTGGGACAATAGCGGTGTGTCTATGCAGACGCTCACCAAAAACCTCGATAAATCGCTCGATTATTACGCCGATATAGTCACCAATCCCGCGTTTCCGAGCACAGAATTTGAATCGCTCAAAGGGCGGACAATAAGCTCGTTCCGTCAGCGGAAGGCGAGCGCCACAACAGTCGCCGGCGTGGTATATGACAAAGTGCTCTACGGCGACCAGCCGTATGGCCGCCAACTCACGGGTGACGAGAAAACGATCAAGGCGATGGGCCGCGACGACCTCGTACGCTTTTACGATGCTAACTATAAGCCTAATAATTCGACGCTTATTGTTGTCGGTGACGTGCAGACGGCCGATGTAAAGGCACGGATCGAAAAGGCATTTGCCGGCTGGAAATCGGGCAATGTCAATCGGGCAACCATGGCGGAAGAAAGGATGGCCGCAAAACCCGGCATTTATCTGGTCGACAAACCGGGCGCTGCCCAGTCGTCCGTCACGATCGGCCAGGTAGGAATTGACCGCAGCAATCCGGATTTCTACGCCGTTCAGGTGATGAACTCGATCCTCGGCGGCGGCGGCACGGCGCGCCTTTTTATGAACCTTCGTGAAGACAAAGGTTATACGTACGGTGCATATAGCCGTTTCGTTTTTAGACGCGGGGCGGGTCCGTTCTCGGCATCAGGCGAGATCCAGACGGTTTCGACGAAAGAGGCCGTTCAGGAATTTTTAAAGGAGCTAAACGGTATTCGCGGATCGAGACCTGTTACACCTGCTGAGCTTGAGGTGAATAAGCAATCCTTTATTCGCCGGTTTCCGAGTGGCTTTGAGACAGTCGGCGGAATTTCGAACCAACTTGCTAACCTCGTTACTTACGGTTTGCCTGACACGTACTTTAACGATTACATCTCAAAGGTCAATGCAGTTACTGTCGATGACGTAAATCGTGTTGCGAACAAGTACCTCGACCCGTCGAAGATGGCGATCGTCATTGTCGGCGACCGCAAGGTGGTCGAACCCGGTCTCAAGGAACTCGGATGGCCGATGGTCTATTTGGACGTGGACGGCAATCCGATAACGAAGTAATAGGTACTACAGACATTTGCCTAAATTGAATCGGACCGGAGGGCAGCCTCCGGTTTTTTTTGTGTCAGAGCGGGCGTCATTTCCGCGCGGAAAACTTAGCACTGAATATGTGGTATAATTTCCAAAAATCAGTTTGTTTTAATACATTTCTATTATTTAGGAGAGATTTAATGTCTGATATAGGTAAGATCCGTGAGCTGCTCGGCAGCAACGCCGACACGCTTTTGGATCACGTTTCTAACACAATTCCGAAAGAAAATATTCATCTTCCGGGCGGCGATTTTGTCGATCGTATTTGGACAAATTCGGATCGCAACCCAAATGTCCTGCGCAGTTTGCAGTCACTTAACGATCACGGCCGGCTGAGCGGTACGGGATATTTATCCATTCTGCCGGTAGATCAGGGTATCGAACATTCGGCTGGTGCGAGTTTTGCTCCAAATCCGATGTATTTCGACCCGGAAAATATTGTTAAGCTCGCCATCGAAGGCGGCTGCAACGCGGTCGCATCTACATTTGGCGTACTCGGCTCAGTCGCTCGCAGATACGCTCACAAGATACCTTTTATCGTAAAGATCAATCATAACGAACTGCTGACCTATCCAAATCAGTTCGATCAGGTGATGTTTGGCACGATCGAGCAAGCGAGAAATATGGGTGCGGTTGCAGTCGGCGCGACCATTTATTTCGGCTCGGAGCAATCGACCCGGCAGATAACCGAGGTCGCTGAGGCGTTTGCTTACGCTCATGAGTTGGGAATGGCCACGGTCCTCTGGTGCTATCTGCGTAATCCGGCATTCAAAACGCCCGAGGGCGATATGCACACCGCCGCCGATCTCACGGGTCAGGCAAATCATCTCGGCGTGACGATTCAGGCTGACATAATTAAACAGAAATTGCCGGAGCGAAACGGCGGCTACAACGCGCTCAACATGGAAAGCAGTTACGGAAAAACCGATCCGCGGATCTATTCCGAACTTTGTACCGACAACCCGATCGACATGGTTCGTTATCAGGTTGCAAATTGTTATATGGGACGCTGCGGCCTTATTAATTCGGGCGGCGAATCAAAAGGTGCAAGCGATTTGGCTGACGCCGTACGCACGGCTGTCATTAATAAACGCGGCGGCGGGACCGGGCTGATCTCGGGCCGCAAAGCATTCCAGCGGCCAATGGCCGACGGCATCAAGCTGCTCAACGCAATTCAGGACGTTTATTTGGCTAAAGAGATAACCGTAGCTTAGGTCCAAATAGCTAATTATCCGCAAAAAAAGGCGCAAAGTTCGCAAAAAAAGATTTATCTATTTTGCGAATTTTGTGCCTTTTTGCGGCTAAATTAGTCTCTAAGGCCTACTTCTTTGAATAGCTCTTATAAACCGTCTCGATCCAGGCGTCGGTTTTGATAAAGCCGCCGCCAAACTCCTTGTATCTTTCGGGTAATCCGGCTTTTTTTAACTCATCGAGCGTCTTTTTCTTTTTCATCCCGTCCTGCACAATTTTTGCCGTTTCGGCCAACGTGTCGTGATATGTTTTGAGGTCGGCAATGGTCGATAGAGGCCCGTGTCCCGGAATGAGCTTGGCGTCCGCCGGAATCTGCGTGAGCAGCGTGGCAACATTATTGATCATGCCCTGTACGCTGCCGCCATTGTCAAGATCGACGAATGGGAACCGCCCGGCAAAGAAATCATCACCTAGATGGACGACATTTGCCTTCGCAAAGAATACGACCGTGTCACCGTCGGTGTGCCCATTTGGGTAATGCACGGCACGAATATCGTCCCCGTCAAAATGGATCACCAGACTCTCATCATACGTGACCATCGGCCAGGCATAGGATGCGTATGGCTGGACGGCCGCGCCAAATACGGTGTTGATCTGCGATAAACGTTTTCGCACATTTGTCTGCGCGATAATTATCGAATCCTTGCCAAAAAACTGGTTGCCCTCGGTGTGGTCGCCGTGCCAGTGGGTATTGATGATAAATCGCGGAATCGGCGCGCCGAGGTCTTTTAGAGCGTCACGGAGCTTTTCACTGACGACTTTGTAATCGTCATCAATGATCAGGATGCCTTCCGGCCCGACAATCGCCCCGATGTTGCCGCCGCGCCCTTGTAGCATGTAGACATTGCCATTTACCTTCGTCGTCTTGACGGTCACATCCTGTCTATTTTCGTCGTGGCTGCCATCGCCGTGGGCAAATACCGCAAATGTTAAGAGACTCGTAACGAGTAATGATGAAAAGATTCGTTGCATTTCTTTGACTCCAAACTTAAATTGTAAACTCAAAAATATTATCAAATTTTTCACGTCTGTTTAGTGTTTTTTTCTTTCGAGATATGGTAAACGCCATTAAGAAACGGATTCGATCCTCGTTCACGACCTATCGTGGTTTCCGGTCCGTGCCCGCAGTAAACCGTGAAATCATCGCCCAGACTTAGGATGTTGGCAGTGATTGATTCGATCAATTGGCCGTAATCGCCGCCCGGCAGATCAGTGCGGCCTATCGTGCCGCTAAACAGACAGTCGCCGGTGAACACTTTCCGTTCCGACTCTTCGGCCAAAACGACATGGCCGCGTGTGTGTCCCGGACAATGCCGGATCGAGAATTTCAACTCGCCGACGGCGTAAATCTCTCCGTGCTCCCAGCTTCGTGTCAGTTTGGGCGGCGGCTCGTATTCAAAGCCCAGCTCCTTCATCTGAGCGGGCGAAATTCCCATAAAAAGCGGTTGTTGAGGCAAGCCATAATAGAGGTCCTCATCATCCGTTTGCAGTAGAATCTCGGCATCGGGAAATGCTCTGGCGAGGTCGGTCGTGCCTCCCACGTGGTCGAGATGTCCGTGCGTGAGAGCGATCGCCTGCAATTCGAGGCCGTTGCTTTTTATGAAGTCAACCAGTTCGTCCGACTGCTCGCCGGGATCGATGCAGATCGCCTTACGGGTCGCTTCACAAGCGACGACGCGTGTGTTTTGTTGAAAAGGAGTTAGTACAAATGTCTCAATTATCATCTTTAAGCGTGTTCAGATATTTGCCTGCGTCAAAATTATCACTCTGTCTTTCGTTCAGAACAAAAAGAACGGCATCTCTATAAGTTTTCGCATCTGGCATTCCGTTAAAGCACGGCGTTTCAACCTCCGCGAGGTTGAGATAGCTGATCAGACAACTGAGCAGCATCCAGAGCAAGATCTCTTCACGGGTGCCGATCGGGTTGTGCCTGATTATCGTCTCGCGGTCGTCATAAATCCCACGGCAGATACCCGCAAATTCGGCCTCGCTGATACTTGTCATAAATTCTCCTCGTACATCAGGTAATGCGAGGCCTGCATCCCGACCTTTTCATAAACACGTTGTGCTCGTGAGTTATCCGTTTCAACGTACAAGCGGAAACCGCAAACATTGCCATTCTCAGCAGCTTTAACTTTTACAAAATCGTAAAGCTGAGTGTAAATTTTCTGCCCGCGAGCCTCCGGACGAATATATACGCTCTGTATCCACCAAAACCACGCGCATCGCCAATCGCTCCATTCGTATGTGACCATAAGGCCACCGACGATCTGCCCGCCATTTTCCGCCACGACATAAAATCCCTTCGCCTCGTCACCAAAAACGGCCGCGACACCCATCGTCAATGTTTCCGCATCGAGGCGCTTGCCCTCCGTTTCGAGAGCCATTGCCTGATTAAATTCGACGAGCGAATCCGCGTCGTCTGACTTGCCGATTCTGATATTCATAAATGTTTGCTTGACGAAACGGAGCGCGTCCTCTAGCCTAAAATGTTTTGCTGCCGTGTCAGTAGCCCGCGCGTGAGTAAGGGCTCCTCTGCACTGCGATGGCCCTTACTCACGCGCGGGCTACTGACATTTATGAAACTCAGAATACTTTATCACGGCAACTGCTTCGACGGCGTTTCGTCGGCTGCCGTATTTACTAAATTTTACAGGGCTAAGGTTGACGCAAACGCCGATGTTTCATACACACCGACGATGCACCGCGCTGGCAATGCGTTTGACCGCGAGCAGTTTGACGGAGATGAGAATGCCATCGTCGATTTCAAATATTGCCCTGACGAGCGATTGACCTGGTGGTTCGATCACCACCAATCGGCTTTTCTAACGCCGTCGGACGAGCAGCATTTTCTCGCGGACACCTCGGGCAAAAAATTTCTCGATACGACCAGTAAATCCTGTGCGGAGTTTATCGCGCGGATCGCAAAGGAAAAGTTTGGTTTTGAAGATGAGTCGCTCGCCGAGTTGATCGAGTGGGCACACATTATCGACGGCGCTTTGTACGAATCGCCGGCCCAGTGTGTCGAGCTTCGCTCATCGGCGTTGAAATTGATGCAGGTGATCGAGGGCGAGAAAGATCCGGCTTTTGTCGAGAATATCATTCATCTCCTGACCGAATCGACGCTCGATGAGATCGTCGAAAGCGAAGAGATACAGAGCCGTTTAACGCCCATTCTCGAACGCCATTGGAACACGGTCAATCTGATCAAGGAACGCGCCGTGTACGAACGGGGCGTTGTAAGATTTGACCTGACCGACACCGGCATAGACGGCTACAACAAGTTTATCCCGTACTATTTCTACCCTGAGACGACATATACGGTTTCTCTGAGCCAAAGCGTATATAGGACAAAAATATCGGTCGGCTCCAACCCCTGGGCACCGCGTCCACGCACGCACAACATCGCCGAGATATGCGAACGCTACGGCGGCGGCGGCCACGCCGTGGTCGGCGCCGTATCACTCAAACCCGAAGAATTGGAACTAGGCAAGCAATATATGGGCGAGATCATTGATGAACTGCAATTTGACAATTAATTGTAGCTTTAACATCAAGACATCAATGATTTGATGTCTTGATGTTGCCTTAAAGCAGGGAATTATTTATACTTTTCTATATGAGAACTACGCTCACAATTGAAGATGATGTAGCTTTTGGCATAAAGCGGATTCAGCAATCCGAGCCAGGCAAGCCATTTAAGGTATTGATAAACGAGATATTGCGTCGCGGCCTGCAAGAGTCGCCGAAAAAAAAACTTAAGGTTCCATTCAAGGTGAGGTCGCGGCAACTCGGACTGAGGAAAGATCTAAATTTCGACAATATCGAAGAAGTTCTCGACATACTCGATGGAGTGCATCGCAAATGATTCTTCCGGACGTCAATCTTCTGTTATACGCCCATGACGAAAACTCGGAATTCTATCTTCCGGCGGTGAAATGGCTGGAAAATGTAATGGAAAACGAGCAGATCTTTCTTTCCTGGCACACGATCACGGGTTTTATTCGCATAATCACGCATCCCAGTGCGTCTGTGATCCCATTTTCGATTGAGGACGCGGTCTCGGTAGTTGACGAGTGGTTGGCACGCGAAAATGTGCACTTGATCAGTCTGGAGAAAAAGAACTGGCCGCTGTTTTCCAGAATGCTGATCGACGGGCAGGCAACCGGAAACCTTGTGATGGACGCTCATCTGGCGGCAATGTCAGCCTCGTGCGGGGCAACTCTGGCCACGACCGACCGCGATTTTTCACGATTTTTCGGGATCAAAATTATCAATCCATTGAAGCCATAATTGACTTCGCGCAAAAAAGGCGGACACCGATGCCCGCCTTTGCAAAGAAACGTTAATGATAGCGTTTAGTTCTTTGTGTAAACCATAGTCGTGGACGCAGTGTTGCCGTTTCTTGTCGAATCACGATTAACCGTGAGCGATTTGCCATCCGGGCCGAGGCTCCATGAATCCTTCGTCACAGAAGTCACATCGCCGTTTTGACCGGTAAATGTGAACGAGCGCGTAAGCCAGAGGTTGCTGCCATCGGCTTTAGCGGACAATGTGACAGGAACGGTATTTTGCCCCATCTGTTGATCCATTTTGGTTTCTTTACCAATCGTGTAAGCGTATGACTGTGGACCGCCGCCGCCCGGACGGCCGCCGCCTGCACCGCCACCACCTCCGGCAGGTGCCCCGGCCGGAGGCGCTGTCATCTTCGAATCGGTCGCGACCTTGATCTCGGAGGCGGTCTGGGTGACCGTCATCGTCTGCGATTCGATCCTGTTACGGTCACCGAGCTTCGATTTTGCAACATCCAAAGTCCATGTGCCGCCGAAATTCGCCGCCTTCTGAGCCGAAACTGAAATCGCCATAGCAAAAATCGCAACTGCCATCGCTAAAACAAAATTCTTCTTCATAAAAACTGCTCCTGTAAAATCTGAAATCTAATTTATCCGTCTGTAAGACGCAATCTTAGCTCAAATCGTTCCAACGAAAATGTAAAGAATTGTAAATCCTTTCCTCGCTATACCTCCGCCGCAGTCTCTTCGCGGACGTGCAGTTTGCTGTGGCTGTAGCTGTAAAAGAAATAGACGATCATGCCTATGATCAGCCAGATTGCAAATCGGAACCAATTCGTCCAGCCAAGCTCGGTCATCAGATATGTACAGCACATAACGCCAAGCACGGGAATCAGCGTCAACCGCTTGATGATACAGAGCAAGGTCATACCGACCGAGAACGGCACGAACACAAGATAAGGAATCTTTTCGGTGATATTTGTATACATCGATTTGTCGGCGGTCGCCGCAAAATTGAAAAGGTTCGATATCCCGTCATAGTTGTAGGTATAGATCACACCGAACAATATCAGAAACAGCACCGGTGCAATATACCGTGAATTTATATACGGCACATACCGCTTCTCACCGGCAAACTCCTTGTCCTTGACCAGTACGCCCGCGCAGACGATCGTAAAGGCAAACAGCGTCCCGATAACCGAAAGATCGGTGACCTCCGAGAGGTTCATAAACAAGGCCGGGATTGCGACCATAAATCCGGTCAGGATCGTCGAAAACCATGGCGTACGGAATTTCGGATGGATCGACGAGAATATTTTCGGCAGCAATCCATCGCGGCTCATCGCCATCCAGAGACGCGGCTGTCCGAGTTGGAACACCAATAAAACCGTCGCGATCGCAATGATCGCACTGACCGCGATCAACCCGGAAACCCAGGGAATATTCACACCCTCGGGGCCAAATACAAACGCGAGCGGGTCGCTTACATTCAGTTTTGAATACGAGACCATCCCAGTCAAAACCAGGGCCAGCACAACATAAAGAATCGTACAAATTCCGAGCGAGTAGAGCATCCCTCGAGGCAGCGTTTTGTAGGGATCTTTGCATTCTTCGGCGGTGGTAGAGAGAGCGTCGAAGCCAATATACGCAAAGAAAACCGCGGCAACGCCGCTCATTACGCCGCTAAAGCCATTCGGCATAAAGGGATGCCAGTTGGCTGTATTTACATAAAACGCTCCCAGAATGATGACAAGCAAAATTACGGCGAGTTTGACGGCGACCATGATGTTTGAGGCCCTTTTCGATTCACGTATGCCGATGTACACGAGGGCGGTTATGAGAATTACTATCCCTACCGCTGGCAGATTGAGAATTATTGGCCAACCGCCGGCCTGAGGCGCCGTTAACCATGCCTGATAGGAATTAATTTGGTCACAATTTATCGTGGCGTCCACCGCGCTGCACCCGGCACGCATCGCGTCCATTGTGGTACCGTCGGCCAGTGCTTTTTGAACCACGTCGTATCCAAGATGGGCCGTCCGGTAGTCGGTCGTGAAATTAAGCGGAATATGTATGCCGTTGGCGACGAGCAAACCGTTGAAATAACCGCTCCACGATATCGCCACGGCAATGTTACCGATGGCGTATTCCACTAGTAGATCCCAACCGATGATCCACGCCAACAGCTCGCCAAAACTCGCATAGGCGTAGGTATATGCCGAGCCCGCAATGGGAATCTTTGACGCAAATTCCGCATAACACAAAGCAGAAAAGCCGCACGCGACCGCCGCAAATAAAAACAGCAAAATTACAGCGGGCCCGCCGTGAAACGAGGCTTGCCCGATCATCGCGAAAATACCGGCGCCGATGATCGCCGCGATCCCCAGCATCGTCAGGTCAAACGTGCCCAAACTGCGCCTAAGGCCGGTTCCGGCGGCCTCGGCATCCGCAAAACCCTGTGCGGCGTCAGCCTGTATCTGTGCTATCGATTTTTTGCGAAATAGTGAATTTACCATAGTTTTTTCTTCTGAATCACGAGCCCACAAAGTGCCGGTTTTGGGATGGTTTAGGCGGGAATCCCGGCAATAAAAATATTTTAGCGAAGTTTGAACCAAAACCGTAAAAGATGCAAGTCTCTTACGAGTTTGCAGAGTTGCAGAGTTACGAAGTGCCAGAGTTAATCAACCTTTTCTC
>JAYUDV010000131.1:0-5396 GCA_043739565.1 Chloracidobacterium sp.
TGCGCCGACCGGCGGAATGAACGCGTCGGGAATGACAAATGTCTCGCCAAAATCGCGGTTAAAACGCATCGCGAGATCGCGCGTCAATTCGAGATGCTGTTTTTGATCCTGGCCGATCGGGACAAGATCGGTTTGATAGAGCAAAATGTCTGCGGCCATCAGGACGGGATAAGTAAAGAGACCGACACCGGCACTTTGCCGAGAGTCTAAAATATGATCAGCCCTAAAAACGCCCCTTTCAGGACTTGCGAATAGCGGTGGAGCTTCCCGCGGCTTGTCCTGAAACTGCGCCATCCAGTCAACGCCGCTTTCGGGACTTTGGGTTAGCGGTGGCGCTTTCCGCGTCTTGTCCTTGAACTGCGTCATCCGCTCGAGCTCGCCCATACGCGATACGCACGACAATATCCACGTCAATTCAGCGTGTGCCGAAACGTCTGACTGTATAAAAATGGTTGATTTTTCAGGATCTATGCCTGCCGCGAGATATATTCGGGCAAGATCGAGCGTTTTCACCCGCAACATCGCCGGAAACTGCGGCAGCGTGATCGCGTGCAAATTGACAATGCAATAGAACGACTCATACTCGTCCTGCAATGCGACCCAATTTTTGAGAGCACCGAGGTAATTGCCGATGTGAAGCTGTCCGGTCGGCTGAGCGCCGCTGAAAATGCGTTTCTTCATTATCTAAATCAAAAGAATATAGATCAGAGCATAGTAAAATGGCGTAATAATAAAGCTGATTACACCCATATAAAGTAAAGCCATTAAAATGATAAAGCCGTATTGCTCCAGCATCGCAAATACCGGCTGAAAACTCGCGGGCAAAAATGTCGACAATATTTTACTGCCATCGAGCGGCGGAAACGGCAGTAGATTAAATACAAATAGCGACAGATTAAGCCGCATTATATTGCCGACGAGGATCGCAAAGGGATTCATGCTCTGGCCAAAGAAATCGCCTACTCGAAAGCCCTGCGTCATCATGATCTTTGCCGCGACTATGCCGATCGCCAGCAATATCAGATTTGCTAGTACGCCGGCGATCGAGACCATTACATTTGCCAGCTTATAGTTTGTCCATTTGCGCGGGTTTACGGGAGTCGGTTTCCCCCAGCCGATCAACGGAATACTTCCAAGCCCGCCGCCCATGGCACCGAAAACAAACGCAAGAGTTGGGATTAGCAGTGTGCCGATCGGGTCTGTATGTTTGATCGGATTTAGCGTCACACGGCCCAGCATATAAGCCGTATCGTCGCCAAATTTATATGACATCCAGGCATGACCCGCTTCGTGAGCCGAGATCGCGAGAAGTAGGACCACAAGATAGATGACCAAATTGCTTACCAAATTAATCAGATTGAAATCGCCCATAAATAACTCCAAAGCTCTCGGCCGACGCGCGGCAAGACAAGTATTTTATTGTCTTTAGGCCTAAATTGTGGCATTCTTTTCATTCAAAATAAAATCAACTTTACTGAATCTGGCAGTTGAAAACCGGTTTGAACACCATCGTTTATGAAGAATCACATTGTTTGTATCGCGAGCGAACATAAAGGGAATGAGTTTCTCGAAGCGGCCCAAAACGCTGGTTGGCAGGTGACGCTTGTGACGCGAAAAAAGCTGCTTGATTCGCCGTGGGCATGGACCGCAATAAACGACGTTCTGACTATCGAGGACGGCGGCGGCGTACTGGATTATGTGAGGGCCGTGACGAATTTAGCCGGTTCGCAGCGGATCGACCGCATTGTCGGCTTAGATGAATTCGACGTCCTGACCGCCGCGATGGTTCGCGAACATCTTGATCTACCCGGCATGAGCCACTCGCACGCCCTTCGCTTTCGCGACAAGCTCACAATGCGAGGCATCGCAGCAAATGCCGGTATTCCGTGCCCGGAGTTTATCGGAGCTTTTAATGCCGGTCAGATCAACCAGTTTTTGAAAGACGTGCCTGCTCCGTGGGTCGTAAAGCCACGGCACGAGGTTTCTGCATTCGGTATCAGGAAATGCGAGACCGAAGGCGAGGTTTGGGATGTTTTGACCGACCTCGACGGTCGCAACAACTGGCGCGATCATCCGTCACAATTTCTCATCGAGCGGTTTATCGAAGGCCGCGTTTATCATGTCGATTCGGTTGTCGAAAACGGCAAAGTCGCGGCGTGCGGCGTCAGCCAATACGGCACGACGCCATTTAATGTGTCGCACCACGGAGGCGTCTTTACGTCCTCGATCGTCCCGTATCGCTCAGACGAGCGAAAGCAGCTTGAGGTGCTGAACCGAGCTTTGCTGATGGCATTCAAATACGAACAAGGCGTTTCTCACGCCGAGTTTTTGCAGAGCGAAGCTGACGGCAATTTTTATTTGCTTGAGGTCGCCTGCCGCGTCGGCGGAGCCTACATAGCGAATGTTCTGCAATACGCCTGCGGCTTTAATCTCTGGCGCGAATGGGCAAAGCTTGAGACGGCGACAGCCGATAAACCTTACAAATTGCCAAAGCTGCGAAAAGATTTTGCCGGCATCACGCTCGCGCTTGCCAATGTTGACGATCCCAACACCTCGCATTACACGGATGCAGAGATAGTCTATAAGGTAAATAAACCCAAACACGTCGGTATGATATTTCACTCGACAAAAGCGTCACGGATCGACGAGCTGATTGGCATCTATACTGAGCGGATAACTAACGATTTTCTAGCCGTCGCGCCCGTTAAAGAGCGGTATGATGACTAAGGCTCTTTTCGACGCAAACAGGTCTCCGTATTCCGCAAAAGTCAGCCCATTTCATTGATTCCCCGCACGTCATTGCCAGCCACACTCGACCGAGTGAAGGATGGATAAAAGGTTACTTGTAATAGATCTGAGACTCGTTTATGATTTACTCAGATAAGCTCATGCGATGGATAGCTATGCTGCAAAAGTGGCTCTGTTCGGAGTCTAACAGACTCATTGCTGTTATGGCTTTGGGACTGTTTGTTTCTACATCAACGGTATTTGCAAGTGAAGTACTAGAAAGTCCTGTGACAGGTCATTGCGAGGAAATTAAGTGTCTGCCCAAAAATATCAGGCTCGATTCAATTGTCAGTTTCAAAACGTCAACGTCGGCTGACGGAAAAAAACACGTAGAGGCTTTAACGGTAAAACAAGTGTTGAAAACGCTAAAGGCGAGGTGCATTCGAGGCGAACTGAAAGATCGCAGGGGGAAATCGATCCGCTTTTATCAACTGCATGGCTGTTGGGGAAACCCGCCGCCGGATTACCTCGAAATCATGGAAAAGCAGCGAAAGGAACTCGAAGAGCTGAAGAAAAAATACACGGTCATCGAAATGACTTGCTCTAGCGGTTCACCTGAGCGGATAAGTTAAGTAATAACGTCGCAAAGCAATTCTTACATCGGTATTTGGTACATATTATTAGGGTAAGAGGAGTAATAATGAAAAAGGTAATTTTGGTCGGAACCTTATTGGTTCTGGCGGTAGGCGTATTTTTCGGTTGGAGCCCTATCCGTCGGGTCGGCGCACAGATAACGGAGTATTTTTATTCTGGGGACCCTGACATGCGGCCCGGTGCGTCAAATATTTCGAAAGAAGAATATTTGAACGCCCGAGACGAGTGGATCCTGATGCGGCGCGGCGTCGATCCGGAAAAACTAGTAGACCCGGATCAGGCGCGCTCACGAGCCATCAATGAGATGGGCTCACAAATGCTCCAATTGGACGAAGATCGAAGGGCTGGGCGGCTCAGTCCAGAAGTAGCTTCCAACTGGTTCCCAGTCGGGCCTGCACCGGTTCCTCAGGGGCAAACCGCGGGCGGGCGGATAGATCCCGTGACGGGTCGGGTCATATCGCTAGCGATCCACCCGACGAATCCCAATATAGTTTTCGTCGGCACGGCCGGCGGCGGACTTTATCGGACAATGAACGGTACTGCTGCGCAGCCCATATGGATACCGATGATGGACACGATTCAGCAGCAGTCCAACGGGTTTAATGCTCTCGGCACCCTATCTATCGGAGCGATCGCTTTTGCTCCTTCCAATCCGGACATTGTTTATATCGGGACCGGCGAGCAGTTAACGGGATATCTAGGCTCCGGTCTGTATCGTATCGATAATGCCACCCAGGCGCTGCCAACGCTGGTGGGCCCGATCAATCCGACGGCCAACTATGGCGACGGCGCAGTGCCGACCTTTACGTACAGGGCGATCAGTCAGATCCTCGTCCATCCGACGCAGCCGGGGACGATCTTTGTGGCGACGGCGTCAGGCGGCGGCGGTCTTAGTACTCACAACGGATCTTCGTCTCCTCCAGGCGTTCCGCCCAAAGGGACGCTGGGTATTTATCGTTCAACCACCGGTACAGCGGCGGCGGGAAGTGTTTCGTTCACAAAGCTCACGGTCAATACTACAGGTGGTTTCGCAACTGGAAATACGGATATCAGTGACATAGTGCTCGACCCGAGCGATGCTACCGCGAATACTCTTATTACTTGGGTGCGCAGCGGCGGCAGTGTTGCCGATAACTGCACGCCCGGCAACAACTGTTCGGGAATTTACCGGTCGACCAATGCGATGGGGGCCGGAACATTTACACAGAGATTGATCGCATTGAATGCAAGTGCCCGCGGCGAGTTGACGATAAACAACGTCGGCGGAACGGTGACTGTCCTTGCCGCGACCGGTGAATCGCCGGGATCTGCCCCGAATGCGAACCCGAATAACTGCGCGAATGACCAGAATGGCCTTATCAGGCGATCGATCGACGGCGGCTTAACGTGGGTGAATACCGATGCAACCTCGGCAACTCAGGCAGGACTGCTGCGGGCGGGCGATGGCTTTTGCGGCGGCCAGTGTTTTTATGACATTGGGATTGCCCTCGACCCAAACAATGCCAACATTATCCAGGTCGGCGGCAGTGGAAACTACGGCGGCTGCCAGACATTGACGAAACGCTCTACGAATGGGTTAACTCTTACGGAAAATGTCATCGGCCTGCATGCCGACGTTCAAGTTTTTGCTACTGCACCCTCAAGCCCGTCCACTGTTTGGACCGGAAATGACGGAGGCGTGTGGCGGTCAACGGACTCGGGAGCGACGTGGTCGAGCATGAACGGCGATCCGTCGGTTACGACCAGTCCGAATGGAAAAATAAGTGCGAGCCAGTATGTCAGCATCGCCACGCATCCCACCGATCGCGAATTTATGACCGGCGGCACGCAGGACAACGGAACGCATCTGAAACGGTCAGCCGCCAACTCCGGAGCATGGAACCAGATCGCCTTTGGAGACGGTGGCTATACAGTCATAGACCAGAATGCGACAGATACGACAAACGTCAGGATCTATCACACTTACTACGCCCTTGCCGGAGCCGCTGCAGCGATATCGTACGAATATGTGACGA
>JAYUDV010000132.1:0-5394 GCA_043739565.1 Chloracidobacterium sp.
GCGGCGGATGCCCTGCGTGACGCGGCGCAGAACGAAGGCGGCGGAGCGGGTTTAGGCGCCGGTCTCGGTGCTGGCTTTGCGGTCGGCGGCCAAATGGCAAATGTCTTTAGTCAACAGGCGGGTGGAGCGGCGGCTCCGGGCAGCGGCCAGACTCAAGCCGCGACCGTTCCATGTCCGACATGTGGCAAACCAAATGCGGTGGGCGTGAAATTTTGCTCCGATTGCGGGGGAAAGATGGAGATTGCTCAAGTACCGTGCGTAAAATGCGGTGCCAATCTTCGCGAAGGCGCTAAATTTTGCTCGGAATGTGGCTCGACGCAGGAGAAGGCAAAATGCACGCAATGCCAATTCGAACTCGCCCCCGGTGCAAAATTCTGCCCCGAATGCGGGACAAAAACCGAAGCGGTATAAGTAAAAAAGCAAAAGTACAACGGCAAAAAAAGAGCGTTTTACTCGCGATCTTTGTTCGGGTAAGACGCTTTTTCTTTTTTGACTTTTGACTTTTTACTTTTGCCTTAAACTTCCTTTGCGTTAAAATCTCACCTAGTTTAGGAGATACATTTATGCCAATAAGCCCCGAGCTTTTAGAAATTTTGCGGTGTCCGCAATGTAAGTCGAAACTCAAGATTGACGCGGCTCAGACTCGTCTAAAATGCGTAAACCCCGAGTGCTCTTTGGTTTACCCGATCCGCGATGAAATTCCCGTAATGCTGGTCGAGGAAGCAACGGTGGAGAAATGAACAACGGAAAATGGAAAATGGATAATTGAGAACTAATAATTATCCATTGTCCGTTCTCCATTGTCCGTTATGAACGTCGATTGGAAAAATGTAAACCGCATTCTCGTCGTCAAACTGCGTTCGATCGGCGACACGGTTTTATCGACGCCCTCGCTTATCTCCCTCAAGAGATTTGTTCCAAACGCTCAGATCGACATTCTTCTCGAAGATTGGGTCGCTCCGCTGCTCGACGGATTTGACGCAGTCGATGATGTGATCAGCGTCGGCAAAGGCTCCGCTGAACGTTTGAAAACCGCCTGGAATCTGCGGCGGCGACGATACGATGTCGCATTCAATCTTCACGGCGGTACGACGGCGACGTTTTTCACAGCCGCGAGCCGGGCACGGCACCGCGTGGGCTATGCAGATTATCAATACTCATTCCTTTACAACCACTTGCTATCGTCCGCGTCGGAATTTTGGGGTACGGAATTTACACACTCCGCCGAACAACAACTTGCGTTGCTTGGTTTTGTAGGCGTCCCTGTCCAAGATCGTCCGAAAAGCCGGTTAAAAATTACTGCATTGGCTGCCGAATCTATTAAAAATAGACTTTATGCGGAGACACAGAGGACGCAAAGCGGTTCGGTCGGAACCTCCTGCGGTACCGGGTGGTTGAACATGGGCAATTTCGCACTTCTTCACCCGACAACCGCATTTTTTACAAAGCAGTGGGAGACAGAGAATTTTGCGAGAACAGCAGAATTCCTTTCAGAAAAAGGCTTCCAAACCGTCGCCGTCGCATCGAAAAATGAGCGTGAAGTATTGGAAATTCTAAAACGCGAATCGAATGTCCCGGTCGTCACATTTGACGATCTAACCTTACCGGAGATCACCGCCCTCGCCTCAAAGGCAAAAGTCTTCGTCGGCAACGATTCCGGCATCGCCCACATCGCCGCCGCCGTCGGGACACCAACGGTCGTCATCTTCGGCTCCTCAAACCGCAACCACTGGCGCCCATGGACAGACGCACCGAATGAGATCGTTTACGAAGAATTTCCCTGCCAGCCTTGTCCGGGTTACGTCTGCGCCGAGTTCGGCGAGCCGAAATGCATCCTTAGTGTGTGTGCGGAAAGTGTTTTCGACGCGATAGGGAAAGTTCTGAGTGTTGAAAAAAGTGGAAAATAAATCGGATATAGATTATTCTTAGAGAAATGCTGACCGAATACATTCAGGCCGCGATGCGCAAAGCGAAATATGAAATCCTCGAAGGCGATGAGGGTTTCTACGGTGAGATACCTGGCTTTGACGGTGTGTGGTCGAGTGCCGCTAATCTTGAAGATTGTCGCGAAGAACTGTCGGATGCTCTCGAGACTTGGCTGTTGTTCCGCATCTCTCGCGGCTTGGAGGTTCCGACTGTCGGCGACCGCACGCTTGCCGTCGAGTTCGCATTGGCTTGATCGATTGTTCTACAGGTTTTCCCAGTCCTCAATATCGACACCCGCTTGCCTTAAGATTCTTTTCAATAGACCGACATCATTGATGACCCCTGAACCGTGTTTGGTCGGAATAGTCAGCGTACGATCTCCGCGTTGCATGACGTCATGTTTGCCACCGCGACCAAACGGCCCGTCGAATCCAAGCTGCTTTAGGTATTTGATTAGTTGCTTATGTTTTATCGGGCCAAGTTTTGGCATTCTCTTTTACAGACCTCTAGTACGGATTTGGATTGAAATCTATCGGCTCTCCTTTCTCGTAGCGGTCAAAAAGTTTGATGAGGCTAAGGACAAAATTCAAATCATTTCCAGCTTTGATATCGAAGAGATTTGCATCAGTCCCAATCCACACACGTTTCTTGCTGTCTACCAACTCAATTTCCTTAAGTGCGTCTCCTTTTGTCGCCTGCTCCGCCACACCGCCGGTCTGTTCGCTAACACTAGGCGCTCCATTTCCTAAAGTTTCACTTTTCGGCCTGCGAGGCTTTCGCGGACCGGAAGAGCGGGATTTGTTCAACAACAGTTTTGATATTGGAATTTCGGCGAACTGCGCGGCCTTAATAAAAAACGTTTTGGCCTTTACTCGCGTATCACCGGATACACTGTACTGTTCGCCCGAGAATTCTCGGTCAAATTCGCTGGGAGTTGTTCTCGACAAATCCAAAGCGATCAAATTGCTGTAATACTTTTCGAGTAAGGCCTTAATGTTCTTCTGTCGTCCATCCTTATCCATAGCTAAATCATGCAAAGGTGGCTCCGGCTTTCCGTTTACATCAATTAATCCGAAGAATCTGAACGAGCTCAGCGTACCAGCTACCGCCGCACCGCTGAAACTGGGAAACGAATGGCGGTCAATGAAATTAGGCACGCTGTTGGCAGCCACGTTATCCAGTGCTGACGTGAATGTTGAAAATGAGATGTAAGGGGCTGTGTGACGTTTTTCCTGTTGTTCGGCCATAATGTAAATTCTCAGTAAATAAAAGTCGTGCTATAGTAATGCGAGTATATGCGAGAAGATTTTCTATTGTCAATGCGGAAATGGACTTTTGTTTGGATTATTATCTTGTGACTTGGATTCGCTTAAAAAGAATCCAGGTGAGACTCTGCTCGGCCGTTCCTCCTAACCGCGTTTTGAATGTTCGGGCGCAGAACTCCACTACCCAATCAATCTTGACACCAACCCCATAAACAACTAGTATTCATAGTTTCGACTATTGTGGCCGAACTGTCTGTATATGTTTGAATCGTTATCCGACAAACTCAAGAAATCGCTGAAAAATCTGCGTGGTCAGGGCAAGTTGACGCCTGAGCATGTGGATGCGGCGCTTCGTGAGATACGGATGGCGCTGCTTGAGGCGGATGTAAATTACAAGGTCGCCAAGGATTTTGTCGAGGCGGTTCGCGTAAAGGCTGAGGGACAAGAGGTTTGGCAAGACCTGAAACCGCACGAGCAGGTCGTCAAGATCGTTTATGACGAGCTTTCGGCGCTGATGGGCGGGACTTCGTCGCGGCTTGTTTTTACGAAACAGACGCCGAATGTCGTGATGATGGTCGGTTTGCAGGGTTCGGGTAAGACGACCTCGACCGGTAAGATCTCGCGTTGGCTCACTGACAATCAGGAACGCAAGCCGTTGCTGGTGTCGGTTGACGTTTATCGTCCGGCGGCCCGTGAACAGCTAAAGGTTGTCGCCAAGGCCGTCGGCGTTGCTGTTTACGAGGCGAAAGAAACCAACGACCCGATGACGATCGTTCGCGGTGCTGTAAAGCACGCAACGGAATTTGGCTTTGACACGCTGATGATCGACACGGCCGGGCGTCTGCATATAGACGACGAGCTGATGGTCGAGCTTGAGAAGATCAAGGCGGAGACTAAGCCGGTCGAAGTTCTGTTTGTCGCCGATGCGATGACGGGACAGGACGCTGTCAGGTCCGCAGAAGTTTTTCACGAGCGTGTCGGCATCACTGGCGTTGTCCTGACCAAAATGGACGGCGATGCCCGCGGTGGTGCGGCGCTCTCGATCAAACAGGTCATCGGCCAGCCCGTTAAGTTTGTCGGCGTCGGCGAAAAGTACGACGCGATCGAGCCTTTTTATCCTGATCGTATTGCCCAGCGAATACTCGGAATGGGTGATGTTCTGTCGCTAATCGAGGAAGTTCAGGGCAAGATCGATGAAAAGGACGCACAAGAGCAGTTGCGTAAGATGACGAGCAATCAGTTCTCGCTCGAGGATTTTCGCAATCAGCTAGGACAGTTCAAAAAGCTCGGATCGATGTCAAAACTCATGAAGATGCTGCCCGAACAGATGACCGGCGGTATGCAGATCACCGACGAGCAATCGGCGGTCGTCGATCATCAAATGATGCGTACCGAGGCGATCATTGGCTCAATGACGCGGCAGGAACGCAGCAATCATAAAGTTATAGACGCCAGCCGCAAGACACGTATCGCAAACGGTTCCGGTTCGACCATCGCCGAGGTCAACCAACTCATCCGCCAATACGAGCAGATGAAAAAGATGATGTCCAAAATGAGCAGCGGCGGTATGTTTGGCGGATTAGGACGTAAAATGATGGGCGGACTCGCCGGCGGCCTGGGCGGTTTGCTCGGCGGCGGCGACATGGGCCTTGCAGATACGGACGGCGACTCAAACGGCAACGGAAACGAGTCGCTGTCGCGAAGTATTAAGAAGAAGAAGAGACACAAGAAACGGAGATGAGAGTCAAGAGTCGAGAGTCGAGAGTCTGGGAATGTTCTTCCGACTCACGACTCATGACTCGCGACTCACGACTAAATTATGTTAGCAATTAGTTTAATGAGAATGGGCGCGAAGGGGAAACCTTTTTACCGCCTTGTGGTTAAGGAAAAACGCAGCAAGCGTGATGGCAAGTATCTCGAAAACGTAGGTACTTACAATCCGATGCTCAACCCGGCGGAAGTGATCTTAAAGCACGACCGTATCAATTACTGGATCGGTGTCGGTGCACAACCGACCGATACGGTAAAGAGCCTGATCAAGCACAATCCGGTTGCCGAATCGGCAGTTGCGGAATAACTGAAGTTAACAGAGTTGCAGAGTTCCAGTGTTACAGAAGTTCTGTGTTTTTAACTCCGCAACACTGCAACTCCGTAAACTCTGCAACTCGAACTTAAGATTATGAAAGAAGCTGTAGAAAGAATC
>JAYUDV010000133.1:0-1967 GCA_043739565.1 Chloracidobacterium sp.
TCGAGCGTCAGTTTGTAGTTGGCACATTGATTCCTAACCCGGCCTTTAATGAATTTCAGCGGGCTGATACCTCGCCAGCGTTTTCTAAAGGTGACGGTCAATTGGACTCGACTGACGTTGTCCAGGAGAGGAGATATGTCGTGGCACTTGACGGGCCGCAGTCGGCGGGCGGGCTCAATGCAGCTCCTCAGCCGGTACTTGGCGCAGCACCTGAGACCGATAAAGGCTTTGGTGGAAACCGCGCAATGCGTGTTGTCGCGGCAACGGCTTCGCCCGGAAGCAAGGTTACCGTTCCGGTTGAGATCGATGCCGACGGGGACGAGGTTGCGGCAAGCTTTACCTTGAATTTCGATGCCGCAAAACTTGGTAACCCGGTCGCCGCGCTTGGTGCGGACGCTCCTTCGGAAACGGTTCTGACCACGAATACCAATAATGCCGGAAGCGGCAAACTTGGAGTATTGGTGGATTCAACCAGTGCCTTGTCGAAGCAATTCGTCCTGATCACGTTCGACATATTGGCCACCGCAGAAGAGGGTCCGACTACGATCAGCTTCACAGACGACCTGGCTCGCCGAGGCGTTTCGGATGCCGACGGCATTCGGCTCTCGACGAGGTACGAGAATGGTACAGTGACTATTTCCGGGGCGGCCGCAGCCAGTTTCGCGGTTTCCGGACGAGTGCTCACACCCAACGGCCGCGGACTCCGCAATGCTCAGGTGACAATAGTCGATCAAAGCGGCACGGCCCGGACGGTGACGACCAGCTCGTTTGGCTACTACCAATTTGACGGCATTGCATCCGGGGCGGTGTACACGATCGGCGTCGCCTCACGGCAATACCGCTTTGCCGCCCGGACCGTCGAGATCACCGATAACATATCGGACTTTGATTTTGTCGGCCTCGAATAAAATCACGTCCGATTGTTTCAGCCTAAGGCGGTCTCCGGATCGCCTTTTTTCTTTAATGGTTGTGTCCGGTTGCCCTAGCCGTCACCAGCCTCGGAAATTTCCCTAATGGAAAGTCCACGTTTGATGATCAGGATCAGGCCAATTACCGTCCAGAAAATAATCCTTCCCTTTCGGATTATGGCAAGCGTTACGCCCATGCCGGCGGCGAGAGCGACAGTGTGACCGACAAATTGGGCGCCGGCCTCGTCCACGCCGATCACTAACGGCACAAGTTTAAAAACGATCGTGATCAAACGGCTAACGGATTCGAGCAGAAATGAATTAAGCAGGCTCGGATAAGCGTCGCTTAGGCGGCTAAGAATAAACCAAACCTCGGCGATACCCAGCAAATGATAGAGGGTTTCGAGCAAGCAAATAGGTACAAACCGTTTCGGGTAGTGCCGGTAAAATCCGTAAATAAGATTTTCAAATAGACGGACGTCGAGACGACTGTTTTCCAGCAACTTGCGCAAAAAACCTTTGTTGTAGAGCCATTCGCAAGTCTCGCTCGCAAAATGCCACTGGCGGATGACCATGACAAAACCTAAAACTATCAATATCGCGAGGGTTACGATCAGCGCATCCATCGTCACGATCAGGCTTTCGTCCACCGCGAAACTTCTCAGCAAAACGACCGCGCCAACCATCAAAAACAATCCGGTGGTGAAGCAGTAAAATAAATTTTCGGTCGCGACAGACGATAATCCGGCGACGAGCGGAATATGCTTTCTCACCGCGACTGCTTTCGACGTGCCGCTGATGAGAATGCCCAGCGGTATCGTGCTGCTCATCGCCTCGCCTATCATCACGGCCGGGATCGTGTCTTTTATTCGTAGAGAATATGGCTCGTGAATTGACAATTTCCATGCGTATGCACGGGCGCAAATTCGAAAGAAATAGATCAAGACGATCACGCCAAATCCCGCAAAACCGAATCGCTTAACGCCCTCGAATATCTCATGAAAACCAACCGAATATACAAAATAGCCAAAGAGGCCAACGCCCAAAAGCGTCAAGACG
>JAYUDV010000134.1:0-1963 GCA_043739565.1 Chloracidobacterium sp.
ATCGCTCAGACCTTGCTGCCCAAAAAAGGCGGAGGCCGAGTCGCGGCTCTCGAAATTCTGATCGTCACGCCGGCCATCAGCAACCTGATTCGCGAAGGCAAAACATTTCAGATTCCATCGGCAATGCAAACGGGCAAGAATCTCGGTATGGTCATGCTCAACGACGCTCTCTTCGAGCACGTCAAAAACGGCACGGTCGAGCCAATGGACGCCTATATGAAGGCCGTCGACAAAGGCAGCTTTGAAACGATGCTCACCCGCGGAGGTTTCAAACTCTGAGTATCACTTTCTCCCACTAACTTTGGTTCTCCCACTAACTTTGATTCTCCCACTAACTTCGGTCTCCCACTAACTTCGGCGTCGGAATCCCACATTCCGACGCCTTTTTTTGTTCTAAGCCTTAATCAACATATTATCCTAACTCCCTAACAACATTGACTTTTCGGGAGAAACTAAACTACGATTCAACGTCCATAGCAATATTTCAAAATGGGGAGATCTCACCTTGGGCGGCCGAACGCCTGTTTTTTTTTGCTTCGAGGCCCAATCGTATGAGCGAAACACTAGGCGTCAATTCGATGATCTCGCACTACCGCATCGTTTCAAAAATAGGAGCGGGTGGGATGGGCGAGGTGTATCTTGCGCAGGATACAAAGCTCGAACGTCAGATCGCGTTAAAGGTTCTGCTCGATGAGGTTGCAGGTGACGAGGATCGCGTAAAGCGGTTCGTGCAGGAGGCAAAGGCCGCGTCGGCTCTGAATCATCCGAATATTTTGACCGTCTATGAGATCGGTGAATTTGACGGCTCCCGTTACATTGCGACTGAGCTGATCAAGGGCGTGACGCTTCGTGACCGTTTGGGTAGTGAGCCGATGACCTTGCGTGAGGTTCTCGATGTTGCCGTACAAGTTGCCGCCGCCCTCAACGCCGCTCATAATGCGGGTATCGTTCATCGTGATATCAAGCCGGAAAACATAATGCTCCGCGATGACGGGATCGTTAAGGTCCTCGATTTCGGACTGGCAAAATTAGTTGCGACCCGGACAGGTTCCGCCGATTCCGAAGATGCGACACGCGCTCAGGTCAATACGCGGCCGGGTATGGTGATGGGAACCGTCCTTTATATGTCACCCGAACAGGCGAGGGGCAAGGAAACTGACGCCCGATGCGACGTCTGGAGCCTCGGCATTGTGATGTACGAAATGCTCGCTCGTGCGACGCCATTTGTCGGTGAGACGGCGAACGACTCGATAGCCGCGATTCTGACAAAAGAACCGCCGCCGCTCGATGACGCGACACCATCGGAATTACGCCGGATCGTCCGCAAATCGCTGCAAAAGCAGACGGATGAGCGATACCAGACGGTCAAGGATCTGCTCCTCGATGTAAAAAATCTCAAACGCGAGCTCGAATTTTCCGAAGAACTCGAACGCTCGCATGTCCCGCAATCAACCGGCTCATCCAATGTCGGCACCGCTCAAATGAGCGAAAATGCGACGGCCGTAAGCTCTGGCGTGATCTCGACGCAGACCAGCACTCCGCAGCAGCTTTCGAGTGCCGAATATTTAGTCAGCGAGATCCGGGGCCACAAAAAATCGGTCACGGCCCTGTTGGTGATCTTACTTGTCGCTTTGTTTGGCGGCGGTTACTGGTTTTTGGGCGGTCGCGGCTCGGCAAAACAGATCGAATCGATTGCCGTGATGCCGTTTGTCAATGAGAGCGGGAATGCGGATGTTGAATATCTCTCGGATGGAATGACGGAGACGCTGATCAGCAGTTTGTCGCAGCTGCCTAATCTGAATGTAAAGGGCCGCTCGTCGGTGTTTCGTTATAAGGGCAAGGATGTGGACACTAAAACGCTCGGCAAGGAGTTGGGTGTTCAGGCCGTGTTGTATGGACGCATGATCCAGCGAGGTGATCAGCTTACGGTTAGTTTGGAGCTGCTCGATGCAGTTACGGAAAA
>JAYUDV010000135.1:0-1954 GCA_043739565.1 Chloracidobacterium sp.
AAATTATGACCGTGCCATTCAGGAATTTAACCGCTCGCTCGAGATCGACCCGAGCCACATACAAACGCTGCAAAACCTAACCGTCGCCTATACCAAAAAAGGAGATGCGGCGAAGGCAAACGCGACGCTCGCAAAACTCGAGGGCACCGACCCGAATAACTCGGCAATCACAAAGCTGCGTGATGACATACAGAGTTCCGGTAGCAGGTAGCCGATGTCATCCGGGTTGCAATGGAATAGACAGAGAAGGGCATACACACGGGAGATGATTGACAACCTTCCAGAATGAGGACTATGTTTAAGTTGATGGTAACGAGACTCACATTAGTAGTTTTATTATTTGCTCTAGCTGGCGGCGTGGTGTCTGGAACACCGCTTCATTCGTCAAATGACCAAATGATGAACTGCTGCGATAAAGCGAGGAGTAAGGACACGTCGCGTGCGGCCCAGGCCGCTCGTGTTTGCTGTGCGATAAACTGCTCCGATTCGGCTCCGACTTCCTCTGTCACGACCTTCAATTTCGCGCCTTCGAGTTTCGCGATCTCAAAGTCGATTGTTGAGCAGACTGCCGCATTATTTCCAAAAGATAAGGCCGTTTTAATAGTTACATCATATTGTTCGCGGAAGCCGCTTCCACGAATATACCAACCTAAATATATCCAGCACAATTCGTTTTTGATCTAGTTTCTGAGGAGTAGTGCGCTCTTTTCCGGTGAAATTGCGCCTTTTTTTCGGCTATTTCAATATTACCCGGCGCCCGGATTTACAGGCATTGGGATAGTTAAAATATTCAACTGAGGAGACTATAAAATGAGAAAGACTGTTTTATTTATTGGCATTATTACACTTTTCGCGTTCGTCGCCTTCGCAGCGGGTTGCGGTTCGGCGGGCAGTGGCGGTTCCAACGCGGCGACGGGCAAGACGGTCGCGTCCGGCCCAGTCGGGAATAATCTGACGGCAACGATCTCAAACGCGGATGGAGCCTTGCGAAAGGGTTCGCAGGAATTCACGTTGACATTCGCTGATGCCTCGGGCAAACCGGTGGACGTCGGATCCGTTGCCCTTAACAATCATATGGGCGCGATGGGCAGCATGGCCCCGATGAACCACGCGGCCACGTTTTCGACGACCGGAACACCCGGCGTATATCGCGGCAAATTGGATATTGACGCGACAGGCGAATGGCAGGCTCAAATTACCTACGAGGGTGGGGCCGGAAATGGTTCGTTCATGCTGCCGATCGTCGCTAAATAGAACATCATGATCCACAAGCTCATCGAGTGGTCGTTAAATAACCGCGGTATCGTAATCCTGTTCTATTTGGCCGTTGCGGGTGCCGGTTATTGGGCGCTTCTTCGCACGCCGATCGATGCGATCCCCGACCTTTCGGACAATCAGGTAATAGTCTTTACCGATTGGACCGGACGTTCGCCGCAGGAAGTCGAAGACCAGGTGACCTACCCGTTAGTTACCAGTCTTCAAGGGCTTCCAGGCGTTCGGACGGTGCGCGCCAATTCCGCGTTCAGCTTCTCGATGGTCAACATCATCTTTGAGGATAATGTCGATCTATATTGGGCGCGAACGAGGGTTTTGGAGCGGCTAAATCTGGTGTCGAAGCAATTGCCCAACGGCGTCGTTCCGACTCTCGGGCCAGACGCGACCGGCGTTGGACAGGTCTTTTGGTACACGCTCGAATCGGATACGATGAGCCTTCGCGATCTCCGCAGCGTTCAGGATTGGTTCGTAAGATATCAACTCAACTCCGTGCCGGGCGTGGCCGAGGTTGCATCGGTAGGCGGCTACGTCCAGCAATACCAGATCGACATCGACCCGAATAAGCTTCGCGGGGTCAATATTCCGATCTCAACTGTCGTCGAGGCAGTTCAACGATCAAACAATAACGTCGGCGGTAATGTCGTCGAGCAAGGCGGACAATGGGCGGTCGTTCGCGGCA
>JAYUDV010000136.1:0-5313 GCA_043739565.1 Chloracidobacterium sp.
GCCCTGAACAAACCCGAGGACCTTGAGCGTGACGGCTGAATCATCTAGAGATTTAGCCGCTTTCCGGGCATTGGCCAACGCCTCTTCTTTTTGGCCCAAACGAAGATAACAATTTGCCAGTACGCGATACGAGGTCCATGAGTTGCCGATCTCAAGGGCACGTCGACTTTCTTCGATGGCTCCAGCGAAATCTCCTTTTTCGAGCAAGGTTTCGGCTAAATTATTGCTGATGGCGGGTGACAAGGGATCGGCTCTCTGAGCCTGTAATATCTGTTCATATGCCTCGTCATACTTTCCCATCTCGCGGAGAAACCTCGAATACCAGTGCCGGGTTGTCGGGTAATTGGGGTTTATCTCAAGTGCC
This sequence comes from Chloracidobacterium sp., assembly GCA_043739565.1. Lineage (GTDB taxonomy): Bacteria > Acidobacteriota > Blastocatellia > Pyrinomonadales > Pyrinomonadaceae > OLB17. The sequence continues at coordinate 365 of JAYUDV010000136.1, forward strand.
CGTTTGTAATATTTCTCTGCATCGGCCCAGTTCCATAAGAGAATATTTACATACCCGAGCGTTGCATTGACTTCGGCAAGCGACGGATCAATTTCAAACGCACGCGTTGCGTACGCTTTCGCGATCGGTACGGCTTCTTTATCCTTACCTCGCGTGTTGTAGAGACCAACCAGATAAGAATCTGCCAAGCCGACATACGCCAGAGCAAAACTCGGGTCCTTTTCCGAAGCTGCTTTGAAGTTGTCGATAGCTATTTTCAGAGCATCCGGCGTGCGTTTGTTCCAATAGAAACGGCCTTTCAAATATAGCTGATACGCCTCGTTGTCATTGGTATAGATTTTCGTCAGGCCCTTGGTATCCTCACCCGAGAGTTTCAGCTGCAGTTTCTGTGTCACCGTACCCGCGATCTCACGCTGCGTAGCAAGAAGATCGGACATTTTGCGGACGTACTGTTCGGCCCAGATCAGCTTTTTCGTACGTGCGTCAGTCAATTCGACGCTGATCGTCAGATCGTCTCCACGTTGCGTCAGCCTGCCAGACATTACCGCATCGACCTCAAGTTCCTTGGCGATCTGGGCAACATCCGTATCTTTGCCCTTATATCTAAGAACGGAGTTTGTAGGGCTGACCTTTAGGCTCGGCAGCTGCGAGAGACGGTAAATGAGTGATTCGGCCAGGCCGTCCGAAAGATAGTCAGTATCGCTATTTCCACTCCGGTTTTCGAAAGGAAGAACCGCGATCGAATTTATCTGGTCGGTGGCCGCAGGATTGAAATACCGATAGCCGAAGAATCCACCGAGAGCAATGATGGCAAGCAGGAACGGTACGGCCACCAGACGTTTATCCAAACCGCGAGGCTTCCCAGCAGTATCACCCGTGCCCGTCGGCAAGATCGCCGTCTGGTCGGTCATGTGTATCTGTGCGCGAGTGGCCGCCTCGCCCGGAGGTGTAGTTTCGTGAAGTATCGCCGTCGCCGGTCCGTCCATAGACGCCGGGCCTTCGAGCAGCGCATTGCCGTCGTCGAGACAATACAAAAGCGTGTCGTCGTAATAATCTCGTCTGCATTCAGGACATCGTTTCATGCTAACCCCACACTAAGGAATCCAAACACCGCTCGCCGCTGGTCCCGCTGATCAAACAATAGCTAAACTTTGTCTGGTTCAAACCAAGGGCCAACGCCAGCAAAGACGCTTTCAAATTGTTGATGCTCTGCCTTTTCATCGGCTCGCCGGCAAGCAACTTTTTGAAGACAAAACTGAGAACGGCAAACGGGGCGTGAGCCAGCGATGGAGCGACACGCCAGGATATATCCTCAACAATAATATCCCGAAAGCCTTGTCTTTCAAGTCCCGCGACAAAACTATCGAGCACGGGCATTTCAGTGAGCGCCCAACTCTCACAAACCGCCGAATAAGATCGCTCGATAAGAAAGTTAAGCTTTTTCTCGGGCTTTTTGATAAAACAATCGGCGACGATGAAGCGTCCGCCCGTTTTCAAAACGCGGGCCATTTCGCGGATGAGATTCTCTTTTGCCGCACCCTCCGCGTAACAGGCGCTTTCGACGGCCCAGACACCGTCCGCGATGCCGTCCTCAAACGGCAGGGCCGTATAATCGCCATTAAAAATCTCAATTTGCTTTTGCAGGTTTTCCAGGGCGTTTAACTTCGCAGCCATCTTAACTTGCGAAGGCACATTCGTCACACCTTTGATGATCGATTTTGAATAATTTCTAGCAACCGATCTCCCAATTGCGCCCGCGCCGCAACCGAGGTCGATGAGAAAGGCTTTATCTTTAGCATCCAGATGTAATCGCGCCGCGACCTCGAGATTCATCTGCTCGAGCATTTTTTCGCGATCAAATGGATTAAGGCCCCGGCGATAAAAGCCCAAATGCATATTAAAGCCGCTGCTCCAATGCCCATAATCCACCCCAGCTTCGTCGTAAAACTCGATGATCCCTTCGGTTTGCGATAATTGCACGGCGTCGTCAAGAACATATTCTGCGGGGCGTACAAAAGCAATTGGATTACTGGCCATATCATTCAACCTACTGGAGAATCATGCCGTCCGGTTAATCTCGCATGTGTTCGGATCTCACCTAAACAACCAGCAATTGTTAGGCTTTCATTTGCCACTTTGTTCGCGTATAAGCAATATTAAACCCGTTCTTCTGAGCGTTTCGCTGTGACTGGCTGCCGGGTGCAGATGTCATAACTGCGAGTATGCAGCCCTGTTCGGAGGCAAACTTCAAACGTGCGCTGAATAAGGCATTTTGCCCGCCGTTATTGCGGCCTTCGGGAATTGTACTCGCTCCGGCCATCATCGCCACGTCGCCATGGATGAAAAGCATCCCCGTCGAGATCGCGGTGCCGTCAAGCTCCGCCAGGTACGGGTACGAACCATCGCACCGGGCACTGACCTGGCCAAAATTGAACATAAAATCCGCCAAACTTTCATGCTCGGTCGCCCATCCGGCAGCCGAGGTTTTCGCCCAGAGATCTACCTCGTCTGGCCCGATGATCCGCGTTGTTATCCTTTCGTTTTTTTTCCCGATATCCAGGCTGTGCAAATCGAGCGATCTGTAAAGTACGGTTGAAAGCTCTATCGGCTGGTAGCCGCGATCATTCAACATCGGCAAAAGTGAAGGATCGGCCATCGGGCTAACCTCGTGAGAAACAAAGGTACCGCGCGTCTTAAAAAACGTCTCGATCTCGTCCATTTCGGCGTCAGTGATCTCGTCAAACAGTCCGAGCCCAAACGTCTGCGTACAGGGCGATTCGACACCGTCAAACATCGCATACGCTCCGCCGACCTCGATCCAGGTTGCACCAAACTCGGCGTCGATCCGTGCACGCGATTCGACAAAAGCCGCGTTAGCCCGCGCCTCGGCTCGTTCAAGTTTTTGAGACAGAGATCTGTCGGAATAGATCATTCGAGGATTTTCGCACAGGTTCCACTTTTTTTGAACCATCATCGTATCTATGTGGGTGAATTGTGTCGCAGCCAATTCAGTGCCCGTTCCCGATCGGTGAAAAACTTTGCCCGTACACCGCGCGAGGCGGCGATCACCGTGTAAAGCTCAGTCTGTGCAGTAGGTTGGAAATCTGCAATGGCGAAAGCAAGCCATAGATTGGGAACGGTCGCGGTTTTTTGCCCCGCATCGATCACGTCCGATGTCTCACGCTCGCCCGCAGGGAGAAAGCCCTCGACAAGCACGCGGCGCGAATTATGCTTTTCACAAGCGTCGCCGATCACATTCCACAGCTCTTGCCGATGCCCCTTTTCCGGCTTGAAATTCTTGCTGAGTTCGACATGGACATGGTCGTCGCGAAATTGCACGCCAAAGCCCCGATCGAGAACGAGCGGTGACAGCCATAAGGTTTTATCTGCATCCTTTTCCATTCCACCGAAACCTCCTTGTTCGCTGCTCGTCAAGCGTGTCAGTAGCCCTGACTCACGTGCGGGCTACGGACACGCTCGTCATTCCTCCAGAAACTTCCCGCCGAATAATGGCTGGCCGGCCAGAGAGGTGTAGAAACCGTAAACCGCCAGGGCCACCAGCACGACCAGATACATGACAAAACCGGTGGCGTACCACGCGGTGAAATTCGTGGTGACGGGAAAAGAGTTTGTCTGGCTGATAAAGAAGAAGAGTGACACCGTGGCCAGCAGGCCGTAACGCCAGAGCGGGACGATGACCAAGATCGCTGTTCCGATCGCAATTAAGATCAAAGCTATGGCCGATGCCCCGCTGGCAGCGAGAAATACAACCAATGCCCAGACGGCCCCGCCGATAACGAAGGCCAGCCGGTCGCGCCGGAAGACGAGCGACAACATGAGGATAACGAAAAGCAAGACGAGCCCGTACGACAGCGAATCCATAATTTGGTGGCCAAGGAACGGGAGGAATGAGCCCGCACCGAGCCACACGTTGTTTGAACCGGATGGAATATCGGGCGGATGGCCCAGCCATACCGGGATCTGATAACTCAGAGAATTCCAAAGCATCAAACCAACGCCGAAGAGCGCCCCGATCAAAAGGTCGCGGCCAACCATCGGATCGCGAAAGTCTCCGGCCAAAAGCCGGGTCCATGAGATGATACGCTCGGGCCAACGCCGGCGAACAAACGGCTCAAGCGCCATGTAAACGACCCAGAAAAAGGCAGCAATAAGCAGTGTCCAGGCGATAGTCGTGAACATTATTATGTGTTCCCCGGGTGCAGGGATGTGATGAGTGTTTCGTCCGAAAGTCTGATTGACGACGCTCACCCAGAAGACAAAATGTGCCAGTCTGAAGGCTCCGCGGCGGTCACCGCGGCCAAGCCGTATGTTTCTGAGCGTAAGCAGTCCTCCGGCGATCACGACAAGTGAAAGGAGCGAGTAGAAGGTGACGAAGCCCGACATTCCCCGCCACGGTATTTGACCGCGCGGCCGTTCCCACGGATGAACGATCTCGAAATATACCACCTTGCCGTGGTAAGCCGCCGCCTCGATGCGAATCGGAATCTGCGGGTTTTCCGGATAAGCTCCCTGCCAGGCGGTGCGAAGGTCGTAAGAGATCTGCGAGTTCCATTCGGATTCCGCCGGGCGAAACTCTGCCTGATCCAGTCCTGCGGCTGTAAAGAAGATCGACCAGTCGATCTCCGTCGGTGTGGTGGCGGCATGATCGTCAACCTGCGGCGGCACGGCGCGGAAAAATCTCAATTGTCCGCGGGTATCAAGCTGTACATCGATCATGCCCGACACCGTCGGGGCCGGCGAATCTTGGGTCACCTGTCCGTCATTGGTCCAGAGATACCGCGGGCTCTGGCGATACCGGAAAGTAATTGCCGACGGCCTCGCCGTCTTCATCTTCTCCCAGCGATCCGGTGACTGGTCGTGTTCGTTAATATAGTCCAGCATGTCGTTTCTGACAGTGAACCAGTCGGCGCTGTCCGTCGGCTCGCTAT
>JAYUDV010000137.1:0-1947 GCA_043739565.1 Chloracidobacterium sp.
AACCCGATTCGAACTTTTTACAATTGGATTTTCTTGTCAGAGCGGCGTCTGAATAAAGAGAGAACAGCGACATTTTTTATCGAAGTAAAACCTTGAAAAAGCCGGACGAAATTACACAATCGCTCAGAGAGCAAAGCGCTTGGCTGCTGGTCGCTAAGATCATCGGCTTTGGGTTTAGCTTTATGCTGCCGCTGATGATCGTCCGGTATCTGACGCAGGACGAGGTCGGGCATTATCGCGAGTCGTTTCAGGTGATAATGAACGCGGTCGCGATACTGCCGCTTGGAATTTCGATGAGCGCCTATTATTTTCTCGCACGCGAATCGGAAGAGCGTCGGGGCGGTGCGATTCTCAATATTTTACTTTTTAATTTCGTCGTCGGCGGTTTGGCGTGTCTCGGACTATTTTTATTTCCGCAGGTATTGGGAAATCTTTTTCAAAATGACGAATTGACGCGACTTGCGCCTAAGATCGGCGTCGTCATTTGGATCTGGATCTTCTCAACTTTTCTGGAGACTGTCGCGATCGCCAATCAAGAGGCCCGTGTGGCGACGGTATTTATTATCGCCGCGCAGTTTTCTAAAACGCTTCTAATGGGCGGAGCGGTACTCGCATTCGCGACGGTCGAAGCATTTGTCTACGCCGCGATGGTCCAGGGCGTTATCCAAACGTTTATTTTGCTAAATTATGTCCGGTCTCGGTTTCCCGGTTTCTGGCGGGGATTTGACCCAAGATTTTTTCGTGAGCAGTTGGCATATGCGGCTCCGTTCGGGCTCGCCGGCATCTTATGGATCGCTCAAAATGACATTCATAACTACTTTGTCGGATATAAATTTTCGTCGGCCGATTTTGCGATTTATGCTTATGGCTGCTTCGAGATACCGTTAATGGCGATGCTGGTGGAATCGGTTAACTCCGTACTCATTCCACGTATGAACGCGCTCCAACTCGCGGGTGACCGAGACGAGATGATCCGCCTTACCGCGCGTGCAATGCAAAAGCTGGCATTCTTTTATTTTCCGATCTACGTCTTTCTCCTGATTACTGCACATACTTTTATAATCACGCTCTTTACGCAGAAATATGAGGCGAGTGCGTCTGTATTCGTAATAAATATTACGATCCTGCCGTTCAGCATTATGATCACCGATCCTGTAGTTCGGTCTTTCAAAGAGCTTGGCCGGTTGTTCCTTTTAACACGAATACTCGTGCTGCTATCGCTCGTTGCAATCCTCTATTATGGACTCGGATATTTTGGATTGACCGGAATGATCACGACGGCGGTAGGCGCAATCGTGATCGAAAAATGTATTGCCGAAGCGATGGTCATACGAAAACTCAGACTTGGCTGGCATCACCTACTGTTGCTAAAAAATATTGCAAAAACCGCTGTCATAAGCGTTCTAGCGGGCTTGATCACCTATGTCGTGTACACGAACGTCCATGTATATTTGATGGATCTCGGTGAGCATTTTGCCGCGGACACTCTTTCGTCAGCGAAACTGAGCACGCATGATTTTGTCGGCGGCGGTCTGGTTTTGCTGATCTCGGCTCTTGTCTTTGTCCCGCTCTATCTATTAGCGGCCAATTTTTGGGGTGTTATCGAGGACGAGGAGAAACAATCTTTGAGAAATATATTGACGAAGTTATTTTCAAAACGCAGAGTAACCTCAACCGCTGAATCCGGAGTTTAATATGTGCGGCATCGCAGGATTTATTACAAAAACCAATGATCGCTCCGATGAGCGGGCGGCGAAACTCGACGCGATGTGCCGCGTTATTACTCATCGCGGGCCGGACGAGCAGGGTACGGCGATTGAGGGCCGGGCGGCGATGGGAATGCGCCGTTTGTCGATAATCGACCTCGCGACCGGGCAACAGCCGATTTACAACTCAGACGACACGAAGCTGATCGTTTTTAACGGCGAGATCTACAATTACCTTGAG
>JAYUDV010000138.1:0-30330 GCA_043739565.1 Chloracidobacterium sp.
AATATGAATAAAGATAACAAATTTCGACAAATATAAAACTTGCCCACATAATCTTTATCAATGCGAAGGTTAAATTAATTTCGTTTTTCGATATGTTTCTGGATCTATCTCCTCTAAAAGCCTCGCGCGATTATCGGCTGCTGTTTTTTGGGCAGTTGGTGTCGTTTTTTGGGTCGATGATGACGTTTATCGTCGTGCCGTGGCAGATGTTTCAGTTGACTCGGTCGTCGGCGATGGTCGGGTATATTTCGCTGGCCGAATTCGTGCCGATGGTTTGCCTGGCGTTTGTCGGCGGAGCGCTTGCAGATTTTCTGGATAAGCGTAAGATGCTGCGGTTTACAGAGGTCGGGCAAACGATCGTGACGGCGATTCTGCTTGGTAATTCGCTCTTGCCGCAGCCGCAGATATGGATATTATTTGTCGCCGTCGCCATGCACGCGGGACTTGCGGCCTTGCAGCGGCCGGCGTTCGAATCGTTTATTCAAAAGGTAATTCCGGCGGAAATGATGTCCGCCGTGATGGCATTAAATTCGATCAGGTTCAGCGTTGGGATGATAATTGGCCCGGCGGTCGCGGGTATTATCGCGACGCAGCTTAGCCCGTCGGTGGCGTATTCGATAGATCTCATCACGTTTGCGGCATCGCTTTGGGCCGTATTTTTATTACACGCGGTTCCGTCACCCGAGAATGCCGAAAAGCCGAGTTTTCAAGGCGTAAAGAAGGCGTGGAAATACGCATTTAGCCGCCAGGAGCTGGTCGGAACATATTTCATCGACATCGCCGCGATGTTTTTTGCGTTTCCGCAAGCATTGTATCCGGCTCTTGCCGTCATATATGGCGATAAGTACGTCGGATTCTTTCCGGCGGCGATCGCGGTCGGTGCTTTGACGGCGAGCCTGACGTCCGGCTGGACAAAAAATGTGCATCGTCACGGCCTGATGGTGACGATCGCGGCGGTTTTGTGGGGTATTGCGATCGTGTTCTTCGGTTTCGCGAACAGCATTGTGCCCGCTCTTATGTTTTTGGGTGCCGCCGGATTTTTTGACATGATCTCGGGCATTTTTCGCGGTGCAATTTGGAATCAGACGATACCAAATTATCTGCGCGGCCGCCTCGCCAGCATCGAAATGATGAGCTATCTGACCGGCCCGATGCTTGGCAGTGCTAAAATGGGAATCGTTGCCGAGTTTTATGGCGTGAGAGCCGCATTGATCTCCGGCGGTGTCTTGTGCATCGCGGCGGTTTTGGGTGCGGCGGTGTTTCTGCCCAAATTTGCGACCTACGATGGCCGCGAAGGTATTAAACAAAGGGAAATCGAAGAAGCAGAGCGTTCGGAAATGATGCGTATGTCGGAAGCGGAGTTTTAAATATGCCAATTGTACGTAAACGCCAAATCGAAAATCTTGAGCAGCTAAGCGGACAGGAATTACAGGCTTTTCTCGATTCGCTCCCTGCCGGACAGGGAACGATAAGCGAATTGATCGATTACGTCGAGGACGAACTTTCCGAATCGGAATGCAATCACAGCCTCCAATTCTCGATGCGTTACATGATGAAAAACCACCTTCATTTTGGCAAGATCACTTCGTGGCTAAATGAAAATGGCGGCTATTGCGACTGCAAGGTCATGGAGCAGATCGCTCCGATCTGGCGAGGGAAGTTTGGTGATGATTAGTTAATTTTTATCCAATAAGGCCACCTTTTTTGGTATAATTAATCTATGAATAGCTCAATCGGCGGTATCGACAAATCGTTTGTGCGTAAAGGTAAGATCAAGGATCAAGGCAACGATTTTGAATACTGGCGGAGCAAAACCCCGGAGGAACGTCTCGCCGCTCTTGAAATGATTCGCCACGAATATAACTCTTGGAAATATGGCACTGGGCAAGGACTTCAGCGAGTTTATCGCGTTGTTAAACGAAAATAAGGTACGGTATTTGGTCGTTGGTGGCTATGCGGTCGCATTTCACGGACACCCTCGCTACACGAAAGATCTGGATGTGTGGGTTGAGATCAGTATCGAGAACGCCCAACGGATAATTTCCTCATTAGCGCAATTTGGTTTCGCCTCACTGGGTTTAACTATAGAAGATTTTTTGGCCGAAGATAGTTTTGCTCAGCTCGGTTATCCGCCGCACAGGATTGACATTTTGACAAGTTGTGACGGTGTCGATTTTGCAGAATGTTACCTTTCCAAAGGCGAGATAGAGATTGATGGACTGAAAATAGATTTCATCGACATAGAAAATCTTACGAGAAATAAAGCGGCGGCGGGCCGGCCACAGGATTTGGCTGACATAGCCAACCTCAAGTCTTCCTAGGAAAGATATTTCTTCAAATATTTCCCTGTAAACGAACCTTCAGTTTTTGCCACATCCTCCGGCGTGCCGGTCGCAACGATCTCGCCGCCGCCGATTCCGCCTTCGGGGCCGAGGTCGATGACCCAATCGGCGGTTTTTATCACGTCCATGTTGTGCTCGATGACGAGGATGCTACCGCCAGTATCGATGAGGGCGCGGAATGCTGTGAGCAGTTTGTTGATGTCGTCAAAATGCAGGCCGGTGGTTGGCTCGTCAAAGATGAAAAGCGTTTTCGACGTAGTTTTCTGGGCGAGGTGCGAGGCGAGTTTGATGCGTTGGGCCTCGCCGCCGCTCAGGGTTGTGGCAGACTGGCCGAGTCGCAGGTAGCCGAGGCCGACCGCATCGAGAACCTTTAGCCGGTTCACCAGTTTCGCAACATCTCTAAAGAACAGGATCGCTTCGCGGATAGTCATCTGGAGCGTTTCGTGGATGTTTTTGCCCTTGTATTTAACGTCGAGAATGTCCTGTTTGAATCGCATACCGCGACAGTCTTCGCAGGTCAGCTCGACATCGGCGAGGAATTGCATTTCGATGGTGACGGTGCCGCTGCCCTGGCAAATTTCGCATCGTCCGCCGGGGACGTTGAACGAAAAATGCGAGGCGTTAAAACCCTTGGTTTTCGCCCCGTTAGTCCCCGCAAAAACCTCGCGGATCGCGTCGTAGGCCTTGATATACGTGACCGGATTTGAACGCGGCGTGCGGCCGATCGGCGATTGATCGACGAGAATTACGTCGTCAACCTGATCGTAGCCAACGATCTCCTTAAAAAATCCAACGTGCGAATTCCATTCGCCGCGTTTTTTCTTCAAACCGGCGTACAGCACATCATGAACGAGCGTCGATTTGCCAGAACCTGAGACACCGGTCACGGCGACGAGCATATCAAGAGGTATCGCGACCGAGATGTCCTGCAGGTTGTTTTCGCGGGCGCCGATTATCTCGATCTGTCGTACTGTGAAGGCCCTGCGTTTCTGCGGGATCTTGATCTCCGCATCTCCACGCAGGTATTTTGCCGTTAGCGATTCTTTACTTTTCAAAAGGTGGGCAAAGTTGCCCTCGAATACAAGCTCGCCGCCAAATTCCCCGGCATGGACGCCAATATCGACGATGTGATCGGCCGCCCGCATCGTCTCCTCATCGTGTTCGACGACAAGAACCGTGTTACCGATGTCGCGGAGGTTTTCGAGAATTTTGATGAGCCGCGCATTGTCACGCGGATGCAGACCGATGCTCGGTTCGTCGAGTACATAGAGTGTGCCGACGAGCAGCGAGCCAAGATTGGTCGCGAGTTGGATACGCTGAGCTTCGCCGCCCGAAAGTGTCGCCGCGAGGCGGCTGAGCGTCAAGTAATCGAGGCCGACCTCGACGAGGAATTTCAGACGGCGGCTGATCTCCAATAACAACTTGTCGGCTATTTTAGCGCGTTCCTCGCTCATCTCGAGCTTTTCAAAAAATGCGTATGCGTCGCTGATAGACATCGCAACGATCTCGGGCAGCGAACGCATGCCGATCTTAACGTCGCGGGCAGCTTGCCGCAAGCGTTGTCCGCCACAATCGGGACAGGTTGTATAGCCGCGATATTTGGCGAGAAAAACGCGTACGTGCAGCTTGTATTTTTTTGTTTCGAGCCATGCGAAAAATCCCTTTAAACCTCGCCAGCCTTCGTCACCGTAGATAATGCAATTTTGCTGAAAATCCGGCAGATCGGCGAACGGCACATTCATGTCGATGTTGGCCGAGGTGGCGTATTTCACAAGCTCCTTTTGTGCCCAGGCGTGCGTCGGCCTTGTAAAAAGCTCGATAGCTCCGTCTTTTAGCGAAACAAGCGGATTTGGAATAACAAGGCCGTAATCGATGCCGATAGTGTTGCCAAAGCCCTGGCACGTCGGGCACGCGCCAAACGGCGAATTAAAGCTAAAAAGGTGCGGCTCCGGCTCCTCGTAACGTGTGCCGTCGTATTTACAGACAAAGCTGTCGGAGAATTTCAAGTCAGCACCGCCTGCGGCAGCGAGCGGTTCTTCCGACGGCTTTATTACCGCCGCGTGGCCCTCGCGAAAACAGATCTCGAGCGAATCGACGAGTCGCTGCCTTATTTCTTTATCGGCTTTCAGGCGGTCGATCAATACAAAAGTATTGTCGAAATCCGTGAATGGATAATCCTCCGGCTTTTGCAGCTCGATCATCTCGCCCGCGCGAAACAGCCGCGAAAATCCCTGTTGGAGCAACGATATCAGGAACGCCGTCGTGCTCAGGTCGGCGGGTTTAGCGGTCCGGCTGACCTTTGGTTTCCTGGCCGTCTTGACGATCGCTCGCGAAACCTCATCCTGAATTGGAAACAACACATAAAACCGCGTTCCTTCGGTCAATATCGCCAATATCTCATCCGCGGCAGATTCCGGCGAATCTTTTTTAACTTCGCGACCGCAAACGTGACAGATCGTCTGTCCGGCGCGTGCAAAGAGCAGCCGCAGGTAATCGTAGATCTCGGTCTGCGTCGCTACGGTCGAACGCGGGTTTTTGGTCGCATTCTTTTGCCGGATCGCGATCGCGGGTGCGATGCCAATGATCTCATCGACGTCCGGTTTGTCCATTCGTTCGAGAAACTGCCGGGCGTAGGCGGACAACGATTCGACGTAGCGGCGTTGGCCCTCGGCGTAAAGCGTGTCAAAGGCGAGCGACGACTTGCCCGAACCAGAGACGCCGGTAATCACCGTCAGCTTGTTGACCGGCAGCGAAACTGAGATATTTTTGAGATTGTGAACGCGGGCCCCGCGAACCTCGATCTGTTCCTCTTTTGTTTTCGCGGCCTGCATAGATGTAAATCCGGAGTCAAAGGCAAAAGAGTATTCTAACAAATCTGAATTTCGCGGACAAAACGGGAATAATTTGGGCCGTAAGCGTAATATTCGGAGTATGAATCTATTTTACGCCGTATTCGCGATTGCCGCCGCGATCATCTTTCCAGGTTGCCAGACGCAGAGCGCTCAAATGGCGAACACGGCTGATCCGGGTGTTTCAAATCAGTCACATGCTGCCAAATCGCCTGTTCTGGTCGAGCTGTTTACCTCCGAGGGCTGCTCGAGTTGCCCGCCGGCCGACCGGTTGCTGACCTCGCTTGATAAGGATCAAATGGTCAATGGCGCCGAGGTGATAACGCTCGGGTTTCACGTCGATTATTGGGATCACGGAGGCTGGCGTGACAGGTTTTCGTCCGCCGAATATACGAGGCGTCAAGAGGCGTACGTTCGGCGTTTTGGCCTTGATTCGAGCTACACGCCACAGGCGGTTATCGACGGAGCGGTCGAGGCGGTCGGCAACAACCGCGAAAGCGTAAAGGACGCGATAAACTCGGCGGCCGCCTCGCCAAAGGCGGTGATCTCAGCCGAGATCGTTGGCGACAAATTGCGGATCGAGCTTTCGGAGATTCCCGCTAAACAGGCGTCGACGGTCTATCTTGCGGCGGCCGAAAACGGCTTGGTTTCGAATGTCAGCGGCGGTGAAAACTCGGGCAGCCAATTGTCGCACGTATCGGTTGTACGCGAAATGCGGGTTGTCGGGAAGCTGGACGCCGGGCAAACAACTGCCAAGATGGAAGCGGCTTTGCCGGTAAATTCCGCCTGGAAAGCTCCTAATTTGCGGTACGTCGTATTTGTTCAGGAAAATGCGAGCCTGAAAATACTCGGCGTGAAAAGGATCTCAAAATAGCAAATCTTCGTCACCATCGGACATCGTAACGGCTGAAATTTTCACGCCAATGTTCGGGAAAATCCGTGGCGAGCACGGGAATAGCGCCTTCGTATGTTATGCCTGTGTCAAGGTCGCGCCGGAGCCGGTATGTGCGCCCCATAGGTGAGCAGACGGTAAGCACAATCTTGTCTTCGACGGATTTTGCGACGGACGCAAAGCGCCAGTCTAGCTTAGAGCGCACCACCAATCTTGAGCCGATGGGTAGTTGGCCTAATGTTATTTGAGTTTCGGCAGGTTCCAAGATTTTCGGAAGTCTTTATAAACATTTTCGGGTAATTGGATGAGATACGGATTTTTCGAGGCGGCGACCCAGCCGACGATCCGTTCGAGATTTCGCCGTTCCATTGCCGTACATCCAGCCGTTCCGGTCAAAGCATCTTTCCAAATATGGAGAAAGATGCACGAGCCTTTGCCCTTTTCGACCGGAAAGGTGTTATACCCAACGAAAAGCCCAAGTTCATAGGGTGCTCCGATCGCCAGCATTTTTTCCGAGCTTTTCCAGTCAAAATTACCGACACGCATCCGGTTTACAACACGGTTGTAAAACGAAGATTTTACGTCGTCAACGCATTCGGTGTATTGGTCGAGCCTTGTGTACGGCAATTCGACCGCGCTCGGTTTCGCGCTCGTACCAAAGAACGCGGTGAGCGGAAAAAGTCCTGCCGGCGAATTTCCGTCGCCCTCCCGTTTGATCTTAGTCGCTGTCGCGTTGCCCGCCATATCGCCGCCCCACGCGAGGCCGCTCCGGCCTAGCACGACGGGAAACCTGTCGCCCGTCTGTTTCCACTCTGCTTTCTCGTTCTTTCTCTCAAAGATCCGTGCCGTACCCGAGATTGTATTCCAGTCTTTTGTGGTCACGACGACCATTTGCAGCGATTTGGCAAAGGGAATCTTAACTGCGGCCGCCTCCGGCGTTTTGACCTGAGCAAACGATACGGCCGCGCAAACGACAGCCATGAGAAGTGCGTAAACCAGTTTCATTCTAGTCCTCGAAAACCGAATCGGTTGCCTTAGCGCCAGTTCCAACCGCGTACAGCCGCAATCCAACCGTGATCATTATCAGCGAAATGCCTATCCAAACAAACACCCATAAGAAGCCCGGTATTCCGGTCGCTACCGCCATATTTGCCGCGTCAGTCGCCTGATTGGTTGTGGTGGATATTACAAAGAGATCTTTCAAACTAAACGTCGCATTTAGAAGACACTGGACAGCCAGAAAAGCGATTGCAAAATTTGTCCATTTAAGACTCGCAAATTTGGCAATTGTCGCGAGTCCGGCCGTCAGAACTACACCTGAAAGCACGGTGAAAACAACGCTGCCAAACGTCACGTTTGCAAGCAGATTCCAGAATGGGGCCAGAAAACCAAAAATGAGAGTCATTACGCCGACAAAACCTGCCGAGAGAGACAACCCAACCCGCGAAGAAAATCCGTATCGCATCCATACGAGCAGCATTGTGCCAAATACCGTCGCGCCCAGATATCCGGCGCTTGAGATAAGAAGCTGCGAAAATCCTGATGATTGCGACCATACAACGCCGCTTGCGTCCGGCGAAACGGTCAGGCTCGTCACCGTATTGCCCGTAAGGAGAGTCGCGAGGACGTGGCTGCCCTCGTGAATAAATGTAGCAAAAAGCTCTAGCGGATAGACCACATAACCGACAAAAGGCAGATACCACGAAAGCACCCATAATACGACGCTGACCAGCGTGGCCGTTAATAAGAGTGTAACTTGCGGTCGGGCGTCTGCGGCTAGCTTGTATCTCATAAATTCGAAACTCCTTTTCAATCCTACAAGCGAATACGTCTATTGTAGGTTAAAGTTCGTTGTTTGTCTCTCAAAAAACGGTTAGCGAAGCCGTTCGAAATCAGACTTGCCGCCGGTTTTCGATTCGAGCCGGATTTCCGAGATCACAATATCCTTTTGCACGGCTTTGCACATATCGTAGATCGTGAGAGCCGCGACCGAAACTGCAGTGAGAGCTTCCATCTCGACGCCGGTTTGGGCATTTGTTATCGCTTCGGCTTCGAGATAAACGCCGAAATCTCGAAGTTCGGCGGTCACATTCACCTGTGAGAGGCTGATCTGATGACACAACGGAATCATCTCCGAAGTGCGTTTGGCGGCCATTATGCCGGCGATTCGTGCGATTTCGAGCGGATCGCCTTTGGGAGTTTTGCGAGTTAGCAGAGTTTGCAGAGTTTCGGATGAGAGCAAAACCCTGCCGGAGGCGACGGCACGGCGGACGGTCGTTTCTTTGGCCGAGACATTGACCATTCGCACCTTTCCAGCTTCGTCAAAATGTGACAGTTCGCTCATATTTTTGTCGCCCTGAATATCAGGGTATTTCCGCCTAATAATACTTCATCCGAGTTCAATTCGGCCGTCCAGCGTGCCTTTCGTTTTGTTTTGGATGACAATTTTGAGATCAGCCTAATCACGCCGACGAGCGGCAAATACGCCCACGAATTAGCCTTTGGCTTGTCGACATAGATTTGTTCGAGCCGAAAGCCGTACTTTTCGAGTAGGAAACGCACCTCGGAATAGCTGATCGGGTTGACGTGAAGCGCGATCTCTTCCATTCCCGGATACTCGCGGCTGATCTCTGCGATTTTCTCCTTTGACAGCGGTTTGAAATGCGACGTGTAGCCGGTTATCAGCCATTTTAGGCGTTCCTCGATGTTCATTATATTCGGAACGGATACTATAAGACGACCGTTCGATTTGAGCAGCCGCGAAAATTCGCTGATCGCATTTGAGGGGTTTTCGATGTGTTCGAGACCTTCGACGCAGACGACGCAATCGAATGTAGCGTGGTCATAAGGCAGCCGAGAATCCAAATTCCCCGACCTGATCTCAACCCCATCGAGCTTAAAAATCTCCGGGTAAAGGTCGCAGCACGAAACATCATAACCGAGTCGTTTGAGCCGCACGGCAAGGGCGCCTTCGCCCGCCGGAACGTCGAGAAGGCGTCCGCCCGCGTTTTCGCGCAAGATCTTTTCGACCGTGTCGTGGATCGCTTCGTGAGCGAGTGCATGAGGTTCGGACATAATTACAAATAAACGATTGCGGCAACCTCACCTTTTTTTATTTCACCGCCTTTCTGGACAAAAATCAGAGAATCGGCACGGGCGAAACCGATAAAATCTGACGAACCAAACCATTTTAGCGGATTTGCGATTAGATGGCCTGATTTGTCAGTCGATAATTTTGCCGGAAGGTACGTGTCGCGTTCTTTTGCGGCACGAGCATCGGCGGCGAGAACCGCGAAGCCTTGTTGTTGAGTTGTCGTGGAAGCGTTTTGCATTTTCAAGATCGCGAGACGGACGAATAAATGAAAGGTAACTGCGGCGGACACGGGATTGCCGGGCAAACCAAAGACAAGGGTTTTGCCGAGTCGGGCAAAAACGGCCGGTTTGCCGGGTTTGAGACGCACTTTGTCAAAAAATATTTCCGCACCGAGTTCGGTTAGGGCAAGTTTCGTCAGATCATATTTCCCGACCGAAACACCGCCAGTCATAACCACGATGTCGGACTTTTTCGCGGCGGTTTTTATTTGAGATTCGAGATATGAAATTTCATCTTTTGCATTCGGTAAGATCGTGGTTATCGCACCAAATTTCCGGCTCAGAACATCAAGCATAACGGAATTCGAATTGCGTATCTGATCGCGGCCCGGCTTTTTTGTGATCTCGACGATCTCGCTGCCGGTGCCCAGGATCGAGACGCGCGGCCGTTTGGTGACCATTACTCTGGCGTATCCGAATGCGGCGAGCGTCGCGATCATGTTTTCAGTTACGATCTCGCCCGACCTGAAAATGGCTGTGCCTTTTTCGATCTCACTGCCCAGGCGGACAATGAATTTATCTGTTTCGGCGGGTTCGAGTATTTCAACCGAGCCATCGGCTGATTGCCGCGTCAATTCAATCTTTTGCACCGCGTCCGCACCTTTCGGAACCGGTGCACCGGTCATGATCGCGACCGCCTGACCAGTTTTCAGTTTGCGATGCCACCCGCTTCCGGCGGCAGATTCGCCAACGACCTTGAGCGTGACCGGAGCCGCAATCGTATCCGCCGCGATCACCACATACCCATCCATCTGCGACCGGTCAAACGGAGGCAGATCGGTGTCGGCGATGACATCCTCGCTCAGGACGCGACCGACGGCGTGAGCAAGATTAGTCGTTTCGGCGCCGAGCGAACCGGTTTCACGGTCGATTATCTTTATGGCTTTTGATATAGGTATCACCCAAGCAATCTAGCTTTTGTTTTTTCTCTTTGCAAATTCGGCGGAACGTGTTAGTATTTCGTCACCCAAGCAATACATAGTTTGTTTTTGATCGGATAAGCATATACTCTCGTTCGCAGGATTCGCGGTTTTCAGAACAATGAAGCGAAATGTCCCCACGTGTATTTTGATGTTCGTCCACGAAATCGAATCTTCGATCTCCATGTTGTTTCCGGAGGATATTCAATGAAAAAATGCTCAATTTGTAGTCGTGTTTACGATGATTCGCAATCATTTTGTTTGGACGACGGAACTGCCTTGATAGTTGACCCTACTCTTCACACTGCGGACACAGTGGTTATGACTCCGAAGAAAAAGAGTAGAATGCCATTTATTTTTGTAGGCATCCTTACTTTGCTAGTTGTCGGCATATTTGCGGCATGGCTAATTTTACAGCGGAGTTATCCTGACCGAGACTCTCAAAGTAACTCGGCAAATATTCCACCTGTTTCGACACCTTTCCAAATCGTAAAAAGTACGGCGACCCCGACTCCAATTATATCTCCATCGCCAATGAGTACGCCTGAAAATAATGAGGTTTTAGTGGCCAATTCGGACGTCGTTTCGACATCGAAAACTGCTGAATTCGGCGATCCAACAAAATCGCCGCCGATCATGAAGACCGAGGATCATTCCGTCTTGTTCAACCTGCATCAATGCCGGAAATCGGGAAGTTCGATCACATGTGACTTTACATTTACCAACAAGGGGCCGGATCGTAAATTTGAATTCGTCATAGACCGGAGCAATCTGTTTGATGAGTTAGGAAACACGTACAATGGCCGCAACGGACAATTAGCGAGTAATCAGGGGAATGAGCCGCGAATTATTTTTGTTTCCGGTGTTACCGCACGGGCGCAAATGACGTTTGAAGGCATTCAACCAAATGCAACAAAAATTACGTTGCTAAGAATTCAGTACGATGTTGGAGACGATAACAATTTGGAGGTCAAATTTCGCAATGTTCCCTTATTGATTCCGAAATAATTCGTCGTCCGCATAATTAAAGGAGAAAAATAGATATGTCCATTCTAGGTGATACTAACCCGTCTCAACAACAACCGTCCCAAGGCACGATCAATATGCAGTCTGAGTCAAGAATCGCATCAGGCGGTGATCAAGTCATGAGACGCTATCAGGACTCATACATCGTCGCAAAAACTGCTAATACTTTTGGAAACCTTGCGAAAATTGCTGGATTTACTGTCGCGGGAATAATAGCTTTTATTGGACTGTTGTTAACCTTTATCACGGTGGCCAGCTTCCGTGATTCGGGAGTCGGGTTCGTCGTGTTTCTAATCGCACTAACTCTTGGCGCCGTGATCGGTTCGATCTTTTACGTTTTCGGGATTTTGCTTTCGGCTTTGGGACAAAATCTGATGGCAACGCTCGACGGGGCAGTTCATGGCTCACCATTTATGACCGATGCACAAAAAGCGCAGGCGATGGGCATAGCGAAATAAAGTTGAGATAAAGAAATGAAAATCAAATTTCTCATTATTATATCTGTAATTTTATCGGCGTGCTTATTGTCATGTAGCACTTTGATAAACCCACTAAACAGCGGAGCTTCACCCAAACTTTTTCCGATCATGCAGAACGGCAAAGCCGGATACATAAATCGGAAAGGCGAAACGGTAATTCAGCCGCAGTTCGCGCGAGTGGGTTTATTTATTGATGGCCTTGCTCCCGCATGTTTGGAGCAAAGCAAATGTGGATACATTGACGAAACTGGAAAATTTGTGGTTAATCCCCAATTTGACGACGCAGCAAATTTTTCTGAAGGATTAGCGGCAGTTGTAATTGAAAAGAAAGTTGGGTTTATAGACAAAACGGGCAAAATAGTTATTAATCCCCAATTCGCACAAGCCTATCAGTTTTCAGAAGGTCTGGTTAATGTCGGAATCGGCGATAAAATGGGCTATGTTGACAGAGACGGAAAGATCACGGTTAACCCTCAATTTAACCTGGCATTGCCATTTTCTGAAGGGCTTGCCGTTGTTTTGCTCGGTAATAAATATGGATTTATAGACAAAGACGGGAAATTGGTTATTAATCCACAGTATGAACGTGCTTCGTCATTTTCAAATGGACTCGCCGCTGTGAATGTTGGGAAGCAACAGGGTTATATAGACAAGACGGGTAAAATGACTATTAATCCGCAGTTCGACGGGGCTTTTAGATTTTCGGATGAAGGTTACGCTCAGGTGCTTGTCGGCGAAAAAATGGGGTTTATTGATAAAGAAGGTAAGTACGTAATAAATCCGCAGTTTTCATGGAGCGGTGCCGGGTTACCGGTAGGCGGAATTTTCGATATTAGGGATTTGGATCCGGGTCCATTCTCGGAAGGTCTTCAGCCGGTCAAGGTTGGGAATAGTTTCGGCTATATTGATAAAACTGGAAGGATTGCTATTAATCCACAATTCACTTCGGCATCAAAATTCAGTGGCGGTATGGCTGCGGTCGGAACCGACAGTGGCCAAGCTTACATTGATAAAGAAGGCAAATACGTTTGGCGCGAGATACGTGAAACGCCGAAAACCTCATCAAACAAGGCTGCCAATGCTATGGCTAATGCCGCGAACGCGATGGCTAATGCTGCAAATGCCGCTCCAAAAACGTCGTCAAATTCAAATAGAACCGGACGACTAGCAACAGATTCAAATATTCGGAGCGAGCCGAATAAAAACGCCGCTAGTCTTGGTATTCAATTCAAGGGAGCGAAGGTCCGAATCCTGGACGAGACGAGCTATGCCCTTGACACAGGTGAAATATCAACCTGGTACAGGATCAAGATCACCGATTACGGCTGTAGCGTTAACGCGAATTTGGGTTGTGGTAAAAATAACCCGAACGATTCGGATGAGGGCTGGGTGAATGCCAAGGGCGTCTTGCTCGATTAGGAGGCTATAGGAGGAAATTATGAGAATCATCCATTTAATATTTATCTGTGTTTCTTTGTTGGCAGCGTCTTGTGCTCTTGCCCCGCCGAATCCATTCGGAGTAAAGAGACATTCGGGCCTGTATCAGGTTTATGACGACTGTAAATGCGGCTACATTGATCGCAGCGGTAAAGTTGTGGTCAATCCGCAATTTGACTCCTGCAATGAATTTGTCGACGGATTGGCTCCTGTTTCGATTGGCGACAAAATGGGCTTTATAGGAACGGACGGTAAATTTGCGATCAATCCGCAATTTGACAGCGCAAGTAAATTCAGCGAAGGTCTGGTGGTAGTATGGAGCGGCGGCAAAGCAGGGTATATAGATACAAACGGTAAATATGTCGTTAATCCGCAATTTGCTGGAGCGAGCGACTTCTCGGAAAGCTTGGCATCCGTTAGCATAGGCGAAAAATCGGGCTTTATCGACAAGACCGGCAAATACATTATCAATCCGCAGTTTGACTCGGCCGGGGACTTTTCCGAAGGTTTAGCTGCCATTAAGATTGGCGATAAATTTGGTTATGTAGATAAGAATGGCAAAATAGTTATCAATCCTCAGTTTGAATATGCTACAAACTTTAAAGACGGATTGGCTGCTGTCTCGACGGGAGGCAAATACGGCTTTATCGACAATGCCGGAAAATATATCATCAACCCACAATTCGATTATGCGGAAGAATTTTCCGAAGGCCTCGCTCATATTTTTGTGAAATCCGGTGAGGAAACGAGAAACGGATTCATCGACAAGAGCGGGAAGATAGTTATTAATCCTCAATTTGACAGTTCGGGGAAATTTTCCGATGGCCTCGCCTGGGTAAGTGTTGGCGGAAAAATCGGTTTTGTGGATAAAGCCGGAAAGTATGTTATCAATCCCCAGGAATTTGATAATTCAGGCGATTTTGTCGATGGTGTCTGTCCATTATATTCAAAGGCAATTGATTCGAACGGAAAAGTGATTTGGAAAGCCGCCAAGCCCACAGTTTGTGGAGACTGAGCGCATAGAAACGAACTGATTTGAATGTTAGAATGGTTTAGCAATTTTGCTAAACCATTTTATTTTGAGGACATATTAAACTTGTGATCGAACTTGAACTAACCGAAGAACATATTGCATTACAGCAGACCGTGCGCGAATTTGTCGCGGGCGAGGTCGCTCCGTACATTAAGGAATGGGATGAAAAGTCATACTTTGAACCGAAAGTGTTTGAGAAAATGGCCGAGCTTGGGCTTTTGGGCGTATGCATTCCCGAGGAATACGGCGGTGCGGGTTTTGACTATATCTCGCTTGGTATTGTATGCGAAGAACTTGAGGCGTGCGATACGTTTTTGCGGGTCGCGATGTCCGTGCATGTCGGCCTGAATTCGTTGAGCATTTTCAGTTGGGGAACCGAGGAGCAGAAGCAGAAATACCTTGTGCCGCAGGCGAAGGGCGAAAAGATCGCGACGTTTGGGCTGACGGAACCGAATGCCGGATCGGATGTCATCGGGATGCGGTCGCACGCACGCCGTGACGGCGACGACTGGATATTGAGCGGCGAAAAGATGTGGATCTCGCTTGGCGATGTCGCCGATCATTTTCTATTCTTTTGCTGGACCGATCTTGAAAAGCAAAAGGCTCGCGATCACAGCGGCATGAGCTGCTTTATCGTCGAGCGAACAATGGCCGGATTTTCGAGCGGGACACTGCACGGCAAGCTTGGGATTCGGGCGGGCAACACGGGATATTTCTCGCTTCAAGATGTTCGCGTGCCTGCCAGGAATATGCTCGGTCAGGAAGGCGAGGGGTTTAAGATCGCGATGTTTAGCCTTGAAAATGGGCGTTACACGGTCGCGTCGGGTGCAACCGGCGTGATTCGCGCGTCGCGTGACGCTTCGGTCGCGTATGCAAATACTCGTGAAGTGCAGGGCCAAACTATCGCAAATTTTCAACTTGTAAAACAAAAGATCGCCAATATGGAGGCCGATTACCAGATGGCCCATCTGCTATGGCTGAAAACGGGTTATTTGAAGAACGTGGGTTTGCCTTCGGCGCGTGCGGCGAGCCTTGCAAAATGGCAGGCGACCATTCGCAGCGAGACGGCCGCGTCGATGGCGATCGAAGTTCATGGAGCCAACGGCTACACAAACGATTATCCGGTCGAGCGTTACCTGCGAAATTGCAAAGCCGCCGTGATCTATGAGGGAACACGCGACATACACACGTTAATGCAGGCTGACTGGGCACTTGGGATGAAAAAGGAAAAGGCTGCCCGCGTTGTCCTGCCGCCATACAAACATTAAGAAATAAAGCACCAGGCAGGTGTGTAGAGATTCTAAGCACAGATCAAAAACAAAAAAGACGGCAGAAACGATAAAGTTTCCGCCGTCTTTCAATTTATGAATAGATCAATCTAACCGTTTATTCTGTCTCTGCTGTCGCCTTCTTGCCGTCATAATGAAGCGTGACCTTTTTGATCTTCAGAAGGTTCAGGTTTTCCCATTCGATCGAAGCACCCTTTGTGTCTTGGATCTTCAGATCCCACATTGCATCGGTATTGCTGCGGTGAAATTTGATGTCAAGCGTTTCGCCGTCGGCAAGCGTGTCCTGTCCGAGAATATCCTCTTCCCAGTCATCCGAGCTGTGCGGTGTAATGAAGAGCGAGTCGATCGTGACGCCCGTCTTGTTCACCAGGATGAAATCCTGCTTTTTATCCGTTGCCGCAGTTGAATTGCTTGCGGTGTTAGCGGCACTGCTGGTGTTCGCTGCCGTATTTGCTGCGGTGTTCGTGGTTGTCGCATTAGCGGCATTTGCCGGCTTAGCATTTGCGTTATTGGATGTGTTGAACGACGCGGTGCAGCCGATAAATCCAATCGTAAGAGCAATTATGCCCAGTGTAAGAATCAATTTTAATTTCATTTTAATGGTTTCCTATCCTTAAAGTTTTTTCCGGTCTTTTACCTGAAAAACATCTTTCTAATTTTCCAAGCAAGGTCGGAATGTTATCAGTTTTAGCAATAAATGCAAGTCTTACAGAGAAAAAGGCCCGGATTTTCCCGGGCCGCTGTGTAAATATCCGTTCAAAAACGATCTGTATCTATTTCTTACCGTCCTTTTTATCACTCGATGTGTTTGCCGGGGCCAATTTGGCGGAATTCGAATCAGTCGACGACTGTTTTACGGAATCGAGGGCCGGACTCTTATTCGTCATTTTCCACTCGCCGTTTTCCTTGATAAACACTATCTTGATGCCGTTCGGATACTTATTCGAAATTATTTTTCCGATGGCCGTATCGCCGGTGATCTCTTCATTCGTCACTTCGCAGGGCGTACCCGAAACCTTGTCAATCTCCAGAGATTTAATCAAGCTTTTCTCTTTGTCCAATTTCATCTGGCCCTCAAAATATTTGATCGTATCTGACGAATAGACCTTACGCAGGGCGGCTTCGTCGTTTTTAACCCACGCATCGCAATACGCTTTAAATACAGGCGTCAAGGTCGGAGCGTTGTTGGTTGTTGGATCCTGCGCGGGCTTATTGGTCGCCAGCGGGTTATTTGAATTTCCATTCGCGTTACCGGAATTCGCCGGCGTTGGGCCGCCGCCACATGCTGCCATGGTAACCGCTAGTAAAGCTATAGAAACAAATAGTAAAAAATGATGTCGCATAATTCTGGCACTCCTAAATTAATTGAATTCACGAGTATAATAAATTTAGAGAAAATGAACAAAACTGCGCAAACCGAATTACACAGGCTGTTTCTGATCGACGGCCTGCCCGAACCGCTGATGCCCGCGAGCAGCCATTTGCAGCTCTTCGATAATTATATTGAAAATACACGATTGCGGCTGCGGTTGATCCGCGACCCTTACACCAAAACGTGGACGCGCATTCTACAGCAGCGATTTTCGATACGGGACGGAGAATTTACCGCGACGAAACTGGCGGAGATACACCTCAACGACGCTGAGTATGCCGCTTTCGCGCAGTTCGAAGGCCGGGAGATACGGAAAAATCGCTATTTTCACGAATTTGACCGTGTTTCGATCGCGTTTGACATTTATCTTGGATCGCTGTGGGGACTAAATATGGCCAAGGTAGATTTCGAAACACACGAGCAAATGGAAAGCTTTATTCCGCCGCCGTTTGCGGTGTTTGAGGTGACGAACGATCCGTTTTTTGCGGGTGAGAGTTTGGTCGAAAAGAAATTCAATGATATCCAAACTAAGGTTGCAAAGGCCGGTTTCGGTACGCCTGTTCCGGCGGAAATGCCTGACGAATAGCTCCGAAAAAAATTAACTGAAATCTCGACGTCCTCTGCCTTAATATTTGTTCTTACGCAGAGGACGCCGAGTTGTATGAAGAGTATCAAGAGAGGAAATGTCAATTCTCATTGCTTTCTCGGGGCCAAAGTCACATTGCGTTCGAGCGAATCATAGATTTGCAGATAGATTTTGGTTTCCTGCGGAATTAACCCGGTCCAATTTGATCCGCCGCGATTGATGTAGCCCGCTAGCTTGGCCGGATTTGAATTGTAACCCGCAGCCATTAGCTGTTCCTGAGTCGCGATGCCGGTCGCCATCGCGCCGGTGACAGCCGAGCTGGCGGCAAGGTCGTTCCACGTCATCTGCATATAGAGCAGCATCGCCTGCGTCGCGTTAACGTGGTTTCGCATGCCCTCGACAAAATCGGGCATCAGACCCGCGTTCGGGTAATGCTCGCGGATCATACGGTACGTCGGCGGTATCATCTGCACCATGCCGCCCGCACCGGCCGAGCTAACCGAATATCGATAGGTCTGGCCTTCGTTTAAGGCGTAGAGCGTAAAGATGTCGTTAAAAATGTTCGGTTGAAACTCGGTGCGGAAACGCAGATGATCGACGTGCTCGACCGTCGCGAGCCGCTCGGCAATATCCGCGGTCTTTGGCTGGATCGCATAACCTTTGTTTCGAAGTTGGTCGCGAGCGATCTCAATAACATTGTGAACGTAAAATCGGCCGGCGCTGACGACCTCGGGCGTGACGAGTCCCGGATGCGTGGACATGTAGTAAGCCGTCTCGATGTAACGACCACCTTTTTCGACCGGATATTGGATCAAAAGCGGCAGCTGCGCCTGACCGGTCTCGTCCGTGATCGTGATTGGGGTATTGACGCCATTTGCACGTAAAGTGCGCGACGTGACCCGTCGGCCACCAGACGAGATTGTCGCCGTCGGTGAATCCGTCGTCAGAAACGCATCTTTGCTGATGACGATGTAATCGACCTTTTTGTCACGCCAGTCGTAATACGCAATGCGTACCAGATTAGTCATGGCCGGCGGATCGGTCAGGGCCGTCGTCAGCGGCCGTGTTTGCATCTGCCGCTTTGCTTCGGCGATCTTACTTTTGATCTGAGCAAAACTAAGGCCTTTGTAATTCAAATTGCTGGCCGACGACGACGGAGCGGGCGGATTCTGGCCAACGACGTTTGGCGTTTTTGACGGGAGCGGAAGCGGGGTCGGTGTCCGTGCCGGCTGAACGGGCGGCATTGTATTTGTCACCACGACCCTTGTTGGGGTCGGCACCGGTATGAGCTTATTCGACTGCGCAAATATTGATAAAATCGAGGTTGCGAAGACAAGAATGCCAAACAATAATCCTTTTTTCATAATATTTGGAACTGAAAACTTGTATTGGAAATGTTCGATTTCACTACAGTTGCCGGTCAGCACGTATAAGATTCTCTCAAATGACATCCGGTTGTCAACAGTTTCTGAAAATTTTATTGTATACACAACTAATACTTATGGATATTTCGGAATTGTTTCGACCGCGTCCATAATGTATAACTTACCACTAGTGTCCCAACGTTAGTCGAATAGAGTCAACTGTTTACAGGGATGGTCGTTATGGGAAGTGTCGTCTGAGTGTAGCAAAGCCTGTAAAAGCGGGGTTTTCTCGAAAACGGTGACGCTTATAATTTGTAGAATTGTGTAGAGACTGGCATTGAGATTGAGTTGTTTTTTGACGATGGCGACAAGCAGGTAAATTGAGATCGCGATCCAGACCTGAGTTTTGACGGCATTCTCGCTCGTTCCGTAAAAGGCTTTGACGCGCAAGTGTTGTTTGATCCATTTGAAAAACAGTTCGACCTGCCAGCGGCTGCGATAGAGATGTGCAATGACGAGTGGCGGCAAGGTAAAGTTGTTGGTTAAAAAGACGAGGTGGTTGTTCGTCTGTTTGTCGAAATAACGAATGCGGCGAAGTTTTTCCGGATAATCCTTGCGGGGATAGAAGCCGCCGAGCGTGATTATCTGATCGCATTGGACGCCGGTATTTTTGTCCACCGGTCGTGAGTAGAGGCGTTTGAAGCGGAAGTTCTTTTTGGCCCGCGTGACGAAGAAGCCGGAAGCCCGATGAATCTTGTACAGCCGGGCGAAATCGAGATAGCCGCGATCCATAATGTAAAAGGCACCCGCCTCGAAGATCAGTTGGTCGAGAATATTGACATCGTGAATTTTGCCGCAAGTTACAATAATAATGGCCGGGATATTGCCCGAGAGGTCGATCAGCGTGTGGATTTTTATCGCACCTTTCGCCCGGCGAAACTTGGCCCACGGGAAAAGCGAAAGGCACAAATCGATGATGGTTGAATCGAGTGCGTAGGCGGCTGACCCGAGTTCGACGCCAAAGCCCGCGTTCGCATAAAGAGGCCTTGCGATCCGAATCAGGACTTCTCCGAAGTCCCGATAGATGCGCCAATCGCGAACCGAATTCGCGTTTGCCAGAGTGTTCCGCGAGACGCGGCCCCGGATGCCCATGTGATAAAGTTTCGAGTGTGCGGCACGCAGACAGGCCTCGATGTCTCGAAGACTTTCGCGATAAGTAAGCTGTGCGAAAGCCATGCACAGAAATTGATCCAGACATGAAAAACTCTGAACTTTGTGATCGCCATCGTACCGTTTTACGCACCGGCGAAACTCGTATAAAGGGAGAAAATCCATCAATTGAGAGAAAATCGTTTTGCCCGTATTCATCAGTCGCCTCCTTCCACAATATTGTGGAAGGATCGTCTTTGGAGGCATCCAATTTCAAATCGATAAATCTTAAAATGGCATCTAACATGTTATATTTCAATATCTTCCGGGAACTCCCGGAACTAACGTTGGGACACTAGTGTGAGTTAGTAAATAGTAAATCGTGAATTGTAAATAGTAAATCTGGGTCGCGATTATGCACCGAAAGAAACTCGATTCCGAATCAGCTATTTACTATTCACGATTTACTATTTACGATATTTAAAAGGTATGGAGAAAACCCAAAACGAACTCGCTTTCCTGCGTGATCTTGCCGTCGACGGCGAGTGGACACGGCGGTTTGCCGATCTTGTCGATAAGCACCTGGATCTGAGCGATTCCGAAAATCTGCTTTACATCAACGCCGGGACCGGCGGTCACGCATTTGCAATTCACGAAAAATTTGGCAAAAAGACAAATATTTTTGCGACCTGCGAGAACGAGGACATTTTAAAGATCGCCCGCGATAAGGCCGCTGCACTCGGCTCGGATGTGGATTTTTCCTGTATGCGGTTTGAGGATGATGCGTTTGACGCGGTTCTGGCAGACGCCAGTCTAATTAGATCGGCCGAGATAGAGAAATTTATCGAAAATGTTGTGCGTGTCGCCCGGACCACGGGCGATGTCGCCGTATTTTTGCCCACAGCGGGCAGTTTTGGCGAGGTTGTCTCGCTGCTGTGGGAGGTTTTATTTAACGAGAACCTCGGCGAACACGGTGTGGCGGCCGAAAAGATCATTGCCGATATGCCTACTGTCTCTAAAATTGAGGCAATTGCCGAGCGGACAGGCATGGTAAACATTAAAACGCATGTCGCCCTCGAGGTTTTTGAGTACGAAAACGGGGCTGAATTTATCGCGTCGCCGATGGTTGCAGACTTTCTGCTGCCGCTTTGGCTGGAAATGCTCGATGAAAATGAAAAAGAGCAAATTCCGGAGAAACTTGCTCGATTGATAGACGCAGACGACGACACACTTTCCTTCAGATTTTCAGTGAAAGCTACTTTGCTGACCGGTGAAAAAGGTTGAAGAGGAAAAACGAGAAGACCATCTAATAGCCTGATCTATTCAAATCGAGGACTGTTTTACCTCAGCCCGCCGACGCATCTCCGCCATTATTTCTTCGTCGCTCATTTTGCTTATCTGCGGGACGGCCGGAATTGCCGATAACTTTTGCTGCTCAGCGGCTTCGTCTTCCTCCGCCTCGCGCAGTCCGTCCTTAAAGGCCTTTCGCGATTGGCCGAGCGATTTTGCCAACTGAGGTAATTTGCCCGCACCGAATATTAGAAAGATTACACCGACAACCATCGCGATCTGCACGGGGCTGTCAAACATTAAAAAAATTGTTGGAATGTGCATTGATTAATACTCCTGAAAAACTGGTCTTAGCTACTATATTAGGATTTTGACTCTGCTCGGCGACGCATCTCCGCCATCAATTCCTCATCGCTCATGTTAGATATCTGCGGAGCGGCAGGGTTTGCCGACAATTTTTGCTGATTGGTCTTTTCTTCATCCTCAGCCTCCCGTAGGCCGTCCTTAAAGGCTTTTCGTGACTGGCCCAGTGATTTTGCGAGCTGCGGCAGACGCGTTGCACCAAAGAGCAAAAACAAGACCGCGACGATCAGTAATATTTCTGTTGTTCCGAAGTTCATACTATTAATCCCAAATATCAGACGTCATAAAAGGTCAAATGGCCTTTTGATACAAGCTATTTTTTTATAATACAGCTATTTGCGCCAAGATTCACGCAAAATTTTAGTGTCGCGCCTTAAATCTGTCCATAGCTGCGACCAAAGCCGACGATATGCCGGGCTCGGAGATCGAATGTCCGGCATCCGGAACGATTATCAATTCGGCCTCCGGCATAGCGTTGTGAAGCTCCCACGCCGAAGTGATCGGGCATACGACATCGTAACGCCCCTGAACGATAACCGTCGGAATATTGCGTATCTTCTGGACGTTTTCGATCAAATAATTCTCAGTCGGAAAGAACGAGTTGTTCACAAAATAATGACACTCTATGCGGGCGAGACTTAAGGCTTCGTGCGCGCCTTCCCAATGATTCATTAGGTCCTTGTCCGGATAAAGCTTCGATGTCGAACCTTCCCAGACGCTCCACGCTCGTGCCGCCGAAAGCCTGGTATTCTCGTCATCGCTCGTAAGCCGTCGGTAATAGGCTGACACAAAATCGCCACGCTCCGCCTCGGGTATCTCATCGCGATACCGCTCCCAAAAATCGGGAAATATCTCCGATGCACCATATTGATAAAACCAATCCAGCTCTTTTTTCCGGGTTAAGAAGATACCGCGAAGGGCTAAGCCAAAACACCGGTCAGGATGTGTTTCACCGTATGCCAGACTTAATGTGCTGCCCCACGAACCGCCAAAAATATACCATTTATCGATACCAAATTTCTCTCTCAATGTTTCTATATCTTTGATCAGATCCCATGTCGTATTCTCGCGAAGCTCAGCATGCGGAGTCGATCTGCCCGAACCGCGTTGATCAAACAAGACCACATGATAAACCGCCGGATCGAAAAATTGCCGGTACATCGGAACCAGGCCGCCGCCCGGGCCGCCGTGTAAAAAAACGACCGGAATGCCGTTTGGGTTGCCGGCACGCTCGTAATAGATCGTGTGGATATCGGAAACGGCCAACATGCCGGTGTCGAACGGTTCGATCTCAGGATAAAGTGATGCCATATTTAAAATAATACGCGAATATGTGGCGATAGCCCAAGTCTGGGCGTCATGTGACTACGCCCGCCCTTACGGTTGGGCTACTGACAATAGTTGTCATGCCAGAGTTGAAAAACCAGCAGCGTCCAAAGCTGTTTATGATGGCTGGCGATGCCTTTTTCATGTTCGGCGATGAGCGTTTGAACATACGCGGGTTCAAACAAGCCCTGCTCTTTCAATCTGTCGGGCGAAAGACGGTCATGCATAAGCGGATTGAGCCGACCCTTTAACCATTCGGCGATCGGTATTCCAAAACCTTTTTTTGGACGGGTCAGTATCGATTTTGGCAGCATATCTTTCATTGCTC
Organism: Chloracidobacterium sp.; assembly: GCA_043739565.1. Lineage (GTDB taxonomy): Bacteria > Acidobacteriota > Blastocatellia > Pyrinomonadales > Pyrinomonadaceae > OLB17. The sequence continues at coordinate 23,418 of JAYUDV010000138.1, forward strand.
TTTTCAAAATGTACTTGCCTTTGTTGCCCCGCAGCTTGTAATCGAGAGGTATAGACGCGGCAAATTGGCCAACGCGCGGATCCAGAAACGGCGCTCGCGTTTCGAGGCTTACAGCCATCGCCGCGCGGTCAACTTTGGTCAAAATATCCTCGGCCATATAAAAATTCATGTCGAGATACTGCATACGCTCGATCTCGTCAGTAGCGTCGCAAATGTCGAGCAAACTTTTCGGGCCGGCGTAAATATCGCCGGAGCCGTGAACAAGGACGTTTTCGGTGAGCAATACACGCTGTTCGTCGAGCGAAAACGAACCAAACCACGAATGATGCCGCATTACCGTCTCGTAATTCGCCGATTTGACGAAACGCTTGGCTTTATAGTCAAACGAAAGATTTTTGGTCGAAACGGGCAGCATTCTAACAATCGGTTCGATAACGTTCGACCGCAGAAATTGAGGGATCGCCGTGTAAGCACCCGCGACCTTGTGGCCGTAATACATCGGGTAACCGGTAAAAAGCTCGTCACCGCCATCGCCGCCAAGCGCGACCGTTACATGCTTTCTCACAAATTGCGCCAATAGGTATGTTGGGATAAGCGAGCCGTCCGAGAGCGGTTCATCGAGCCACGTGCCAATTTCGCTGATCAGATCTCCGGCGGACGCGGCGCTCAGCTTCGCCTCATAGTGTTCGGTGCCGAGGTGATGGGCCACCTCGCGGGCGTATTTGGTCTCGTCAAACGAATCTTCCTCAAATCCGATCGAAAACGTCTTTACCTTATCAGTCGCGTGCTGCACCGCAAACGCAGCAACCGTCGAAGAATCGATACCGCCCGAAAGCAGTATACCAAGCGGAACGTCAGCGACCAGCCGCATCCGCACCGCGTCCGAGAGTAGGTCGCGAAGCTCGTCGGCTTTTGCGTCAAAGCCGTTTCCGTTACGCCCTTGCTCACGCGCGGGCTTCTGCCATGTCAAGTTCCAATACCGGCGGATTTTGATCTCGCCGCTTTCGACGGCCATTATGTGGGCCGCCGGGAGTTTTGAAATACCTCTATAGATCGACTGCGGGGCCGGTACGTAATCGAAGGAGAGGTATTGGCGAAAGGCGTCGAAATTAAGCTCAGGTTTGACGGACGGATGAGCGAGCAAGGCCTTTGGCTCCGATGCATAGATCAATTTACCATCGAAAATGCCGTAATACAGCGGCTTTTCGCCAAAACGGTCGCGTGCGATGACTAGCCGCTTTCGCCGCGTATCCCACAACGTGATCGCGAACATTCCATTAAGATGATCGACAAAATCATCGCCATATTCCTGATAAAGGTGCGGGACGATCTCGGTGTCGCTTTGAGTGACGAATTTGTGTCCAAGTTTCTCGAGATCCGCACGAACCTCGCGGTAATTATAAAGCTCGCCATTCATCATCACGACGACGCTTTTGTCTTCGCTGAAAACCGGCTGATCGCCCGTATGCAGGTCAATGACCGACAACCGCCGCATCCCCAAAGCGACCTGATCATCCAACCAAAGTCCTTCGGAATCCGGCCCACGATGAACGATCCGTTCGCACATAGAGTGCAAAAAAGCCTCGGTGTGGTCGCGTGAGACGTCAGATTGTTCAAGGTTTACCCAACCGGCAATTCCGCACATATAAATTTTAACAGCGGATTAACCCAGATTGACACGGATAAAAATCAAAAAATATATCTGCGTAAATCCGCGTTAATCCGTTGTTCCAACAAATCCTATTTTTTCGCGAATAGCATAGATCGCCTTGTCCTGCGACTCGTGATATGTCCGGACAAGCAGCTCAGCGAGCAGTCCCATCAGGAAAAACTGGACCGAGATGGCGAGCATTACAATCGTGATTATCGGTAGTGGTGTCAGGATAAATGACGTACTGTAAAAAAGTTTTAAGACGATAGCCCAAACGCCCGCAATTATCGAGATGGCAAACGCGATCATTCCAAACCCGCCAAATACATAGAGCGGCTTTGTGTGGTACTCGGCCATAAATTTTATCGTAATGAGATCGAATACTACCTTGATGGTTCGCGAGATGCCGTATTTCGACTTGCCCATTGTCCGGGCGTGGTGATCGACCTGGATCTCTGCAACGCGTGCTCCGGCCCAACTGGCATAGATCGGGATAAAGCGGTGCATTTCGCCGTAAAGTTTCACATCCTGTATCACCTCGCGGCGATATGCCTTTAGCGAGCAGCCATAATCGTGAAGCGGTACGCCGCCGATCCATGAAATAATGCGGTTGGCGATCTGCGACGGTATTTTGCGTGAAATAAGCTTGTCCTGACGGTTTTTTCGCCAGCCTGAAACGACATCGTAACCCTCGTTTAATTTATCTAAAAGCCGCGCAATATCCGCCGGATCGTTTTGCAGATCTGCGTCCATCGGTATCAGTATTTCGCCTTTTGCCGCGTCAATACCGGCCGACATTGCCGCCGTTTGGCCGTAATTTCGCCGCAGCGAGATCACTCGAACGCGGTCGTCACCGGCTGCGATCTCACGCAATATGGCAAGACTATCGTCGGTCGAACCGTCATCGACATAAATTACCTCAGCCGTCTTGCCGAGAGCGTCGAGCGCGGCCTGGATTTTTGCGTGCATCGGCCGCAGATTTCCTTCCTCGTCCAGAACCGGTAGAAATAACGATAATTCCGGATTTTCAGTTGCAACTTGACTCATAGATCAGTAAAAAACAAACCCCCAGAACTACACAGATTAACACAGATAGCCACGCCGCTCTTATCTGCGTTCATCGGTGTTTATATGTGGTTTCGATCTTTTCTTGCGACCACGACGATCGACACGCCAAAGGGAAAGTTAAAATTCCGCAGCCAAAAACGCTCGGAGCCAAAAAGTTTGCCGAACACGCCGTTCAGTGCTGAAACGGTTATATTGTTCTCGGATTCGGGCTTGATTCCGGTCAGTTTCATCAGCGTCCGGCCCGCGAGGATCGGTGCGAAAAACGTCCAATTGGCGTAGGTCGCACGTTCGATCTCGTAACCCGCCGTTTTAAGCCGTTCAACAATCTGTGATTTGGTGTACCGAATGCGGTGGTTCGAAATATCGTCCTGCACACCCCAAAGCCACATAAACGCCGGAACAAAGATCAGCGAATATCCGCCGCTTTTCGTGACGCGATACATTTCCTTCAGACCCGCAAGGTCGTCATCAAGGTGCTCGACCACATCGAGAGCGGTGGTCAGATCAAATGTTTCGTCCGCATACGGCAGCGTCTCGGCCAATCCTTTTTGAGCTTTTCGCCCTCTTTTTCGGCAGAATTCGAGAGCGTCGTCTGAAACGTCCACACCCTCGGCCTCACCGTAACGCGAAAGCATCTCGATGTTGGCACCAGTTCCGCAACCGACATCAAGAATGCGGAGTGTGGATTGCGGAGTGCGGAGTTTTTCGGCGATTCCCGTCAGAAAGCTTTCAAGAATGGCGCGCCTACCGACAAACCACCAATGCGAGCCCTCGACCTCGTCCATGATGGCGTATGTGTGCTGCTGCATTTCCTGCGGCAAAGTCGCGTTCATATTTATATTCTGCCACGAATTACACAAATAGCACGAATTTTAGGAATTCCTACTGATTCGTGCCATTTGTGTAATTCGTAGCTAAAGTTCTTAAACTCTTATCCCCATCATTTCGCTCGCGAGACTTCCCTGATTGGCGTCCAGCGCGAGGCCGTAGCTGTCGCGCAGCCGTTGGCGGATGCCGTCGTCGCTGACATAGCACGAACCCGCCTGATCGCGGCCGAGGATCATTAACTGTAGCCCTTCGTCGATATACTCCGGTTTATCGATACAGAGCATGTATTTGCCTGCAGTCTGGTGAGCCTCCCATTCGAGGTCATAAAGCGTGGGGTTGAAGACACCGATCGGATTTACATCGCGATTCGAGAGACTTTCGAGCGTCTGAGCAAAATCGTATGCGTGCCGTCCCTCGTGGACAAATGTCCCTTCGCAGCCACGTTGGCCGCCGGTGTCGATCGTCTCCTCGGCGATAGCAATATAGATTTCGCCAAGCGCGTCCCGCAGACTAAGCCGCCTGGTCGCGAGCCGATAGTTGGTTTTGACCGAGTTGATAACGCCCGTTATGCCCGACGCGTTGATCTTCTTTACCGGTTTAACGCGAACGAGCATCTTGGATTCGAGAATCTCGTTCATCACATATTTGTGAAGATCATTGCCTTTCTCGATGATCGTCGCAAAAGCATCCTCGACCGATTGCCGATATTTTTGGTCAATTCCTCTGTCAAATTTCATACGATTTTTCCAAATCCGCACCAGCTATTTTGATTGTGCCAGACTATCTCGACCCCGTCGGCGCCGATCTCATCCCACCAACTCTGAAAATCGTCTTTGCCGATGTAAAACGCCGTCGGAGCGACAAGATGGTCGAATACAATATTGTGCTGCTCACGCCATCCGAACGTGCCGAGGTGGTTGAGATATTCATTGTAAAAAAGCTTACTGGCGATCGGCTTCGACGCGGCGTTGAGCGGTCGGTAAACGAGTTTCGTCGTCAGAAAAACACCAAGCGTCGGCAGTTTTGACAGTTGGTAAAGCATCGGCTGGCTGATCTGCGACGTAAAGCTCTCACGTACCGGATTAACGTAACGGGTGATCCATTCGTTATTCTCGGCACCGTAAACCCAAGCTGAAATGTGGCCGTCTTTTTTTACTTTTGACGCAAGCGAGATAAATGCGCGTTTCGGATCGGGTGTATGATGCAGCACGCCGACGCTGAACGCGTAATCAAAGGCCTTTTTTAGCGGCAACTTGAAAATATCGCATTGGACTATGTGAGCATTCGGCATTTCGCGCGTCAACGCGAACGCCGACTCCACTCCGTCGCCGAGATCAATTCCGACAACCTCAGCGGCTCCCCATGCCGCGGCGAGTTTCGTGTGGCGGCCTTTGCCACAGCCGCCCTCAAGCACGATCTTGCCAGCAAAAAATTCAGGTTTCACGGGTTGCAGCCAGCCCAGAAACTGATCGTTGTATTTTGGATCTTCCTGCGTAAAATGCGTCCACTGCCAGCCAAAATTCTCCGCTGTTTCGGCTTTATCCTCTTCGATCTTTGCGAGGTCGGCAAATCGTGGCACGCCGCGAACAACCTTGTATTCGCGGGTGCATTTTTTGCATGTCAGTACGCCCTCGATGATCTCGCGACCCTCGTATTTGCTGGCGTAAGCCAGCAAAATATCACCGCCACACGTTGGACATGCCAATAGATCTAAAAGTTTTTCTTTCATTAAAACAATAGAACGCGGATCGGGCGGATCAACCTGGTTTTCACGGATCAGAATAATTTTTACTCGTGTGAATCCACCTCATCCGCGTTTATACGCATTCCATTCTTCCCTTAAATTCCTCATATTCGGCAAGCGGAAAAGGCTGGCGCCAATTGAATTCAAATTCGTCCGTCTCGCGGTCAGCGTAAAGCTGCTCAAAGGTCGCCGAGAAAGCCTCGCACACTTCCCGGACCGTGCCTTGATGAATAAACACGAGTTCACGCTCGTTCAACTCTCTTTCGTCCGTCGGGTATTGGTAGATTTCGATCAGCAATCCGTCGCCGTCACGGACAAATCTAAAATCGAACTCCTCCGGGTCGCGGTTCCATTTGAGCAAATATTCATTTTGCGGCGACCCGGCGTCGAGCAAAGCAGTCAGTATTCTCAGCAATTCTGGCAATGCCAACTCGTGCGGAGCGTGAGCCGTTGTCGTGCGAAATTCGCTCGTGCCGTCCTCGAACCCGATCGACATCCAACCGCATTGCGGGCTGTTAAAACTGACTTCAAGTTTGTTCATCGTGAATCGCCAATCGTCAATAGTAAATCGTTACCCGTAAATAGTGAAATTTGAGCGGTTACTCGATTTAGGTGAATCATAATTCGTGATTTACTATTCACGATTTACGATTTACTATTTACTCATAAAATGCGGCAATACCACGAACTTCTAAAGCATATCTTGGCGACCGGAACGCGGCATGACGACCGGACAGGCACGGGTACGATCTCGTCGTTCGGTTACCAAACGCGGTTCGATCTCCCCGAGGGTTTTCCAATCGTTACGACAAAACGCATTCCGTTCCGGTGGGTTGCCGAGGAACTATTTTGGTTTCTGAGCGGCAGTACGAGCGAAAAAGAACTAAACCAACGCGGTGTCGATATCTGGGCCGAGTGGGCGACTGACGAGCAAACCGTGAGATTTGGCCGGGAAAAAGGCGATCTCGGTCCGGTTTACGGTTATCTGTGGCGTTCGTTCGGCGGTGATTACCCGCAAATGAATGGCGTTGACCAGATCGCACGATTGATAAGCGAGATAGAAACAAATCCCAACTCACGTCGCCTGATTGTCACGGGTTGGAATCCTGAAACGTGCGACGAGGTGGCTCTACCGCCGTGTCACACGCTCTTCCAATTCAAGGTCGAGAGCGGCAAAACCCTGCACTGCCAACTTTACCAACGCAGCGCCGACGCATTCCTCGGTGTGCCGTTCAATATCAGCAGCTACGCGCTACTGACTCATCTTGTTGCACGCGTCTGCGGCCTGGAGGCGGGCGAATTTATTCACACGTTCGGCGATCTCCACATCTACAGCAACCACCTCGATCAAGTTGATGAACTCCTGTCACGCGAGCCAATGCCGCTGCCGAAGCTTGAATTTGTAAATGCAGATGGCTTGAAAGGGTTGGATGGGCTACTCAACTTCAAATTTGAGAATTTGAAACTGGATAACTACCAGTCGTGGGGCAAGATCGCCGCTCCCGTGGCCGTCTGAAATTACTTCACATTCGGCGGCTGAGCGGCTTTTGTGCGAATATTGATGCCCTCTCCGCCAATCAGTAAGAGCTTGCGGGCATCGTAGGCGGAGGTATCGGGCGAGG
>JAYUDV010000139.1:0-30303 GCA_043739565.1 Chloracidobacterium sp.
GCGATCAAAGAAAATCTGATTCCACCGGAACTGTCTAAATCGCAAATTAACCTTGTTTATGCCACCGAAGCCGACCTTTTGAATATGGCTTTATTCGGCAAGACCGCGAAACAATGGCGAGATGAAAATTCTGATTCAGACGGAAATATCAGAGATTTTGCGTCAATCGAGCAGTTAGTCATTTTATCGAAACAGGACAAGTATCAATGCTATTTTGATTCACCAGGAATTACCTCAAAGCAAACGATTACAACAGCTTAACGCAATTGCGATAACTCAAATGACTTCTTTAATGAATAATTCGAGCATCAAGAAATTGAAATGAGAAACAAGAAATTGAATTAAGCCAAAGATTATGAAAAGATGCCCTGAATGTAGGCGGGATTATTACGACGACACGCTGCTTTATTGTCTCGACGATGGAAATGCGCTTCTCGAAGGCCCGGCGTCTGCTGATGAACCCGCAACCGCGATACTCCACGTTACCGAGGCGCCAAGTGAAGCGGCGACTCGGGCGCAAATACACATGACCGACCAGACGGCGGTCTTGCCTGCAAACACGGGCGATATAGTCCCGAAACCTCGCGGTTTGGATAAGCGGCTCTTGGCCGCACCGTTCCTGCTGGCGATCATCGTCCTCGGCGGATTCTTTGGATATCGATACTTCAAATCTTCGACCAGCGGACAGATAAATTCGATAGCTGTGCTTCCATTTGAAAACAAGAGCGGGAATGCCGATTCGGACTATTTGTCGGATGGTATGGCCGAGTCGCTGATCTACAAACTTTCACAATTGCCTAATCTCAAGGTCAGTCCGCGAAGCTCGGTCTTTCGCTACAAGGGCAAAGAGATCGACGTGGAAAAGATCGGGGCCGAACTCGGTGTCGATGCGGTCATGTCGGGGCGGATCATTCAACGCGGCGACAATTTGACCATCAGCGTTGATCTCGTCGATGTGAGGAATAAGAAATCGCTCTGGGGCGACCAATATGAGCGAAAGATGTCCGATCTGCTTGCCACTCAGAGAGAGATCGCTTCGGCGATCACGCAGAAACTGCAATTAAAACTCTCGGGTGAGGCCGAACAAAAGCTGGCAAAAAAATCCACTGATAGCAGCGAGGCGTATCAGCTATTTCTCAAGGGCCAGTTTCTTTATGATAAACGCACCAAAGATGGCCTGCTGCAGAGCATCGAGGCTTACCAGCAGGCGATAAAGCTTGACCCCAATTATGCCCGGGCGTACGTCGGTATTTCCCGCAGTTACACGGTGATGCCGTCGTATGCGTTTATGTCGCCCAGGGAAGCTATGCCGCAAGGCAAAGTGGCGGCAGAGCGAGCATTGCAGATCGACCCAAATCTGGCCGAAGCACACGGCTCTCTGGGAAATATTCTAGCTCTTTACGATTGGAACTGGGCTGACGCAGAGCGCGAATTCAAAAAGGCGATCGATCTCGACCCGGACGTGGCCGAAATACACAATCGTTACAGTCGAGGTCTTCTTTCACCGACGGGGCGTTTTGATGAGTCAATCGCGGAATCAAAGCGGGCTGTGGAATTGGAACCGTTGGCGATTCCGATCGGAGCAAATCTTGTCACTGCCTACATGAGTGCCCGAAAGTATGACCTTGCGCTCGAACAGGCTAAGAAAACAAGCGCTCTTGACCCCAACCATCCCTCCGCTCGGGCATGGCTAGGCTACGCATTCAACGCCAACGGCATGTATGCGGAGGCGATCTCATTTGGCGAGAGTATTTTGCAAACAAATGCGACCGATCAGGAGGCTTTGAAGATGCTTGCGTATGCATACGCGCAAACGGGGCGTCGTAATGATGTCGCGGCTGTGATCGGTAAATTCACCGATATCGGCAAGTCTCAATATGTACCGCATTACCATTTGGCGCTTATTTACGGGCTTCTTGGCGAAAAGGACAAAGCTTTTGCGGAGTTGGAAAAGGCCTTAGACGACCGCGACCGGTCATGCAATGAAATGAACGTTGATTTTTATATGGACCCGCTCCGCGACGACCCGCGATTCGCCGGGTTGCTGAAACGCCTGAATCTGCCGGAGTAAAGAAAGATCAATTGTTTTGGAGAGACCTATGACGAGTCGAGAAACCAACCAACACGAAGACGGACGAGTCGAGCTAAATGCCGACGCGGAAGAGAGTATTCGCTCATCGTCGTTATTTAACGAGGACCTCGCTCCCGTTCCGGTCGCAAAACGCAATTGGACGACGTATAACTACGCGGCGCTTTGGGTCTCGATGGCGCATTGTATCCCGACTTATATGATGGCGTCGGGGCTGATCTCCGCGGGGATGAATTGGTGGCAGGCTCTCATCACGATCCTGCTAGGCAACGTGATCGTTCTCGTGCCGATCCTGCTTAATTCGCATCCGGGGACGAAGTACGGCATTCCGTTTCCGGTGTTTGCACGGGCGGCTTATGGAACGGGAGGTTCGAATCTGCCGGCGTTGATGCGGGCGATTGTTGCGTGCGGTTGGTTTGGCATACAGGCGTGGATCGGCGGCCAGGCGTTACAGACGTTCTTTGCGGCGTTTATTCCGGGTTGGGCAACTCTGCTCGGCGGCCCGATTGGCGGCCACACACCGACCGAATGGCTTTCGTTCCTGATATTTTGGGCGATAAATATAGCCATCATCTACCGCGGCATGGATCTGCTGCGAATGGTTGAGAATTGGGCGGCGCCTTATGTTCTGGTAATGACAGGCCTGTTGCTGACGTGGATTTTGTATCAGGCGGGCGGCATTGGATTCCTGCTGCACGAACCGGGCAAGTTTCAGACATTCGGCGAATTCTGGCCAATCTTTATCCCAAGCCTGACGGCGATGATCGGCTTCTGGGCGACGCTTTCGCTCAACATGCCTGACTTTACACGATTTGGCAAAAGCCAGCGCGAACAGGTCATCGGACAGGCTGTCGCTCTGCCGACCACGATGACAGTTTTTGCGGCGATGGGCATCATGATCACGTCCGCCGCTGTCGTCGTTTTTCCGAACATGAATCCGGCGGATGCGTGGGATCCCGTTAAGCTGGTCAGCCAATTCTCACAGCCGATTGTCGTGGCGATCTCGATGTTTACGGTTGTCGTCGCGACACTTTCGGTCAATATCGCGGCAAATGTCGTCTCGCCCGCCAACGATTTCGCCAACGCACTGCCAAAGCTAATCTCATTCCGCACGGGCGGCCTTATCACCGGCATTATCGGTATTCTGATGCAACCGTGGAAGTTGCTTGCCGACCCGAGCGGTTATATTTTCGGCTGGCTCGTCGGTTATTCGGGCGGCTTGGGCTCGATAGCGGGGGTTTTGATCGCAGATTATTGGCTCGTTCGTCGAAAAAACCTTAATCTCGGTGACCTCTACCGAAGCAAAGGCATCTACGGCGGCTGGAATTTTAGAGCCGTAATTGCAACGCTTCTGGGTTGCTTTTTTGCGTGGATAGGCCTGATAATTCCATTGTTCCGTCCACTTTACGATTATGCGTGGTTTGTAGGCTTTGGCGTCGCGTTCGTCGTGCATTGGGCGTTGATGGCGGCCTTTCCACCAAGGGAAATTCACCACGGAGCCACAGAGAGCACAGAGATTCTTTAGAAAGGTATTTTGAAGTATACGAGAGATCATTATTGGCACGTTTCCTAATTAATTGCATTTTCTCTGTGTTCTCTGTGTTCTCTGTGGTGAAATAAGATATGAAATACGAAAGAGTTAAAAATTTTTACGGCGGTGCTTTTGTCGAAAGCACATCGTCGAGCGATCTCGACGTTACTTCACCGCTCGACGGCAATTTGCTGTCAACCGTTCCGATGTCAACAACGGACGAACTGAACAAAGCGGTGGAATCGGCAAAAAAGGCGGGCGAATCGTGGAGCAAAGCCCCGATCAAAGAACGCGCGCAGGTGTTTTTTCGCTACCGGTACTTGCTCGAAAAGAATTCTGATGAACTTACCGCATTGGTTTCGGAAGAAAATGGCAAGACGATCGACGAAGCCCGCGCCGAGGTCGATAAGAGCATCGAGCTGACCGAATTTGCGTGCTCGATGCCGCAGCTTGTTTCGGGCGAGGTCCTGGAGGTCAGCCGTGGCGTCGAGTGCCGGACCGAGCATTTTCCCGTCGGCGTTGTGGCGTCGATCGCTCCGTTCAATTTTCCGCTGATGGTGCCGAATTGGACAATGCCGAATGCACTGGTGCTCGGCAACACGATGATAATGAAGCCGTCCGAACTCGTGCCTCTGTCGGTGCTGCGAATGGCCCAGTTATTGAAGGACGCTGGTTTGCCCGATGGCGTTTTCAACGTCATCAACGGCGGCAAAGAGATCGTCGAAGGAATTTGTAGCCACGCGGACATCGAGGCCGTCAGCTTTGTCGGCTCGACAAAGGTTGCAAAGCTCGTTTATCAGCAAAGCACACATAGCCTGAAACGCTGCATAGCCCTCGGCGGAGCTAAAAACCATCTTTTCGTTTTGCCCGACGCAAATCCGGCGATGACGGCCTCGAACGTCACAGCCTCGATGTCCGGCTGCGCCGGCCAACGCTGCATGGCGGCGTCGGCGATGCTTGCGGTCGGGAATGTTGACCCGATCATCGATCAGATATGTGTTGAGGCACGTAAGGTAATTCCCGGCACAAATCTGGGTGCCGTGATCTCAAAAGCGGCGAAAGAACGTATCGAAAACTATATCTCTGAGGCAGAACGCAACGGTGCTAAGATCCTCGTGGACGGCCGCGGTGCGGTGGTCGCGGGCAAGGAGAACGGGACTTATGTCGGGCCGACCGTGATCGATTTTGTCACTTCGGACATGTCCGTTGCGACCGAGGAGATCTTTGGCCCGGTGATCTCGATCATGCGTACCGATACGCTCGATGAAGCGATAAAGATCGAGAACGACAACCCGTATGGCAACGCGGCGGCGGTCTTTACGCAGAGCGGCGGCCTTGCCAGATATGTGATGGAGCACGCGAGTGCGGGCATGATCGGAGTGAACATCGGCGTGCCGGTGCCGCGTGAGCCGTTTTCATTTGGCGGCTGGAACGACTCGCGTTTCGGCGCTAACGACATCACCGGCAAAAGTTCGATCGAATTTTGGACAAAATTAAAGAAAACCACGACCAAATGGAACCCCGAATCTGGTGTAAATTGGATGTCGTAGTAGAAAATTATGTCAAGAATAATCAAATGCGGACTGATACAGGCGCATAACGTCGCGTCGACCGATGCTCCGATACCTGAGATCAGGCGGGCGAATATCGATCATCAAATGAAAATGGTCGAGGACGCCGCGCGTCAGGGCGTGCAGATGCTTTGTTTTCAGGAGATCTTTACGACGCCGTACTTCTGTGCCGAACAGCAAACTCGATGGTACGAGGCAGTTGAGAAGATTCCCGACGGCCCGACGGTCAAACTCATGCAGGACGTTGCCAAGCAGCATGGCATGGTGATGATCGTGCCTATTTACGAGGAAGAGCAGACCGGCATTTACTACAATTCTGCCGCCGTGATCGACGCCGACGGCAAATATCTCGGCAAGTATCGAAAGACGCACATCCCGCACGTCGCACCTGGATTTTGGGAGAAATTTTACTTCCGTCCGGGCAATCTTGGCTATCCGTGCTTCGACACGGCATTTGCGCGGATTGGCGTTTATATTTGCTACGACCGCCATTTTCCCGAAGGTGCGAGATGCCTTGGGCTGAATGGTGCCGAGATCATCTTCAATCCGTCGGCAACCGTCGCGGGTCTCTCAGAATATCTCTGGAAGCTCGAACAGCCCGCTCACGCCGTCGCGAACGGCTACTTTGTCGGTGCGATCAACCGCGTCGGCACCGAGGCCCCGTGGAACATCGGCGAATTCTATGGCCAGAGCTATTTCTGCGACCCGCGCGGCCAGATCCTTGTCGAAGGCTCACGCGATAAGGACGAACTCGTCGTAGCCGATCTCGATATGGATAAGATCCGCGAGGCCCGCAACACGTGGCAGTTTTTCCGCGATCGCCGACCGGACGCATACGGGCCGATCGTGGCGGATTAAGGAAGGTTGCACCACAGAGGCACGGAGATCACAGAGATGAGATACTAATTTTTTGAAAACTCTGTGTTCTCTGTGACTCTGTGGTGGAATACTCTTATGGCAAATGACTACTGCTCACCGCTCGACATTACGCAGATCGAGCAAAATTTTGCGGAGATCAACCCGGCTTTAACTACGGCGGAGGCGATGCACGAAGCGAATCGTTGTTTATTTTGCTACGATGCTCCGTGCATACAGGCGTGTCCGACCGGCATTGACGTGCCGTCGTTTATTAAAAAGATCGCGACGGGCAATCTGCACGGGTCGGCGCGTGTGATATATGACGCGAATCCGATCGGAGCGTCGTGCGCCCGGGTTTGCCCGGTCGAGGTTCTTTGCGAAGGAGCCTGCGTTGAAAAAACTCTGTTGCAAAAACCGATCGAGATCGGCCGCTTGCAGCGTCATGCGACTGACTTTGCAATGACCAGCGGCCGGCAGATCTTCACAAAAGGCGAGCCGAACGGCAAATCGGTCGGCATCGTCGGTTCCGGCCCGGCCGGGCTATCGTGTGCGACATATCTCGCACGTCTCGGTTACGACGTTACGATCTATGAACGCAAACCACAGGCTGGCGGCCTCGATACTTACGGAATGGCCGAGTATAAAATGCCTCAATCGGTTTCGCTGGCCGAGGTCGAACATATCGCCGGCCTTGGCGTCAAATTCATGCTAAATACCGAGATCGTTCTCGGAGCCACACCTGAGGACGAAGTGCTCGGCGAGGTCAGTACCGTAGCCTTCGAACTGTTGGAAGAATGGCACGACGCCATTTTTCTGGCCACCGGCCTCGGCGAAACCAACACTCTAAATATTCCGGGCGAGGACCTCGATGGCGTTTATGATGCGCTGGCGTTTATCGAATACATCAAAACCCGCGATTGGAAATCGGTCCCGCTAGGCAAAACCGTCGCTGTAATCGGTGCCGGAAACACAGCCATTGACGCCGTTACACAGGCCAAACGGCTCGGAGCAGAAAAGGTAATAATGGTCTATCGCCGCACCGAAAACGACGCTTCGGCGTACGATTACGAGCTGGAACTCGCGAAAAAAGACGGCATCGAGTTTGTCTGGCAGGCCGCCCCGATCGGGATCATGGCGGACGACAGTAATTCGCACGTGACCGGTCTTCGATGTGAGCGCACGGACGGTTCGCTCGAACTTTTCCATATCGAGTGTGACATGGTCATTAAGGCGGTCGGCCAGCAAAAGATGCGTACATTTTTCGAAACCGTCGCCTGTGTCGATGTGGATGAAAAAGGCCGCGTTGTCGTCAACGATCAAATGCAGACGTCAAACCCAAAGATATTCTCCGGCGGCGATTGTGCCAACGGCGGCAAAGAAGCGGTGGACGCCTCACAGATGGGCAAGCACGCCGCACAGGGAATTCACTTCACTTTGTTGGGTGAAAAGGTGAAGTTTGCTGGAGCATAAGAATTTTTGCCGCAGATTTACTCAGATAACGTGGATAAAGTAGTTTTTTATCTGCTACTGAACTATTTTTATGTCAGATTCAGATTTAGAAGAATACGATTGGACCGATGGCCTGGATGCGATGGCTGCCGCTCCGGATCATCACGAGGTTTTGCTGGAAAACGACCGCGTGCGCGTGCTTGATACGCGGTTGAAGCCGGGCGAAGCAACGCCGGTTCATACGCATCGCTGGCCGGCTGTGCTCTACATTATCAGCATAAGCGATTTCGTTCGCTGCGACCCGCAAGGAAATGTCATCTTCGATTCATGGGAATCTAAAACGACTGCCGAGATCGGGCAGACAGCATGGTCGCCGCCGCTGACGCCGCATTTTGTGAGGAATGTAGGTGAGAAAGAGATTCGGGTTATCAGTGTTGAAATAAAGAATTGAATCGTATTTCAAATTTCTTTGCTTATCCATATATGTCGGTATAATAGCTACGGAGTTTGAATGGGACAAGAATAAAGAAAGAATCAACATTCGGAAACATGGAGTCACCTTCAGTGAAGCGGAAGAGTCGTTTTACGACGAAAATGCAATAGATGATTACGACGAGTCTCATTCAACAGACGAGGAACATCGATTCGCCGTGATCGGATTGTCATTGAAAAGGTTGTTGTTCATCTCCTATACCGTCCGACGCAACAGTGTGATTAGGATAATATCGGCCAGAAAAGCTAATCAAAACCAAGAGAGATTTTACAATCATGGAAAAAGATAAAGAAAAAGAGTTGGTTTATGAAATGACCCAAGGGGAATATGACGAAGGCCTAGCGAAGGGCTGGGATGCGGACGATATACTTTCGGTGGGAAAACACACATTTCGCCGTTCACGTTGGGCAGAGAAGCTAAAGGGCAACAAGGTGAAGGTCTCGATATATCTCGATGGCGACGTTGTTACTTATTTCCGTAACCGCGCCGAACAGCCAAATGCCGCTCCGTACCAGACGCAGATCAATACCGAATTGCGCAAGATCATGGAAAATGGTTCGGGCGATGCGGTGAGCGTCGAAGATGATATTTTGAACAACGAGAAGTTTTTGAAAGCGTTAAAGGAAAAGCTTGAGAAAGTCTAAATAACTATGGCAGATCTAACTTCAAATTTTGCGGGGAATTAAGTCTCCAAACCCGTTCTGGCTGGCATCGGCGCCGCCGACGAATATGGGTTCGATGGTCGAGCGGGCTTTTGACGCCGGTTGGGGCGGGGCGGTTTGGAAGACCATAGGTGAACCAGTCGTTAATGCCTCGTTGAGGCTCGCCGGTGGTTAGCGTCAATTTCACAAGTGTCCAGAGCGGCCAAAGAAGAATAAGCAAGAAATCGAATGGCGATTGCCAGCACATTGCATATTTCCCGATCACGAAAGTGTCTCATCTTTTTGAACATGCTTCTGTTCGTTTCGATGTCCGCAGCCCAATACAGAATCGACAACTGGTCAACCGATGCTGGCCTTCCGTATAAGACGGTGCGATCCGTTCTGCAGACTCGTGACGGTTATATCTGGGCGGCAACCTCCGATGGCCTGGCGCGTTTTGACGGCGTGCGATTTACAGTTTTCAATACAGCGAATTCGCCTGAATTGAAAACCAATCGGCTTGAGTTTTTGGCGGAAACTCAAGACGGAAGCCTCTGGATAAGCGGCGAGGAAGAGGGACTGTTTCGCTTGCACGCGGGCAAGTTTACTTCATTTTCGACCGAAAATGGCTTGCCGCACAACAAGATCTTTTCGCTTTACGCCGACAGAGATTTAAATCGCTTGTTAATTTTGACTCAAAATGGCTTGGCCGTTTGGCAGGACGAACAACTATTTTCGGAAACATTACCCGAACTACGCCAGGAATATACAACGCTGATCGATAATACCGGAGCAATTTGCATGATCGAAAACGGCGTCGTGCGGAGATCTGCCGCCGGTGGCGTCCTCGACTACAGATTGCCGGATGCGTCGCCCGAAACGATTCTCACGCAGGTTTACCAGGACAAAAACGGAACGGTCTGGATCGGCTCGCTTTATCGAAAACAACCCGGAAACGCTAATCTCTACGCTTTCAGGAACGGCGAGATGTCAATCTACGGCGAGCGCGATGGGTTGCCAAATGCCTTTATCGAACAGATACTCGAAGGCCAAGATGGTGAAATCTGGATCGCGGTCGGCAAATTCGGCGAGGGCGGCCTGCTGCGGCTCGAGGACGGCAAGTTTCGTTTGTTTTCAAAGGCAGATGGCCTCGGAGTCGGCGTTTTGGGTATTACCCTGGATCGCGAAGGCGGAATTTGGGCCGCAACCGCAGACAAAGGATTGGCGCGGATCAGCGAACAGTTCATCACGAGTTTGACGCGCGAAAACAGCGGCCTCTCGTCTGACAATATTTACCCGCTGTATGAAGACCCGGACGGAGCGGTTTGGGCGGGCGCGTGGCGATTCGGCAGCGGATCCACCGGCGGCATAGATAGGTTTGAAAACAGCCGATTTACCCAATTTGCAACCCAGGGGCAAATAACATCACTTGCACCGACATCGCTATTCAAGGATCGCGACGGAAACCTGTGGATCGGGGCATACGGCGGCCTGACGAAATATCGTGACGGGGCGTTCACGCAGTACACAAAGGAAAACGGCTTTACGCACGACGAGGTTAGCGCGATTACGCAGACGCTCGACGGCGATCTATGGATTGGCACCTCACACGGTTTAACGCGGCATCGCGGCGAATCGTTTACGGACTATTGGATCGAGGACGGGTTGCCACACAGCGATGTGCGATGTCTGCACGAGAGTCGTGACGGAACGCTTTGGATCGGGACGAGGGTTGGTCTGGGAAGTTACAGAGACGGACGGTTTATTACGTGCCATGATTTCCCCGCGGTCCAGGTTCGCGCGATTTACGAAGATGCTGACGGTACGATCTGGTTTGGAACTTACGACGCAGGCCTTTTTCGTTACAAAAATGGCGAATTCAAATCGATTACGCTCAAAGATGGACTCTTCGACCAGGGATCGTTTCAAATTCTCGAAGACGATTTCGGAAGATTTTGGATCAGCAGCAATCGCGGAATATATCGCGTCAGCCGTCAGCAGTTGAATGACTTTGCTGACGGAAAGATCCAAACCGTGACGAGCGTTGCATACGGCGTCAGGGACGGCATGGCAGACGCTGAAGCAAACGGCGGCCGATCGCCGGCCGGATTCAAATCGCAAAAAGACGGAATGTTGTGGTTTCCGACGCAGAAGGGAATTGCGGTCGTAAATCCAAAGGCCGTTCCCGTCAATACGCTGGCGCCGAATGTCGTCATCGAAAATTGTTTGCTTGACCACCGGCCCGTTGCCTGCGATGAGATGAAAGTTCTGCCGGGAAATGATTCGCTTGAAATTCAGTACACGGGTTTGAGCTTCAATAAGCCTGAACAGATCAAATTCAGATACAAGCTCGACGGCCTGGACCAAACCTGGAATGAAGCGGGCACACAGCGAGTAGCGTATTTCACGCATTTACCTCCGGGTGATTATTCGTTCAAAGTGTCCGCCGCAAATCCTGACGGCGTCTGGAACGAAACGGGAGCCAGGCTCAGTGTCAAGGTTTTGCCGCCCGTGTACCGGACGTGGTGGTTTTTGTCATTGGCCGTCCTTGTGTTCGCCGGCATCCTGTATGGAATGTACAAACGACGAACTCTATATCTCACAAGACGTGCAAACGAGCAACAGGCATTTTCACGTCAACTGCTCGAATCGCAGGAGCAGGAGCGGCAGCGTATCGCGGTTGAACTTCACGATTCGCTCGGACAGGATTTGCTTATCATAAAAAACTGGGCGATGATCGGGCTAAATCAAAAGAACGGCTCGCTGGAAGCTCAAAAACAATTGGCCGAGATCAGCCAAACCGCTTCGGAGGCAATCGAGGAAGTCCGTGAAATCGCGTATAATCTTCGCCCATATCATATTGATGAGCTTGGGCTGACAAAGGCGATCGAATCTATGTGCTCCCGCGTGTCACGGGCTTCGCAAATAACTTTCGATTGCCAGATCGACGATCTCGACAGCTATTTTCCGAAAATTGAGGAGATAAATTTCTACCGCATCGTTCAGGAATGCGTGAACAATATCGTCAAGCACTCTAAGGCAACCGATGCGAAGATTCGGATCGTTCGCGATGGAAGCGGGTTGCGACTGGTGATCGAGGACAACGGCAACGGTTTTGATCTTCAGAAGACAAAAGCCGGAATGCAAAATGGAGAACGCCGCAGTCTGGGTTTGGTAAGCCTCGTCGAACGCGGACGGATTCTGGGTGGAACACCCGTCTTTGAATCAAGCGCGGCGCACGGTACGAGGATCACGCTTCAACTGTAGACAGACGCGAACGAAATGTCACGTTAATGCATATGGCTTCCGAAACCAGGATCATCATCGCCGACGATCATCCGATCTTTCGACGCGGGCTCCGACAGGTCATTGAGGACGACACGAGCCTGAAAGTTGTCGGCGAGGCGGAAAACGGCCTTGCGGCGCTTGAGCTGATCGCGGAGCTCAAGCCTGACGTGGCCATCGTTGACGGCCATATGCCGAAAATGGGCGGGCTTGACTTTGCAAAGGCGGCAAGGGCGAATGCTCTGCCGGTCGCGATCGTTTTTCTGACGATGTACAAGGATGAGGCGATGTTCAATGCGGCCATGGACGAAGGCGTCAAGGGTTACGTTTTGAAGGACAACGCCGTCACGGACATTGTCGCGTGTATAAAATCGGTCAGTCAGGGCTCCCCGTTCATCACGCCGTCGCTTACAGCGTTTCTCCTCGACCGCGGCACGCGCTCCTCAAAACCAGCGGATTCGATCATCGGCTTGCTCACAAAGACCGAGCGGCGCATACTGCGCCTGATCGCCGACGAAAAAACAAGCAAGGAGATCGGCGAGCTCCTATTTATCCATTCCAGGACGGTGGACAATCATCGTACAAACATCTGCACCAAGCTCGACATCCACGGCAGCAACGCACTCCTGCGTTTCGCGCTCACGCACAGATCCGAGATGAACGAAAAATAAAATTGTTCTGCGTCCCGCCTTTAGCCGGTCGTGTGAGATCACACAGAAAAATTGTGTGATCTCCGTGTGCGAAATTGTGTGAAGCGCTCTATTTACACAAATCCCAACTGCCCTTAACCTGAATGCCGACGGACAGCGAAATGATTTTAATTCGAGCGAGAAGAACAATGAAACAAACGAAAAACGAGATAATTAAACAAATCTTTTATCGCAAGACAGAAATTCTGACATTGTTGATCTTAGGTTCATTTTTGGCGCTTTTGACCGTTGTCCCTCCCAGTTTTTCGCAATCGTCCGAAACCAAACCGGCGGCAACACCCAAACCGACTCGGGCGGAAGAGGTGCTTGACGAAGACGCCGCCGAGGAGTTGATCGCGGAACTGAAAAAGAGCCTGAAAGCGGAAATAGAGGACAAGGAGTCGGTCAAGGAAATTCTCGAAAAATGGGATGCTGACGAACTGGTCGGGAAAACTCGCAGGCAGGCGCTTGAAATTCTCTTTGCCATTGTCAAGTCCGTGATCGAGGACGAGAAGATCACGGATAAACTTTGGGAGGATTGGACTTCCGACAATTCCGATGCCATCGAAGGGGCAGCCGGAGCACCGAGTCGTGATATGTCAAGGTATAACGCAATGAAGAGGATTCCGCTGACAGAAAAGAAGACGTGGACCTTTAACACCAGCGCCGGCCCGATCAGGTTCCAGTATAGCGATAACGGCGGAGTTGTCGAATTTACCCCGAACAGTACTGTGGGCAGGGCCTCGATCGCGTGGATCCAGGTTGTCCGAACGGGCGGAAAGGATCGCTGGTATGTCACCGAAGCCGATCTCATGCGGTTATCGAAAAACAAGGTCAATTACCCCCAGCGTACCGATGCCGTATATGGCTTTCGAGTCGACAAGACCAAGGGAGAAAATACGCCTTTCTGGGAACAGACGCCGTTGAAAACAGGAGAAACGCTGGCGAGTTATAGAGTTGGTTTTGATTACCCGACCGCAACCACAAGATCGGGTGGAACTATGAGATTTTCCGACAACCCGGATGCGTCCGGTGGACTTCAGACAATGCAGTCTGCTGAACCGGCCAACAATATTTACCGTTTTCATTTCCTTCTGTCTCCCATGAACACCGAAACCGGTGAGATCTACGGCACGGTGGAATGGGGTGTGCTATCAAGCAAGACGGGGGCAAGAGATGTGCTGGAGAGAGTTGAACCATCCCTCGTCAAGACGGCGATCCCTGAATTGAAAGGACGTGATCTGGCGTTTGATCGGTGGAACACCATTTACGCGAGGCAATACTCGCCACTCTTTAATTATGGCAGGGTTGTTTATCCAATTCCCGGACAGGGCAGGTTCTGGGGGAGATAGCATTCAATACCGAAGTTTACACGACTGAGAGGAGCGCAAAAAGATGAAAGAAAGGAAATTAAAGATTATTCCCATCATTGCAATGTTGTTCATTTTCGCCCTATTCGCAAATGCGACGAGGGCGCAGGGCGAACACGGGAAAATAATCGCAAGCATTGATTTTGAGCCTGAGAGAGACGGATTCAGTTTCAAGAATTACGGCCGGGATCACGATGGCGAAAATGATCTCGACGCGTCAGATCTAATCCTGATGTTTGGGGCCGGCAAGGTATGTATCGAAGGCTCTACGGCAAAGGATTGCGTTTTATTTGAAACCGCCGATAAATGGATGCAGGAGCGCATTGAATCAATGATAGGCGGACATTGTGACGGTTTTTCCGTGACATCAATGCGGAACTGGCTCGACCAGCCGTTTAAGGGACGCTTTAAGCCAGGTCAATGGCAGAAAAATGCCGGGGCCACATCCGACCTTGAATTTGATGAGAAATTAGCAAACTACATTGCTTATTACCATTCCCTACAGCTTTTGAAGGAAGTCAATACATTCCGGACAAAAAGTTTCAAGTTTCCGCCAACAGGCATCGTCAAGTTATTGATCGAGTCATTTCAAACAGGAAAAGAATATTACACGCTTGGCGTTGGAATGAAGGTAAATGGCAAATACGCTCGCGGACATTCGATTTTGCCTTTCGCGGTCGAAGATGAAGGTGACGGCATTTTTCGGATACATGTTTACGACAATAATTTCCCGGGCGAAACGAAATTTGTAACCGTTGACAGCAAAACCGAAACCTGGCGTTATCGCACCGCGAGCGACCCAAGCAAGACGGCCAATGATTATGTCGGCAGCAAAAAGACGGAAACACTATCGCTCAAGAAAATGTCCGACCGCAATCGCAAGAAATATGAGTGTCCGTTTGGTCAAGACAGCGAAGGCAGCGAAGGCAGCGAAGGAAGCAAAAACAACACGGAAGAAATTTATTTTTCATTCAGCGGCGAAGGCGACCTTTTGATCACGGACCCGAACGGAAAACAGATAGGTTACGACGGGAAGAAAAAAGCAGAAATCAATCAGATCCCCGATGCACAGATCATTTATGACGATGGCGGGCTGGATTTGAACTACTCTCCGGATTACGTTTTGCCATACGACGCCGCGGCGAAAAAAGCATACCAACTCCTGCTCTCGGGTAAGGACCTAAAGGAAAGAACCAAGGCTGATCTGACGGTTTCAGGCCCCGGTTTTGTCGTCGGACTCGATGGTGTCCTGCTTGACCCGAAAGAAGAATTGCTGGTCTCGATCTCGCCGGATGGCGAAACGCTCACCTTTACGGCGAGTGCTGACGGCAAAACACCTTCGATCTATGTTACGACCGAAAACGGGCCGGACAAACCAAGCTATAAATTTGAAATTGGCGGCGTAGAGATCGATGCGGGTAAAACCTTGACGATGAAGGTAGATGTCGGCAAGGGCAAAGTCTATTTCAACGACAATGACGGCAACGAGGATGCCTATGATATCCACTTTGAACGGACAAATGCTGACGGCACGAAAATCAAATTCGACCAGAACGATTTTAATCCGAAAGGCAAGGATAGCTTTGAGGTTGACATCAACAATTGGGACGCCAAAACCAAACCGTGTGTCAAAGACGAAGAAGGCCACACTTTATCTACGGAAGATTGCAAAAAGGGGCATTAGCCTCACGGATGACCAGAGCCGTTTGACGCCTCAAAAACGGGCAAACCCGCAGCCGAACTATGACAGTGTTTTTATCTTTCGTTTGTTTAGTTTCGTGGTTAGTTGCTTTAAGCCGTGAGTTTTATGAATCTCTTAATTGTCGAAGACAACGCCAAAATGCGGGGAATGATCCGGAATGTCGTCAGGGACCTGGTCGATGAGGTCTCCGAATGCAAGGACGGTGACGAGGCTTTAGCGGCCTATTCGGCAAACCGGCCGGACTGGGTTCTGATGGACATCCAGATGGAGAACGTGAACGGCATTGCCGCGACAAAAAAGATCATGGCAGAATTCGCCGACGCAAAGATCGTCATTGTCACAAATTTTGACGACGCGGAATTTCGCGATTCCGCCCTGCGGGCCGGTGCCCACAATTATGTTCTAAAGGAAAACCTTTTTGATATTCGGCGGATCTTAACCGGCGACGATCCGCCAGCCGATTTTGCAGAAGCAAAGATACACTAAATAAATTTTAACGGAGAAGGAATATGAAGCTAACAACTGAGATCACTGGCGGCTTACTGGCGTTGACCATCGGCATGATAGCATGCGGCGGCAAAGGGTCGCCGGCCGCAAACACCGCGGCCAAACCCGCAAACACAAACACGGCGGCAAACGCAGCCGCGCCAAAGAAAGAAGAAAATGCAAAGGCTGCATTGACAGACTCAAAGAGGCCGGATGGCAAAGCAAAAACGGCGAGCAAGAAGGTGCCCGTACCCGAGAGCTGGGTCTATGTATATGACTCCGCCAAGGGCTACGGATTCTCCGTTCCCTCGGGGTCAACCGGCGGCAGCGAAACCCACGAAGGGGTTAATACATTTATCGCATTGACGCCGCCACCGGCCGAGGTCGGGGTTGTGGTTATCACTTTCAAGGACAAAGAGATGTCGAAAGAGGACCTGCTCGACGTGGCCGAAAAATTTATGGGCGAACTCGGTGCGACCGTCACCGCCGGCGAACTGAAAGGCGCGAGTGAGGATTATTATGTCTGCGAAGCAACGGTTGTCTCAAAAGACGGCAAAAAATCGAAAAACAAGATCCTGGTGGGCACGGATGTCTCGGACAACTACGTCATGATCGTCGGTGCCGATGAGTCGAAGTATGCCGCAAACCTGGCGATCATCGACGGCATCTGGGGCAGCTTTGAAATGTGGAGCGGCGGCGCAAGCGGAGCTAACTAGCACCGGAAACGCCGGGTTTGCTACATCACGAGCCTTCCGGCGAAGTCATTAAACGCGAAAAACAGAGTCTCTCCCGTTTATAAAACAAAAATGTCCGGGATCGGACAAAAAAGGAGACAAGATGAAATTAACAAATAAACTAACCACCCTGATGATCCTCTTTGCGCTGCTATGCGTTCCCTCGACGCTTGTTTTTGCGCAGGATGAAGAGAAACCGCCGGTAGAAAAACCCAAGGAAGAAAAACCGGAGCCGGAAAAACCCAAGAAAGCGGAGTTGGACCCAAAGAAATTCGTCGGGTTTGGCTACGATATCATGGGCAAGTATGCCGACGAAGACAGCCGGCGAGAGCCGATCTTTGATCTGGACGAGAACGATGTTAAAACGATCACGATCCCGCGGTCGAGTTACCGGGAGTTTTCCGGCAAGAGCCTCGCGGAATATCAGACCAATTTTTCAAACGAGCTTAAGATCGCGGGGAGCTACAAAATATTTAGCGCATCTGTGAGCGTCAATTTTGCCAAAAATGACGCAAGCAGCACGGCGAAAGAGTATATGACCATCATGAACACGGTGGTGGAGAACCGCTATCAAATGCCGATCAATGAGGAATCGAAGGTGTCGCCCGCGGCCCAGGAAGCGATTGACACGCTGGATGCAACCAAACTGTTTACTCAGTACGGAACTCATTACATCTGGCAGGCAGATGTCGGCGGGCGTGTCGATTACAACCTGACATTCAACCACAGCAATTCGCAGAAAGACACGAGCGTCCAGGTCGCGGCGAAAGCAGCGATCAACGCCGTAGTCGGAAGCGTCAGTATTGAAAATGAGACCTCATTCAAAAACAGCATCAAAAAAATGGAAGAAGCCGGAACCATTAAGATCGAAGTTTATGGCGGGGCCCGCAGTTCAGGCGCGAAAGTGAGGGCGAATACAGGGGCCATCGCCGAATGGGCCGATACGGTCGCGGCCGACCCGACACTGGCCGGATTTACCGAGCGAAGCCTAAAGCCGATCTGGGACCTGGCCAAAACCCCGGAACGCAAACAGGAGCTTATAAAGGCCTTTGACGAATGGGCCAAATCAAAGGCAATAAAAGAGGCCGAGGGGAAAATAACCTTCAGAGCCGTTGCCGCTAGTGACCTCAAAAGGGTTGCAGGAAATTGGTACGCAAAAAACAGTCAAAACGGTCCGCCATACAGAATCGGTGTCTATTCGCCGGTGGCGGATCCGGACAACGGATGGTTTATTGTCGGGCACGCAGCTGATACAAACAACCGTCCCGAAACGGATGCGACCGTTGATTCGATCCTTGTTAAAGAGGTCGGCGTGCCTTCGGGCACATTGCTGCGGGAACCGCTCGGTTACACGGAGGTTTACAACGACAGAAGTACGGGAGCCAAGGAGGATTGGAGCATTTGGAAAGCCCAATGCCCCGTGGGATTCGTTACGCTTGGACATTTTGGCAAGGACAAACACTCCGCCCCGAATGTCAATATTCCCAGTGAAAATCCGTTCAGAGATGTCCGATGTATTTCCGAAGGTGCCCTGGAACGCGCGCCGGTACCGACCAAAGCCGATGTGATCTACGACGGCAACGGTTCCGGTGGCCGTAACATCATGGTTTACGCGGTCAAACCGGGCGGTGAAACGGGAGTGAATGGCAATTTCTTCTACACTATTATTCCCGGTGATTATAACGACCCGATTCCTTCCAACCTGAAGGTGTACGTGCTCAAGGATCCGTCGAAAGTCGCGGAAGATTCGGTTACAAGGAGGCCGAAACCCCAGTGAAACTGAAAACAACAACTTTCTGAGCGTGATCTTCCCATCGATCCCCGCTACAGCGGGATCAGGGTGGGTTCCGATGACTGATTCGATAAGGCTGCCAGCACCCTTGTACGATCTTTTTAAGATTGCACAACGGTGCTGGCCGTTTTTTATTTGACTATATTTGCCGCTACGCTCCGATGTTCTCGATACGACGATATTTTGGTAAGATTGCCTTTGTTTGAACTAATTCGCGTGGTAATGAAAACAAATGGCAGATCTAACTTCAAATTTTGCGGGAATCAAATCGCCGAATCCGTTCTGGCTCGCGAGCGCGCCGCCGACGAATATGGGTTCGATGGTCGAGCGGGCCTTTGACGCCGGTTGGGGCGGAGCGGTTTGGAAGACGCTTGGCGAGCCGATAGTAAATGTCTCGTCGCGGCTGGCGGGCCTCGATCAGGGGCCGCTGCGCATGATCGGGCTCAATAATATTGAGCTTATTACGGATCGTTCGCTTGAGGTGAATCTCAAAGAGATCACCGAGTGCAAAAAGAAATATCCGAACCACGCCGTCATAATAAGCTTGATGGTCGAGTCCAAACGCGAGGCTTGGCAGGAGATCGTTAAGCAATCGCAGGATACGGGCGCGGATGGGTTTGAGCTTAATTTCGGCTGCCCGCACGGAATGAGCGAACGCGGTATGGGCGCGGCGATGGGTCAGGTGCCGGAATACACCTGCATGGTTACGGAGTGGGTCAAGGAAGTCTCGAATCTGCCGGTGATCGTCAAACTTACGCCGAATGTCACGCATATCGTCCCGCCCGGACGTGCCGCGCAGAAAGGCGGTGCTGATGCCGTTTCGCTTATCAATACTATCAACTCAGTAATGGGCGTCGATGTCGAAACGATGATCCCTTATCCGAATGTCAATGGAATGGCGGCTCACGGCGGTTACTGTGGCACGGCGGTCAAACCGATCGCGCTGAATATGGTTTCGGAGCTTGCCCGCGATGAGGAATTTAACATTCCAATCAGCGGGATTGGCGGCATCAATACATGGCGCGATGCGGTCGAATTTATGCTGCTCGGCGCCGGAAATGTTCAGGTTTGCACGGCGGTGATGCACTACGGCTATCGCATTGTCGAGGATATGATCGACGGGCTCAATAATTATCTTGACGAGAAAGGCTTTGCATCCGTCAACGACATTATAGGCAAATCGGTCAGCTGCATGACCGATTGGGGCAATCTCGATCTCAATTACAAGGTCATTGCCCACGTTAATAAAGAAAGCTGTATCCGCTGCAACCTCTGCTACGTCGCCTGCGAAGACGGCGCCCATCAGAGTTTCAAATTTGAAGAGGTCAATGGCGTAAAGTATCCCATCGTGATCGAAGAAGAATGTGTCGGCTGTAACCTCTGTGCCCTCGTCTGTCCCGCACCCGGAGCGATCTCGATGATCCGCGTTGACGAAGGCGGCCCGACGCAGAGCTGGCGTGAGCGGACGGCTAATAGTTCGGCGGCTTCGCTTATGATTGACAAGTGAGCTAGGAACGCATCAATCTTTAACCAAAACTTTTTTGAGGGGAATACTATGAGAAACGTGAGAAAAGAAGTATCGCTTTTTGTAATGTTGGTGATGACCTTTGCTTTTGTTCCAAGTTGTCGATCTCAGGTTGCAACTGATGCACAAAAGACCCAAAACAATCTTGCCCATGATGGAGTTGTCAGTGCAATTCGGAGTATGACGGCGAAACGGGCGGCGCACACGGCGACCTTGTTTAGCAACGGCAAGGTTTTAATTGCGGGCGGATTTGTCGGCAATGGCGGCGGTTTGTCGAGTGCGGAAGTGTTTGACCCGACAACGACAACTTTTACATCGACGGAAAATATGACATCTGCTCGTTCCGGTCATACGGCGACCTTGCTGCCGAACGGAAAAATCTTAATTACTGGCGGCTACAACGGTGATTACCTGAATAGCGCGGAAGTCTTTGACCCGACTACAAACCGATTCACGCCAGACGGACGAATGGTTACGGCGCGAAGCGGTCACGTTGCTACGCTTTTGAACAATGGCAAAGTTCTTCTTGTCGGCGGTGTCGGAACGGGTTGGACATTTTTGGCAGACGCTGAATTGTATGACCTGAAGACCAATACTTTCACGGCAACAGGCGGAATGACGACGGCGCGGGAATCTCACACGGCAACTTTATTAAAAGACGGAAGAGTGCTGATTACAGGCGGTCACAAAGGCAGACACTCGGCGATTACAATTTACGCAAGAACCGAAATCTATAACCCTGCGAACGAAACTTTCACGGCTGTGAGCAATTTAACTGTCAAGCGACATAAACACGACGCAACATTGCTGGCGGACGGCAGAGTTTTAATCGTCGGCGGTTCGGACGAACGCGACGGACGAGGCGGAAGCGCATATCGAAATGCGGAGATTTTCAATCCGGCGAACGGCAGCTTTACGGCTGTCAAAAGCAATATGAATGCTTCACGTTACAAACTGCAAGGGACAACAATACTCCTGAAAAACGGCAAAGTCCTGATTGCAGGCGGCGCAAATCGAGCGGAAGTATTTGACCCTACGACTAACAGTTTTTCCTTTGCCGACGGCGACATGGGAACAGAACAATTGTTTTCCACGGCGACATTATTGAATAACGGGCAGGTTTTAATTACAGGCGGCTATACAGATGGCAACATAGTCAATGGCAATGCTTGGATTTATCGGGCGTGATTTTTTCTCAACGCGCTGTCCAACAAGTCATTGGACGTGAGGCGAAACAGCTACTTTCCTATGAGCGTCGCTCGTTAAACTTTAGCTTGTGTGAATTCAGTTTCGCCCGCGTCAATTCGGTCATTAGGCAGCCGCACTGCTCAAGAAGTGCAAGGAGGTTTCTATGAGAAGGATTCGATACTCGGTTGCAATGAGTTTGGACGGGTACATCGCCGGTCCAAAGGGCGAGTTTGACTGGATCCTGATGGATCCAGACATCGACTTCAGTGCTATGTTCGAGCAGTTCGACACCTTCCTCGTAGGACGCCGAACGTTTGAAATGTTGGACCGGGAAGGTAGGGGCGAGACGCCCGGCATGAAGACCTTGGTCTTCTCGCGCACGCTGCGGCAGCAGGACTACCCGGGAGCAACAATTGTCGCAGAGAAGGCGGAGGAGATTGTAGCCGGGCTACGCATAGAGCCGGGAAAGGACATCTGGCTGTACGGCGGCGGCACTCTTTTTGGCAGTCTCCTCAATTCCAAGCTGGTCGATACAGTGGAGGTTGCCGTCATTCCGGTCCTTCTAGGCGGGGGAGTTCCGCTCCTTCCGCCTCCGGCCAAGCAAACGAAACTGAAGCTGACCAGTCACAAAGTGTATAAGACAGGAATTGTTTCATTGGAGTATATGGTCCAGTACACAGCTGCCTAACAACGGCATGCAGCGGACGCGCAATTAGCATGTCTTTCATGCAAGGCTTGCTGCTGGCGGCGGTTCGTGCGCGCCGCTGATGCCCAGCGTTAGATTTTCAAAAACCGGATTTATTGCTTTGGGCTGCTGAGTTTTTATTTCACTTCGACAGCTTTTTCTTTACGAAAATGGAAGAAAGACAAATTTGAGATCGTCTAATTGACAATAATGCATATAAAAAATATTCAATTGCTTGTTTTTGTCACGATCGCAACATTGGCTCTGTACAGCGGCGTCTTCTGCAGCGGCCCTCCAATTTCTTATAAAATTCACGTCGCCCCATCCGACCTTTCGGGATATGACATAGAGATGCGAATTCAGGGTCAGGGCGGCACGATACGTGTCGCGATGGCAGCCCATCCCGAATACGACGACCGGTACTGGCGTTATATCGAGAATGTTTCCGCGACGGATACAAAGGGGCGCAACCTACAGCTTGTCCGCGAAGAGGACCCTGTTTGGCGGATCGAAAATGCTCCCCGCGATATTTATGTCAGATACCGGCTTCGTCTGCCACCGCAGGAGAGGCCGATCCGATATTCCTGGAAACCGTTTCTTACGCCCACCGGCGGAATGGTTGGCGATCTCCATTCGTTGATGTACGTAGTCGGCGAGACATCGCGATCCGCCAGGTTGACCCTTGATATGCCGGCCGGTTGGGCGGCGGCGTCGGGACTGGAACCCACACCTGATCCGAGAACCTTTACCGGCTCGATCGAGCTGATGCTTGACGCCCCCGTCATGATCGGAAAGCTCAGCGAATGGAAATTTGTCGCGGGTGGCGTTCCTCATAAGATTGTCATCTGGTCGCCGCCGGATGCGGAGCCGTTTGACGCCCAGCCGATAGTAAGCGGTGTGCGGCGACTTGCCGATGAGGCGATCAAAGCTTTCGGCAAACCGCCTTATCCCAGATATACTTTCCTCTTTCAGAATGGCGGCCAATCGGCACTTGAGCACCTTACGTCTGTAAACATCGGCCTTTCGCTCGGCCTCGACGATCTCTTTGAAGAGGTCGCCCATGAATATATACACGTCTGGAACCTCATGGACGTAAAGCCGCGTGAACGCGTAGGCATCAAATACCGTTTTGCAGAACCGACCGGAGTGCTTTGGTGGAACGAAGGAGCCACCATAATGTTTGCCGATCTGCTGATCAGGCGGGCTGGCCTTATCGGCGAGCATGGAACGCGGATAAAGCATCTCGAATCGGCAATAGCCCGATACTTTTCATCGCCCGGCTATTCGGCCCTTTCGGCCGAGTTGGTTAGTCGCGGGGATTCGCATCCGGTGCTTCTGGGCGATTATGGCGCGAGCACGCACCTTCAGGGTGAAGTGCTCTCAACCATGCTTGATCTTAAGATCCGTGATGTCACGGATGGCCGCCGGAATATCACCGGTGTTATGCGCCTCCTCGCCGCGCGGTTTGACTCCGACCACGGTATCGTCAATGCCGATATCGAGAACGCGATGAAGCAAGTTTGTGTTTGTGAGATGCGGGAATTTTTCAAAGATCATATCTACGGCGCCAAGCAAATCGATTTCAACCATTACCTGGGTTTCATTGGTTTGCGAGCCGAGGTGACATGGTCGCCCGCGATCGACGCAGAGGGCAAGCCCGTTGTGGACCTGCGGATCGGGCCTTTATCTACCGAAGGAGAACTCAAACTCAGGATAACCAATCCGACGAGTACGTGGGGAAAAGCAGGGCTACATACGGGCGACAAACTTTTGTCCGTTGACGGTACGCCTGTTTCCAACTGGTCTGATTTTCGCGAGTGGCTTCGCAAGATCAAGATTGGCGATACGGGACGCCTCGTGATAGTCCGTGACGGGGTTACAAAAACCCTCGAAGTTCCGTTTCGAGTTTTCGACGTTCCGCGTGTTCGGCTGGTGGAACTCGATAATGCAACGCCCAAACAATTCAGGCTTCGAGGGGGGTGGGTTAATGCGAGTTAGTCGCCTATATTTAGGGCTTTGTTCTAGATCGATCCGTTGTCGAGTGCTTTGGCTGCAATGCGTCCCAAAGCCGCGACGAATTTATTAAACCCAGCAAACCGCCCGTCCGTGGTAAATCCTTTTACATATCGTGCATAGATCTGCTGGCAAATGACGGCGATCTTGAACGTGCCAAAGACGTAATAGAAAAGCATGTCGGGAACCGTGCGTCCCAGAGATTCGGCGTACATTTCGACAAGCTCGGAGCGGGTGATATTTTCCATCAGCACACGCGGGTTGAAGGGCATGTTGAGCATTTCTTGACTCGCGTCCCTAGACATCCAATAGCCGAGCGTTGTGCCGAGATCCATCAGCGGGTCGCCGATGGTGACCATTTCCCAATCGAGCACGGCGGTGATGCGAGTCAGGTCCCATGGGTCGAGCATCACATTGTCGAATTTGTAATCGTTGTGGATCAGGGACGCGCCGGACTCAGTTGGAATGTTCTCGTTCAGCCAGACGATAGCTTTTTCGAGATCGGGCCATTCGTCGGTTTTCGCCGCGAAATAACGCTTTGTCCAGCCCTCGACCTGGCGGCGGTTGTAGCCGTCGGGCTTGCCGAGGGTTTCGAGGCCTGCGTCCCCGGGATCGAGAAAGTGCAGATCAGCGAGGTTTTGGATAAAACTCTCGCAAGCCTTTTTCTGCAATTCCGGAGACCGCTCCAATTCCTTAGGCGAGCGCCCGCGAATTATCAAGCCGTTTCGCCGCTCCATCAGGTAAAACTCCGAACCGATCACCGAGGCGTCTTCGCAAAAAAGCAGCGGTTTTGGAGCGGGAGCATAAACAGCAGACAGTTTCGACAGCACATTAAACTCACGGCTCATGTCGTGCGCTGTCTTGACCGTATTGCCGAACGGCGGACGTCGCAGCACATATTCTTTATCGCTGACGCGAACCAGATAGGTCAGATTTGAGCTGCCGGCAGGGAATTGCTCGACTAATATATCGCCATTCCGCAACGCTAACCGCGACGCCAAAAAGGCGCTCAAACGCTCAATATTCAATTCCTCGCCCGGTCTGACGGGTTTCGTTTCCTGCATTTCGAGTTA
This sequence comes from Chloracidobacterium sp., assembly GCA_043739565.1. Lineage (GTDB taxonomy): Bacteria > Acidobacteriota > Blastocatellia > Pyrinomonadales > Pyrinomonadaceae > OLB17. Next base: position 25,175 of record JAYUDV010000139.1, read on the forward strand.
TCTGTGCTAATCTGTGGCTAATTTTGTCTTATGAACTTCGATTATTCAGCAAAAACCATTGAACTGCAAAAACGGCTCGTGGCCTTTATGGACGAGCATATTTATCCGAATGAGAACGCACACACAGCCGAGATCAATACCAGCGACCGCTGGCAGCCGCTTGAATTAATCGAAACTCTAAAAGAAAAAGCGAAGGCTGTGGGCCTGTGGAACCTGTTTTTGCCATCGGTTTCCGGCTTCACCAATCTCGAATACGCATCCCTTGCTGAGATTATGGGCCGCGTCGTGTGGGCTTCCGAGGTTTTTAACTGCTCGGCGCCGGACACCGGGAATATGGAGGTGCTCCATTTATATGGGTCTAAAGAGCAGCGTGAAAAGTGGCTGAAACCATTGCTCGACGGCGAGATTCGGTCGTGCTTTTCGATGACCGAGCCTGATGTGGCTTCGTCCGATGCAACAAATATTCAGTCGGCAATTGTTGCCGATGGCGACGAATATATCCTCAACGGCCGTAAATGGTGGTCAACGGGCGGTGGTGATGCTCGGTGTAAGCTGTCGATCTTCATGGGCAAAACTGACGCAAATGCTCCAAAACATCTTCAGCAGTCAATGATCCTCGTGCCGATGGATGCCGAGGGCGTAAAGGTCGAGCGCCTTCTCGACGTTTTTGGCTACGACGACGCGCCGAACGGCCATGCGGAGATTAGTTTTACAGACGTCCGCGTCCCCAAAGACAATCTTTTGCTTGGGCTTGGCCGCGGTTTTGAGATCGCCCAGGGGCGTCTAGGACCGGGCCGCGTTCATCATTGCATGCGGCTGATCGGAATCGCCGAACGTTCGCTCGAATTGATGTGTCAGCGGGCAAAGTCTCGAGTTGCTTTTGGCAAACCCGTCGCCGAGCAAGGCGTCGTCCGTCAGTGGATCGCCGAGGCCCGTCTCGCCATCGAACAGGCCCGTTTATTGGTGCTTAAAGCGGCATGGATGATGGACACAGCCGGCAACAAGGCCGCCCGCAGCGAGATCGCGATGATAAAGGCAGTTGTGCCGCAAATGGCATTGGCGATCATCGACCGGGCGATCCAGGTCCACGGCGGCGGCGGCGTGTCGCAGGATTTTCCGCTTGCACAGTTTTGGATCTACGCCCGATCGCTCCGCCTCGCTGACGGCCCCGACGAAGTTCACCTTGAATCAATTGCAAAGATGGAGTTAAATACTAGGTGATGAATGTTCAGGCTCATATTAGACATTTGTGCAGGCAAATTGTAGAGAGGTTTCGACCGCAGAAGGTTATTCTTTTCGGTTCTTATGCGTACGGTACTCCTAGTTATGATTCTGATATTGATCTACTGGTGATAATGCCGTATGAGGGGAATGAACTTGACAAGATGGCTGAGGTGCGACGCGAGTTGAGTTCAGCGATGCCGCTAGACATTTTGGTAAAGACGCCGACACAAATTGCGAACCGTATCGATATGGAAGATTTTTTTGTACGAGAGATTATCGATAACGGGAAGGTTCTGTATGAAACTGGAGATCTTGGAGTGGGTCGGTAAAGCCGAAGGCGATTGGACAACCGTACTGCGGGAATCAAGAGTCACCGACAGCCCGAATTTCGAGGCCGTTTGTTTCCACGCTCAGCAATGCGCTGAAAAATATCTTAAAGCCCGACTAGTCATGGATGGCGTTGGTTTTCGCAACTCCCACGACCTTCTCTATCTTCTCGAACTTGTCCTGACGATTGAACCCACTTGGAAATTTCTGCACGATTCTCTTTTCAAACTTACGACTTTCGCGGTTGCGATACGTTATCCCGGTCTTGACGCCTCGCGGGAACAGTCGGAACTGTCCGTTGAACATTGCCGTGTTGTAAGAAAAACAATTCGCCCGATTGTGTTTTCGAACGATTAATCTAACGATTTACTTCTTACTTTTGAATTTTCGATCAATCTGACCTGCCCCCAACGGTCAATCTGAATATATTTCTTCCATATTGCGTTAAACATTGTAAAAAACTGTTGACAGACATTGAACATTCCTGTAAGTTTTAAGAGTACTGACCGATTGGTCGTACACCTATCGCCACCAAATGCGGCAAAGTTTTCTTAGAAAAACAATTCTATCGATCACGGATCGTGACCGAAACATCCGAAAAAATGCGTGTTCTTGCTACGTCTCAATCTAACCTGTCGAACGAACTATACTAAGTCTTTCCGGTTTTCAAATTGGTGGCAAACGATCCTCGCAAAATTAAGAACCCGCAAATTCGGATGGGAATATAAGGGAAACTTTTCGGTAAAGAAAGTGTCCGGCTAAGGACGCTGACAAGGAGCAAGCAAAATAATGTTTGGTAAAAAGAAGAGTGTTGCCGGTTTGGACATCGGTTCCAGTTCGATAAAGATGGTCGAGCTTGAGGGCAAGTTGAACAACCTTAATCTAGTCAGCCTCGGTTTTGAAAATCTCCCCGGTGACACGATCATCGACGGACAGATCATGGAGCTTAATGTCGTTTCGGATGTGATCCAGAGCGTCTGCAGCAACCATCAGGTCAACGCCGACAGGGTTGTGACCGGTGTCAGCGGACATTCGGTGATCCTCAAAAATATAGTCCTCCCGCCGATGAGCCGCGAGGAGCTCGAAGAATCGATCGATTGGCACGCAGAGGAACATATACCTTATGACCTGGCGGATGTCAGCCTCGATTATCAGATTACGAGTGAGACTGCTGACTCGACCCATGTCTTGATCGCCGCGTGTAAACGCGAACGCATAGACAATATCAAGCAAGCGATCCAGCTCGCCGGCAAAACGCCCGTCATAATCGACGTCGATACATTTGCCCTGCAAAACTGCTACGAAGTTAATTACCAACCGACTGACGATGATGTTGTGACGCTGCTCAATATCGGAGCCTCGACGATGAATGTCAATATCGTTAAGGGCACACGCTCGCTCTTTACACGAGACATAACCGTTGGCGGCAGCCAGTTTACGGATGTTTTGCAGCGAAGCCTCGGCCTCAATTTTCAGCAGGCCGAAGCCGTCAAGCGCGGCGTTGCCGACGCGGTCGATGGGATCGAAGAAAAATCGATTGAGCCGCTTATGAATAACGTGACCGAGATCGTGGCAATGGAGATTCAGAAAACGTTCGATTTTTACCGGGCGACGACCGAGGACAATGAAACCGTTGTGCAAAAGATCCTTATCTCGGGCGGCGGCTCCAAGCTTGCCGGCCTTGCGCAGGAGCTGTCACATCGGCTCGAATTGCCGGTTGAGATACTGGATCCGTTCCGCAACATTAAAGTCGACGCAAAGAAGTTTGACCCAGACTATCTCAGCGAGATTGTGCCTGAAATGGCGGTAGCCGTCGGATTAGCCTTAAGGGGAGTGTAATAAAGATGATCAAGATCAATCTACTCAATTCTGTTACTGAAAGACAAAGCGGAGCTGTTCTGGCCGTAGATCGCAAGATCTCAAGCGCGGCCTCGCGCATGATACTAATGTCGGTCGTGGTTGCGGTTTTACTCGCTGCTGTGGTCGGCTGGGATGTTATTTCAACCCAAATGGCGAAGACCGAGGCCGAACGTCAACTCAATGAGCAAAAACGTATCGAAGCCGAGCTCCAGGTCGTCATCGACGAGCAGAAAGATCTCGAGGCCAAGATCCAGAACATCGACGGCCGAATTGACGCGATCAAAAAACTGCGTGTCTCACAAGCCGGCCCCAGTGCGGTACTGGACGCGATGCGTGAACGGGTCGCAATGGTCCCCGGCCTGTATCTCGAAAGCGTTGAACAGGCCGGCGAGGGATTGGTGTTAAAAGGAAACTCACCGGATGAGTCTCAGGTAACACAATTTGGGCGCAGCCTGGAATTCTCGAACGGACTCTTCTCAAATCTTAATATCGAAACAGCCCGTACCGAGGTGCAGAATCAGAACGCGCCGCAGAAACCGAATGCCGCCGGGGAAACCCCGAAGGTCGCGCTCGTCAACTTTACGATCAAGTGTTCATACACGCCATCCAAGGCGCCGAACGCTGACAACGGAAGTCCAACCGCCGCCTCAACGACCGGGGCCGCGCCAAATCAGGCCGCGCAGCCTGTCCAGGTTGCAAAGAAATAATAAATCGGCCGAAGCCTAATTGAGGGAAACTAAAATGTTAGAGAAAATCAAAAATCTAAAGTGGTACTTCCAACTAATAATCCTCGTCGCCATTGCGGGCCTACTCTTCATGAGTGAACGGTATTTCGTAACGAGTGACACGCGTGACGAGATTATCGTTCTCAACGATCAGATCTCGCAACTGCAGGCAAAAAATGAGACTGCACGCGTGGCGACGCAGCGAATTAATGAGTTTCGTGCTCTGTACGCAAGCAAGGCGTCGGAATATGAGGAGCTAAAGGTCCTATTGCCGGAACAGCGGGAGATCACCAATGTACTTCAGGGACTTCAGGACACGGCAAATGGCAGCCGCTTGATCGTAATGCGATTCGCACCGCGCGAAGATACGATGCAGGATTCGATCATGGCAAAGCCGGTCGAGGTCGAGGTTGACAGCAATTTTAACAATCTTAGAGCATTTTTCGAGAGTATTTCCAAATTGCCGCGAATCGTGTCGGTTACAGATTTTAAGCTGAATCAACTCGACAAGCAGACTGAGGCCAAGACGCTCCACGCGCAGTTTTTGCTGACGGCATATTACGCAGCCCCGACCGATCTTAACGCAAAGCCCGTCCAGCCCGCCGCTCCCGGCGCCGCACCGGCTGCTAAAACCCCGCCCGCGAAATAGACCGTTACTCAGTTTTACAAACTTTTCCAGACAGAGAATATAGCCATGATCAATAAAATGACAATTAAACGCTTCGCTTGCCTATCGGCGATCGCCGCCGCATTCACGCTCGCCAGTGGAAATTTCTCACATGCCCTGGCCCAGCGTGATCCCTTCCAAAAGGCCGGCTGGGCGATCGTCAAAAAACCGGCTGCGCCGTCAACGTCCGTAAAGACGACCGTTCCCAAGGTGCCCATCAACTATGGCCCGCCTGCAATTGAGGCCCGTATTGAGTATTACAAACGCCTCCGCGAGACGGCGGCGGCAAACGGAGCTCCTTTGCCGAAAGTAACGAGCGTTTTGAC
>JAYUDV010000140.1:0-12800 GCA_043739565.1 Chloracidobacterium sp.
TGAAGTGGAATGACATGCTCGATGAGTTTTACGGCCCCTTCAAAAAAGATGTCGATAACACCATCGAAAATGCCGAGCGAGTAAAGGGCGAAAGGATACTGGGCACCGACCCTGAAAGCGGTAAACCCGTAGTCGCCCGCATGGCCCGCTACGGCCCGATCATACAGATCGGCAGCGCCACAGAAGAGGAGAAGCCGAGATTTGCAAAAGTCCCCACGGGACAGAGTATTGAAACCATAACCTTTGAAGAAGCGCTGACCCTGTTCAAATTGCAGGACACAATGGGCAGTTATGACGGCAAAGAATTGTCTGTAAGCGTTGGCCGCTTCGGGCCTTATGTAAAATGGGGTGATGAATTTATCTCTATACCCCGCGGCACCGACCTTGGAACGGTGGACACGGAAAAAGCGATTGGCTATATAAAAGCTAAACAGGAGGCGGATGCTCCTGTTGGTGAGTTTGACAATAAACCGATCACAAAAGGAACGGGACGTTTCGGGCCTTTTATAAAATGGGACGGTATGTTCATCAACGTGCCGCGCCGGTATGATCTTGCAAATCTGACCCAAGCCGAGATGAACGAACTTATCGAAGCAAAGGCCAGCAAAGAAGCAAACCGTTACATACAACGCTGGGAGGATGAAAAAATATCGGTGGAGAATGCCCGTTGGGGCCCTATCATCAAATTCGGCAAAAAGATTATTTCAATTCCGAAAAAAGCCGATGGCACGCGCTCCACAGCGGACGAGGCAGCAGCTATAACGCTGGAACAGGTAAAAAAACTTATTGAAGCCGAACTGCCTGGGGCGTTTGCAAAGAAGACGGGGCCTTCAGCTAAAAAGGCATCTGCCAAGAAAACTGCGAAGAAGAATGGTAGATGATGGAAATGTTCGGACGGTCGAACTATCCAGGATGCGACGGCGTATTTTGGGACAAACCGGTCAAATAATCTTGCCCGAAATGCAGCGCGCCGTTCCTTCTCGAAAAGACCACAAAGAAAGACGGTACAGTCAGGTATTGCCAAAACGATGAATGTGATTATAAAATGGCAGTCGATAACACCGATTTAACAAATGGGGCAGAAACCGCCGAGGCGGTCGGGTCGGAAACTCGCTAATGAACGAGAATCTACAGTTTCTACAAGCATTTCTAAAGAATCCTCTAAAAGTGGGTGCGATAGCTCCCAGTTCGCCGGAGCTTGCGGCGGCGATGCTGCAGGGCATTTCACCGGATGAGGAAAATATCGTGCTCGAACTCGGTGTCGGCACCGGTGCGATCACAAAGTTTTTGCAGGAGGTCATTCCTGACAAAGATGCGTATCTTGGCATCGAACTCGACCGCGATCTGGTCGAAAATCTCCACAACAAGTTTCATGATATGAATATCGTCTGCGGCAATGCCGCAGAAGCTTATTTAATCCACAAAAATTCCGGTTTGGGTAAAGTTCGCTACGTTGTCTGTTGTTTGCCGTTCGTTTCGCTGCCCAAGGAGATAAGTGAGAGCGTACTTATCGAGATTGAAAAATTTATGAACGAGGGTTGTGAGCTTCGCATCTTTCAATATGCTCACGGATATTTTCTCCCACCGGCCATCAAGCTCCGCGAATTCCTAAAAAACCGCTACGGCAAAACCCGTCGCAGCCCCCTCATACTAAAAAATGTTCCGCCGGCATTTACTCTTACCTGGTCCACCGTCTAATTTCGAATTATTTCCCGAACTGTAAGGATTTGTAAATTGCCGCTATTGGCATTTGCCGAGGTGAAACAACTCCGGCTCACCTGTGGTATAAATAATCAAATCCAGGGCGAACGGATTCAATTCAATTTTCAGGAGAAACAAATGATGTTACGACGTAAGATCCTGGGCGTATTTTTGCTTTACGCTTTTCTGCTCCCGACCTTTGCCTTTGGCCAAACCGCGCCAAAAGTTTACGAGGCACCCGCTGACGTGATCGCCAGGATTAGGGAAGAGGGATCTAAAAATTCGCGGGTGATGGCAACGCTTAGTTACCTCTCGGATGTGATCGGGCCGCGCCTGACCGCAAGCCCGGGAATGAAACGGGGCAACGAATGGACGCGCGACACGCTGACCAAATGGGGAATGCAAAATGCGCACCTCGAAGCCTGGGGCCCGTTCGGACGCGGATGGACGCTCAAGCGTTTTTACGCGATGGTTGACGGCCCGACGGCGTTTCCGATCATCGCTTACCCGAAAGCGTGGTCGCCGGGAACGGACACTTTGATCTTGCCACCACCATCGGTCGACCCTAAGGCAAAAAAAGGTAAAACGCCGCCGCCCGCTGCGGCAAACCGGACCACCGCCTATACCGGCGAAGTGGTTCATTTCAATGCTACAAAGGAAGAGGAACTCGAGCAATACAAGGGCAAACTGAGGGGCAAGATCGTCCTCGTTGGTGCGATCCGCGACGTAAAAGCTCATTTCGAAGCCGAGGGAAAACGCGCGACGGAAAAGGATCTGCTTGACCTTGCCGACGCGCCGGACCCCGCGACTATTCGCCGCGCCGCTGGCGGTACGGGCGGCACCCCAAATTTTGCGCAGACGGCTCAATTTAATGCTCGTCGTTTCAGGTTTTTGTCCGACGAAGGAGCGGCGATATTGATAGACGGAGCCCGCGGCGACGGCGGAACGATCTTTGTCCAACAGGCGACAGCGGTGCAGCTTCCGCCGCCTACAGCCGGTGCGCCAGCTAACCCGCGCATAAGTCTTTATGACAAGGGAACAAACATCCCCATTCAGGTCAGTGCCGCCGCCGAACACTTTAACCGCGTGGCCCGTATGGTCGACGCCGGTGAAAAAGTTACGATGACGGTTGATCTCGCGGTCGAATATCAGGACCAGGACCTTAACGGTTACAACACCGTAGCCGAGATTCCCGGCAGCGATTTGAAAGACGAGGTAGTTATGCTCGGCGGCCACCTCGACTCGTGGCAGTCGGGAACCGGCGCAACCGACAATGGCGCCGGCTGCGCCGTCATGATGGAGGCAATGCGCATCATACAGACGCTTGGACTTAAACCTCGCCGCACCGTCCGCATCGCCATGTGGACTGGCGAAGAGCAAGGATTGCTCGGCTCTCGTGCTTATGTAAAGCAACATTTCGGTTACCTCGGCGACGGCACGACCCCCGTGTTCGGTGGAGGCGGCGGTCAGAACCAGACACCGCAAAAGCTGACAATGCTTCCCGAATATGACAAGCTCTCCGCGTATTTCAATATCGACAACGGTACTGGAAAGATCCGCGGCGTTTATATGCAGGGTAACGACGGCGTACGCCCGATTTTCCGCACCTGGCTTGCACCGTTCAAAGATATGGGCGCAAACACGCTAACGCTATCGAATACGGGCGGTACCGACCACCAATCGTTTGACGGCATCGGATTGCCGGGCTTCCAGTTCATTCAGGACGAGATCGAATACAACGCGCGGACACACCACTCGAACATGGACGTATTCGACCGCGTTCAGGCCGATGATATGAAACAGATTGCGACCATCGTCGCAGCATTTGTTTATCAAACCGCGATGATGGATGGGAAAATGCCGCGAAAACCCAGACCATAGGTTTGGTCGGTTAAAAAAATACCGCTCGAATTTGCCAAGAACTGTTTTTGGCACGTTCGAGCGGTTTTGTTTGCAAACACGCCCGAATAAGTTAATATCAATCAACAAAAAATAGCTTCTTCACCATTACTATGATAAATACCGATTTCTACCCAAGCGCGATCAATGCCGGTGACTGCGTAAGCAACGCGTGGAACCTGGTCAAGCAAAACTACGGAATGTATCTCGGGATCGCTTTGATTGCCATGATCCTCAGCGGTTGTATTCCGTGCGTCAGTCTTTTTCTCGCGGGCCCCATCCTGGGCGGCGTATATTACGTTCTATTACGCGAAATGCGCGGCGAACCGGTTGAGTTTGGAATGATGTTTAAGGGGTTTGAGAAATTTGTGCCGCTGATGGTTGTCGGCCTTATAGGCGATACCGGAGATCATCGGTCAGATCCTAAGAGTTGTCGTGCAGGTCGGTCAGATCGGGCTGACCGGCGGAAAAGATAAAGATTTTCAGTTCTTTCAAGCCGGTGGCCCGCAGTTGCTTGCGAGCGGCCTTCTGGTAATAGTCGCGATCGTCGCTTTGGTTTTGATCGTATTCGGCATTGCGTGGCGTGTGCTGCTTTTCTTTGCCATCCCGCTCGCTCTCGAACGCGACATCGGCCCGGTCGAAGCGATGAAGCTCAGCGCAAAAGCTGCTATGTCGAATGTCGGCGGCCTCATCGTTCTATTCATTTTTGAGTTTATGATAGCTTTACTGGGCATTTTGGCCTTGTGTATCGGCATATTCTTTGTGATCCCGATCATCTATGCGGCGAACGCATTTGCGTACCGGCAGGTTTTCCCGCTGATCGAGCAGCACTTTAATATGTCGCCGCCTCCGCCTAACGCATACGGGAGTAATTTTAGCAGCGGAATGTAATCGCTAGAGCGTCAGCTCCATAAAAAGAACGCCATCGTGCGGATTGTCGTAATACGGCGCCACGGGCACGAAGCCGTGAGACTCATACAATTTCACGGCTCTTCCCATTTTTGGCGGGTGTGTATCGAGCCGGAGCTTTTCATAGCCGATCTCACGCGCTGTCACGATCAGGCGTTCGATCAAACCGATGCCGATCTTTTGGCCGCGAAACTTGTCACGAACAAACAAGCGTTTCATCTCACAGATGCCGTCTTCGAACTTTCTGAGAGCGACACAGCCCGCGAGCCGCTCGTCTTGATACGCCAGAAAAAGGCGTCCATCCGGCAGAGCGTACTTGCCGGGAAGTCGGAGCAGCTCGTCCTCAAAACCCTGAAAACAAAGATCAAGCCCGAGCGAAGTTTCGTATTCGCGAAATAGAGTGCGGGCCGCCTCTATTTGTTCCGGTGTTTCGGCTTGCCGGATTTCGATCATCGGGTAAAAAACCTCCGTGCGCTTCGTGCAAAACTTTGTGGTCTTTATGTTAAAAAAAAATTATCACAAGGGTCACGAAACGAACCCCATTGAGGTCACAAAGCTAAATCGACACCCGTTGGATAACACTGCGTCGCATTTTATTATAAAATCATATCTTTATGGAAACAGCAGTCGAGAAATACAAGGTCGCCAGCGAGCCGTTTTATTTGCCGGTGGGGAATGAAGTTGAGTTGTTCGAAGCCGCGTATGCGGCGAAACTGCCCGCGATGCTCAAGGGGCCGACTGGCTGCGGCAAGACGCGGTTTGTCGAATACATGGCCCATCGCATGGATCGCCCGCTGATCACCGTCGCCTGTCACGAAGACCTGTCGTCGACCGATCTCGTCGGACGGTTTTTGCTAGAAGGCGAAGAAACCGTCTGGCACGACGGACCGCTGACAGCCGCCGTTCGTGCCGGTGCGATCTGCTATCTCGATGAGGTCGTCGAGGCCCGCAAGGACACCGTTGTCATTATTCATCCACTGACAGACGACCGGCGGAGATTGCCAATCGAAAAACGCGGCACCGTGATCGAGGCTCCGCCGGAATTCATGCTCGTCGTGTCCTATAATCCCGGCTATCAGTCGATCCTAAAAGACCTGAAACAGTCCACCCGGCAGCGTTTCGTCGCGATGGAGTTTGACTATCCCAACGCCGAAGCCGAGACCGAGATCGTCGCCAAAGAAGGCGGTATCGATATGGAAACCGCCGCCGACCTTGTCAAAATCGGGCAAAAGGTACGCAACCTTCGCGGCCACGGCCTCGAGGAAGGCGTCTCAACGCGTCTCCTGATTTACGCCGCCCAGCTCATCGCCCAAGGTATCTCGCCCATCGCCGCCGCCGAAGTCGCCATCTGCTCCCCGATTACCGATGATCGCGACCTGCAGCGGAGTATTCGTGAAATTGTTACAACGATAATCTGATGAAAAAGAAAGAATCTACAAAAGAACAAAATCCGCAGAACTCTATGGAAGCAACGTGGAAGTTAGTCGTCGCAGCGCATATTAGAAGTGGCGGGAAGCCAAAAGATCTAAAGATGGACAAAACTATTGTTCGAAAGGGGAAATTGGAAGATAAGAACAAACCATATAATCCGGAGTTATTTCGCGTAAAACAATGATAGGTAAAACGATCATTTGTGACGATCACGCCCCCGCTCGCTCAAACGCGACCAGCCCGCCCGATCCGTTGCCGAAATGACCCGAGACATCCCGGCGGATAAACTGGATAAGTTGAGTGAAATCTTCGCCGCGCTTCAAACCGAGGAGCCGCCCACCGAATAATGAAGAAGGTTGTTGCTTTCATAGTTGTAGTTGGTATTGCTGCACTCCTCGTTATCGGGATAGAGAAGTGGAGTAATAGACCTATAGATGGCTTAATGCATGACGGCTTTAGTGTCTACCCGCTTCAATGGTTTGAGCCAATCAACGACCCAAACAAACCAGACTGGGAGATACTGCCGCAGGAAGCGGGGCCCGGCGAGGTTATTCTCTCAAAACGCAACGAACTCGGGCTTTTGTCCAATTTTGCGGCGACGCCGTTCGTCTTTCACGAACGCCGCTATGCGAGTGTCGAAGGTTTTTGGCAGATGATGCTTTATCCGGAGGGGCCAAAGGATTCGCGGGCAAAATTTCCCGGCATTACGTGGCAGTTTACCCGCGAGCAGGTCGGCCAGATGACGGCTTTTGACGCCAAATCGGCGGGTACGCTTGCCGAGGAGAATATGGCGAAGATGGGTATCGACTGGGTGACGTTTGAGGGCAAACGGTTTCCCTACCGTTCGGCAAAACCGGGCGAGCATTACCGCCTGATAGTCGAAGCGACCCGCGCAAAAGTCGATCAAAACCCCGAGGTAAGGCGCGTCCTGCTCGCGACCGGTGACCTCATCCTAAAACCCGACCACCACGGCGAGACCAATCCGCCGCCGGAGTGGAAATACTATGAGATTCTCACCCAGATCCGAACCGAACTACAGAAGCCCGCACGCTGAGTCGAGGGCGTAACATTCAACGTCCGCTTACCCCCTTGCTTACGCGCGGGCCTCCGCAAAGACCTAAGAATTAACATTCATTTAACACCCAATTCACTCATCGTTAACGTCGTCCAACTAATCTGCTTCTTGCCGCACGGAAATTAACAAAATTTAAGGGAACCAAGAGGCGGTCTTTCAGCGAGAGTTTTGGGAGACCGCCGCCTATCCGATTACAAGCAGTTTCACACAGGAGTGACGATGAAAACGAAATTATTTGCGCTGACAAATTCGGCGATCTTTATTCTCATATTTTCTTTATTTATAAGCGTATCGGCGCAGTCCGATCAGGGTCGCATTAGCGGCAGCGTGGCGGACGCCAACGGCGCCGTCGTTGCCGGGGCGACCGTCACCGTTACCAACGAGCAGACAGGCGAAGCCCGCACGGTCACGGCCAAGGACGATGGAACATTTAGCATTTTGGCATTAAAAGCGACAAAATATAAGATCTCGGCCTCGGCCGGCAATTTTGAAACAAGCACCAGAGGCGGTATCGATCTGCTCGTAGGTCAGGCGCTCGATCTTAACCTCGTCTTGTCGGCTAAGGGTGTCGCCGTGCAGGTCGATGTTGTATCGGGCCAGGACAACATCGTCAATACCGCATCGGCCAGCATGAGCGCGAATGTAAATCCGCGTGAGGTCGAGGGCTTGCCCGTCAACGGCCGCCAATTGTCGCAGCTTTATCTACAGGCTCCAGGCGCGACAAATAGCGGAGGCGGAACGTTTGCCGATATTCGATTCTCCGGCCGCGCCAATCAGCAAAACGTGGTGCGCTACGACGGTGTCGAGGGTTCGGCGATCATCGACGCAAGCCCGGGCAATCTGAACGGCGAGGTGCCATCACCGTTTCGATTGCAGTCGAGTCTTGAAAACGTGCAGGAATTTCGTGTCGATTCAAGCAATTTCCCTGCCGAGTTCGGCACCGGCACGGGCGGGCAGATCAGCGTCGTTACAAAATCAGGCGGCAACCAGTTTCACGGCTCCGGCTTTGAATATCTGCGTCGGGCGGGACTCGATTCGCGCAATTTTTTTGACAACACTTCGCCCGGAATTCCAAAGAGCGCCCTTAAGCTTGACCAATTCGGAGGCTCGCTCGGCGGGGCGATTATCAAAAACAAACTCTTCTTTTTCGGCAGCTATGAACAATATCGCGGACGGTTTGGGTTAAACTTTGTCGAGGCTGCTCCCAGCTTAAGCCTAGCTTTGCCGGGTGCAATAATCCCGGGCACGATAACACCGCAAAATTCCACCGGGACGCCCGTTAACCCCGCAATTCAACCGTTTATTACGGGTTTTCGCTCGTCGAAATCTGTAGTGGTAGCGGGCGGCACAGCCGTCAGCGGGTTCGACATCGTCCAACTGCAGGATCTGGAGAAAACCGATGAAAAGGCTGTTGCGGCACGGTTTGATTATCAGGTCGATGACCTCAATAAACTATACTTTCGCTTCTTTCGCGATCAAGGAACGGATATCGCACCCGAAGGGGTATCGGGGCGCGCCGTCAGCATTCAGGCCGTACCGCAAAACGCAGTTTTCGGTTATCAATCAATTCTTGACAAAAAAGGTTCGTTGATCAATGAATTCAAGATCGGCTACAACGGCGCAAGAACGCGAATCAATGGTTCGGCTCCGATCGTCAACGGGCTGGACTTCACAAATCTCACTTTGAACATTTCCGGCAGTGTCGCAAATACGGGAATAGCCGGACAGGGAACATCGTCCGGTATATCGATTCCCGGCGGCTTGGTTCGCGCTAATAGCGCGACGAATGGACGCGGCGCTCCATACACACCGTATTCAATCAGTTTTATTGACAGTCTGAACTGGACGCGCGGTAATCACAATGTAAAATTTGGCGGTGAAATTCGCCTGGTTCGTTTATACACCGACCGGCTCGGCGGAACGACCTACACGTTTTCAAATCTCAATGCTTTTCTGGCAAACACGCCGACATCCGTCCAATATCTCGGTGATGTCAGTGCTCCGAGCGCATTTACTAATGGCCCTGGCGGTATTCGGCTTGCAAAACAGGAGTACTATATCGGCTACGCGCAGGACGAATGGAAGATCCGTCCGGGTTTGACGCTGAGCTACGGCCTGCGTTACGAGTATTATAAGCCGCTTCGCGAAGCTCATAACCAACAGATCCTGTTTAATATCGACACCGGAACGCTGCGGCCGGCGACCGAACAGGCTTTCAAATCGTCAAGGACTAATTTCGGCCCGCGTCTCGCGGTCACTTGGTCGCCGAATCAAAGCAGCGACGGGTTCTTCGCCGGCGGCAAATCCGTCATTCGGGGCGGCTTCGGAATTTATTACGGACCTGGACAAACCGAGGATCAGATTCAGCCGATCGAAAGCGACCGCATCAGTTCGACCGTTACGAGCGGTGCATTGCTCGCTTTTCCGGCGAACATCCCGGGTATCATCAGCAACTTCACCTCCAACCCCAACAATCGCAGCTTCCAGCCACGGGCTTATTCAAACAGCTATTCAATACCCGAAAAGATTTACTCATATACATTTTCATGGCAGCAGCAATTGCCGTACAACATTATTTCCACCGTTGCCTATGTCGGAACTCAGGGTCGAAATCTTTTTCTGCGAAGCGTCGCCAACCTTATACTGCCGGGCCAGACAACCATCGTCAACGGGTCAAACATACCCACGGGGGTGGGTGTCGTAAACCGCACCGACCCCGTAACGGGACAAGTGGTGGGCATAAATACCGTCCGGCAATTCAGCATCGTGAGCGGCACATCGGTTCAAAATCCTTACGCCGAGGTAGATTATAAAACGAGCGGCGGTGATGACCACTATAATGCCTTGCAATTTTCACTCGTGCGAAGCTTCAATTCGGGGCTGACTACAAATGCGCAATATGCGTATGGAAAGAGCTTTGGCACGAGCGGCGGCTCGAACGAAGCAAGAACATCGGCACAGCTTGATAATTTTGAAGCCGACCGCGGCCGAAATAATTTTGATGTGCGGCACAGCTTCAATTTCAGTGCGTTGTATGAATTGCCTGTCGGCAGGGGCAAGAAATATGATTTTGGAAAAATCGGTGACATCTTACTTGGCGGTTGGGAAGTCGGCGGCATCGTCAACGCACGGAGCGGCGTTCCGGTCGAGGTGCTGGTTGTGCGTCCCGATGTCGTGATTCAATGCCAACTGGCGGCCGGCTGCCCAAATGGCGCGGGCGGAACATTCGCAAACGGATTTGTCGCAAATCTGCCTTCAATAGGAAGCAGCTTTCCGGCCCTCCCGGTCGGTTTTGTCGCGGTGGTCAACACGCCGGGCGGCGGTAATTCGCGTAACATTCGCCGGCCAAATCTGATACCGGGCGCTAATGCGTTCTTAAACAACGACCGTAATTTCATAAATCCGGCGGCGTTTGCGATCCCGACGCCGGGAACCTTCGGCAACTTTCCGCGAAACGAATTGTCGGGCCCGAGTTTTAAGCAGGTCGACATGATCCTGGCGAAACGATTCCGGTTTACAGAGACGATGAATTTCGAATTCAGGACGGAGATCTTTAATATCTTTAACCAGACGAATTTCGCAAATCCGTCGACAACGCTCAGCAACGCTCTACCGAGCCTGAACTTTAATACGACCACAGGTGCTTACTCGGCGGGTACGGGGAACGTGGCCCAACCCGGCCAGGCGTTTACTCAGGGATCAGCTGGATCGACGTTCGGCCTGTTCCGATCGACCGTCGGGCGCACGGTGGGCCTCGGCTCAAACCGCCAGATCCAATTCGGGTTTCGGTTCAACTTTTAACAAGCGGGAACAAGGGGAACAAAAAGGCGAACGGATTAGTCCGCTCGCCTTTTTTTAATTGTAGAGGTATTACTTTACCGCAGTCGTTTGCTTGACGGACGGGTCGTACGGTGCGGCCATGTATTTTTTAACGGAGTCCTGGGCGTTGTCATAATTGTCGCCCAGATTCTCCGCCCGCTTGTAGGCGGCGACGGCTCGGGTCCGGTCGCCCTTTGCGTCGTAGGCGTTGCCCATTTTGATATTCGACCAGACTGTCAGCCACGACGGATTGAGATTGCCGCCAAGCGCAGCCTTGAAATTGTCTATCGCAAGGTCGTAATTTCGCTGCTCCAAAAACAGCAGGCCGAGGTGGTAATAGATCCACGAATTAGACCGGTCGAGCTTTAGCGCAGCCTCAAATTGGGCCTGCGCCTCGACGTAATTTCCTTCCTTCAGTTGTTCGATGCCGCGTCGGGCAATCGAGGAAACACGGAGGTCCGGCGAGATGCGCAGGATTTTATAGCTCGGATCTATCACGACCGCTATCGGCTTACCGGTTGACTCGATGTTAAAGTCGGCGCTCGCCTCCTCGACATCGAGCGTTACGGTCTTTAAGCCTTCATCGCCCTCGGATTTAAGTTGAATATCGACCGGTAGTTTGAGATTGTCGTAATTCTGCTTGACGGTCCCGCGAGTTACAAATTTACCGCCGCGAGTTCTAATGATCAGGTAATCACTCGTAAATTCCGGCACCCCCGTACCCTCGACCCAGCGGGCAAAGAAATAACGCAGATTCTGGCCGGCGATCTTTGAGCTGAGCTTTTCAAAATTGTCGATCGACGCGCTCTTGCCTCTAAATTCCTGTAGATAGCTACGCATCAACTGATCGAATTTCTGTGGGCCCAAGGTGTCGCGGAGCAGCTTAAAAACAAACGCGCCTTTTCCATACATAATGTATTGGTAGGCGATACTCTGGTCGTCGAGGTTGGCCGGAGCGCGTAAGAGCGAAGCCGTCTGTTCAAACGTGAGCGATTTTTCGAGCAGCTCACGACGAGCGTTATCGAGTTTTGCGCCGTCGAGCCGGCTTTCGCGCAAGGTAAACGCACTATATTCGGCCAAACCCTGCGACAGCCATGCGTCGTCAAACGATTTTAAGCCGACGGTCAGCCCCCACCATTGGTAGGCAGCCTCGCGTTGGAGCCTTTCGGTCGTAACATCGCGGGCCTCTTCAAACTGCCGGTTGGCGATAAAGAGCATCCCCGCCGACGAGTAAAAATCAAGGCTCTCGTCGTCTATCTGGACCACAATCAGGCGCTTGCCGCTCGCCGGCGCCCCAAAACGTTTTGTATAAAACTCGAGTGCCTTGCCCAGCGTTTCGCCATACGCGGCAATGTTCGCGTCATTTCCCGGTTTTGTGTAGAACTGCAGCTCATTATCACCGAATCGCAGGGTTTTCGGGGCAAAGTTTCCGTAAGCAAAGTTTCCTATAAGGCCGGGCGTGGATTGAATAAAACGATATTTCCCGCCAACATTCGAGATAGGTGCCTCGCTAAAGCCCGCGAGTTGAAGGCCGGCAGGGAGCGAGATACTTATATCAGACGCTGCGGGGTCCGCCGCGTAATCGTGAAACGGAAACCATCGGGCGGCGTACATCAGATAGCCCTGACTGTCGCCAATATAAGCCAGCCTTTTGTTGAGAAGCGGGCCACCGGCCGGCAAATCGAGGACGCCGCTGTATTTGAATCGAAGAGTGACGGGCGTGCCCTTGACGACAGATTCGCCGAGGTCGATACGGACGTGAGGGCCGAGATCGGTGCTGTTCGTCTGATCCTGAACAAATGTTACCGGATTGGCCTGAGCTGATTTTACGGGCGTTTTGGCCACCGGCACTGTACCTGCCGTCCTGTCCTGCCGTGATATGCTGTCGACCTTGAGCGAACCGTTGAGTTCAAACGACACTGACCGCGTGTCTTCGAGCGGTATAAAGGTGACATCAACGGTGGCA